>DATLOR010000432.1:0-17458 GCA_035536135.1 Pyrinomonadaceae bacterium | reverse complement strand
CGTCCGTGGGAGCTCGACCAAACGATTTCGACCGATGTTTACGGCTCGGACGGAATGCAGATCTCGATCGGTTCACGCGGCGGCTTGGTGCATCGAATCGTCGCGCGCGACCGTTATGTTGACGGCTTGAACGGCGAATTCCTAGATGTCAAAGCGCGTTTCGGACACGGATTTATCAATCACGCCGACCGTCTCAAAACGCCGATGATCCGCTACAAAAAAGGCGGAAAACTGATTCCCGCAACCTGGGACAGCGCAATCAGTCTGATTGCGGAAAAATTAAAGGAAAGCGGAAAAAATGTCGGTGTCGTTGCCAGTTCGCGTTTGACGAACGAAGCGATCTTCACGCTTAAAAGATTTGCGGTTGAAGTCGCAGGTTCGGATAACTACGCGGTTGCCGATTCATACGATTTAGCACCGTTTTTCGATAATTTGTCTGCGCCGCTCGCAACACACAAAGAAATTCGCTACGCCAAAACAATTTTATTGATCGGCGGCGAACCCGAAGAAGAACAATCATTTACGGCAAAGCAGATTCGCCAGGCGGTGCGCAACAGCGGGGCGAATTTTATTGTCGTCAATGATACGCCGATTCGGCTGGCGGCGCAGGCATCGCAATTTTTACACGTTAATCCGAAATCTTACGACGCTTTCGCGGCGGCGTTTGCCGGTTCTATCGATAAAGATTCGGCGAAAAAACTCGGCATTGAAATTTCCGCGTTCGATGAAATGCTCAAAACGATCGGCGAAACCGAAGGCGATCTGGTCGTGATGTTCGGCGGCGATCTGTCAGCGGAAGCGCAGGCGGTTCTGGCGAATTCGGTGAGCGGTTTTGCTTCCGACAACCGCCGCGTTTTGCTTCATCCGCTGCCGCTTCACAACAATTCGGTCGGCGCGAACGATATGTTGGCGGGCAAAAAATCCTTAGCCGAGGTTTTGAAAAATTCAAAAGCGTTGCTGATCGGCGGAAGCTTGCAGGAAGCAGATACACATCTGCTTGCCGATAAAGATTTTATCGTCGTGCAGGAACTTTTTGAAACGGCAACAACCGAATATGCCGACGTTGTTTTGCCGGCGGCTTCTTTCGCGGAAATCGACGGAACCTTTACGAACAATATGGGTTATGTTCAACGCGTGCGGCAAGCGATCGACCCGATCCACCAGGCAAAATCCGATTGGGTCATTACGAGCTTGATCGCGCGCGAAATGGGCGCGGATTTCGGTTACAACTTCTCGGCGACGATGGTTTTCAAGGCGATTGCCGATTCTATCGCGGCTTACGAAGGCTTGCGTTACCCGAATTTGAAGGACGAATCGCGTCCCGTTCAGGTCAAACACGCGCTGAGCGCGAAAAAAGATTTAGCGAAGGAATCCGATGCTTTAAAGACAAGCGTTGAAAACCTTCCCGCAGAGGTTGAAAAGATTACCGAAACACCACGTGTCGGGCATAAATTGCATCGGTTGACAACAATGACAAGCAAAACGGCGCAGTTTCATCTGCTGGCACACGGCAATCCGAAGCCTGAAAACCTGCTTGTTTCGCCGCTCGTGCAATTTAATTTGGACGGAACGGCGCGGGTTGATGAAATCGCTGATGCGGCAAGCGTCGGCGTGGGCGATCGAGTCAATTTGAAAGTAGATTATTAATTTTGTATGAATGAGACCACCATTAACATTCTAAAAACAGCTTTTCCATTCATCGTTTTTGCTGTGGGAATTCTGCTCGCGTTTCAGGGCGTTTTGATGATCGTCGCCTACACCGTGCTGGCGGAACGTAAGGTTTTAGGCTGGATTCAGGGACGCATCGGACCGAACCGCGTCGGACCGTGGGGCGTTTTGCAGCCGTTCGCGGATTTGCTGAAATTCATCTTTAAGGAAGATCTGGTTCCCGACAAATCGACGAAGTTCATTTATTTTCTCGCGCCGCTCGTCGCGCTGACGTGCGCGCTTTTGCCGATCGTCGTTTACCCGTTCGGTCCGCATTTGACCGACCCTTTAAGCTGGCTCGTACCGAAGGTTCAGGGAATCGCTTATTTGGGCGATGCGGTCGCCTACATAGCGGCACAGGCGAAAGATATGCCGCTGACGATTGCGCGGATCGACGTCGGCGTGCTCTTCGTTCTGGGAATCACGTCGGTCGGCGTTTACGGGATCGCGCTCGCGGGTTGGTCGTCAAACAATAAATATTCTTTGATGGGCGGACTTCGTTCGTCGGCGCAGATGATTTCGTATGAACTCGCGATGGGCGCATCGGTCATCGGGGTCGTGATGCTTGCCGGAAGTTTGGATTTGAGCGAGATTATTCGTCAACAAACCACGGCGCCTTTCAAATTGTATATCATTCCGCAATTTATCGGTTTTATCGTCTTTTTGATCGCCGCGTTCGCCGAAACGAACCGTGTGCCGTTCGATTTACCGGAAGCCGAAACCGAGCTTGTCGCGGGTTTTCACACGGAATATTCCGCTTTGAAATTCGCGCTCTTTTTTATGGCGGAATACGTGAATATGTTCACCGTGAGCGTGATGTGCGTAACGCTCTTTTTGGGCGGCTGGTATATTCCGGGACTTGATTGGCTGGCAAGATTTATTGGTTTAGAAGCATGGTTCGGACAAGGAACGGTTCTTTACGCGCTCATCAGTCACGTCGGATTTATCGTTAAAATCTGCGCGTTCTTGTTTTTATACATCTGGATTCGCGGAACACTGCCGCGCTTTCGTTTCGACCAATTGATGAATTTCGGCTGGAAATTCCTTTTGCCGCTGGCACTTTTGAATGTGATTTTGACGATTGTAATCGTTTATTTTTTGAATAGTTGATTGAGTGGAGAGTGGAGAGTGGAGAGTGGAAAGTAGAAATCTTTCCGAAACTCATCCCTCATCCCTCATCCCTTAAAGAAATGGCAACTACTGCTTTATTTTTCGTTTTCGCCGGACTCGCGATCGCGTGCGCGCTTTCGACGGTTTATCATCGCAATCCGCTCTACAGCGCGGTGTCCCTGATCGGCGTATTTATTTCGTTGTCGTGCATTTACGTCACGCTTGCCGCGCCGTTTATCGCCGCCGTGCAGATTTTAATCTATGCGGGCGCGATCATGGTTTTGGTGATTTTCGTCATCATGCTTTTGAATCTCGACGAAGATAAACCATATCGAAAGCTGCACTATCTTTACGCGCTCGGCGGATTTTTGGGCATCGTTCTGCTGGCACAGACGTTTTTCGTTTTTTTCGCCGTCAAGCGATCGCCGCATACGCCGGTCAACGTTGATGAGACGGTCGGGAAAACTTTGAACATCGGCGCGAATATGTACACCGAATATCTTTTGCCGGTCGAAATCGTCGGAGTTTTATTGCTCATGGCGATTATCGGCGGCGTGATCCTGGTGCGGCGTTTGAGCCAGCCGGAACTGACCTTGATCGTTGACAACGAATTGGAACGACGCAACGAAGCAGACGAAAAAGACGATTATAGAATTGCTCTTTAAGATAGTCGTTCGTGGTTAGTGGTTCGTTGCATTTTCTAACTAGCAACGAACCACTAACCACAAACCACGAACAAAAAGTATGGAACCGAGTTTAGCAAGCTATTTAGCACTTTCAGGAATTTTATTCGCCATCGGCGCGACGGGCGTGATCTTTAAACGCAACGCGATCGGGATGTTTATGTGCATCGAGCTGATGCTCAACGCCGTCAATCTGACGTTCGTCGCCTTTTCGCGCCATTACGCCGATGTTACGGGACAGCTTTTCGTCTTTATGGTGATGTCGGTTGCGGCGGCGGAAGCAGCGGTCGGCTTGGGCATCATCATCGCGTTTTTCCGCAACCGCGTGTCGGTTGACGTTGACGATGCAAGTGTTTTGAAAAACTGATTCGATTTGGGATTGTGGAATTCGGATTCCGGATTTTAGTATGGCTGTTAATATTCGGCGAGCGACGAAGGAAGACGCAAAACGCGTCGCCGAATTTGCGATCAGGCTTTTCGCGCAGCATCGGGAATACGATCCGCACCGCTTTGCCGAAATCGCTTCGATCGAAGGTGCCGCGCAGTTTTACAGCAGTCAGACCGAAGCAAAGGATGCGGCGATTCTGGTCGCCGAACTCGAAGACGAGATCGTCGGGTTCGCATATATTCAATACGAGGCGATAGATTACGCCAATTTACTCGAAACGGCAGCCTGGCTTCACGATATTTTTATTACGGAAGCGGCTCGCGGAGAAAATGCCGGAAAACTTTTGATCGAACAATCGATCGAAGCCGCCAAAGAATTAGGCGCCGACAAGCTGATGCTTTCGGTTGCGGCAAAAAACGAGTTTGCCCGCAGATTTTTCGAGCGTAAAGGTTTTAAAGAAACAATGGTCGAAATGATGCTCAATTTGACCAATTCAAAAGATAATGACTGAAAACAATCTTTTAAGTCTAATAATTTTCGCGCCGCTCGCGGGCGCAGTGATTAACTGGATAATCGGCGGTCGGCTGAAAAACGAACTTTTCAGCGGCGTGGTTGCGTGCGGGACGATTTTCATTTCGATGATCGTCGCCTTTTACATCGCATTTGTCGCCGACGGCGGCGCTTTGCACGCTGAAAAACCGGTGCTCGACCATCTCTGGACGTGGATTCAGGCGGGCAATTTCCGCGCGGATTTCGGACTCGGAATGGACCGGCTTTCGGGAATTTACGCCTGTTTCATCACGTTCGTCGGATTGCTGATCCATATTTTTGCGACGGGTTATATGCACGGCGACAAAGGCTTTTACCGCTTTTTCGCCTACCTTAACCTGTTTATGTTCTCAATGCTGACGCTGATTTTGGCGGATAATTTTCTGCTGATGTTCGTCGGTTGGGAAGGCGTCGGTCTGTGTTCGTATCTTTTGATCGGCTATTACATCAAAAAGGACGAAGCGCGCGAAGCCGCAAAAAAAGCCTTTGTAATGAACCGCATCGGCGACTGGGGCGTGCTGATGGGCGTCTTTTTGATCTTTACTCTGACGGGTTCGATCTCGTTTTACGACAAGGTCGTTGACGGAACAAAGGTCGCGAGCTCATTAAACTTAATCGCGCAGATGGCGGCTGACCCGTTCACGGGCGGCGCGATCATCGCGGGCGGCATCACTTCGATCGCCGTGCTTTTGTTTATCGGCGCGACCGGAAAATCGGCGCAGATCCCGCTTTTCACATGGCTGCCCGACGCAATGGCTGGTCCGACCCCGGTTTCCGCATTGATTCACGCGGCGACGATGGTCACGGCGGGCGTTTATATGGTCGTCCGCTGCAACGGAATTTATCAGAACGCGCCGACGGCGATGTTCATTGTCGCGATCATCGGCTGCGCAACCGCGATTTTTGCCGCGACGATCGGCTTGGCGCAAAACGACATCAAAAAAGTTCTGGCTTATTCGACCGTTTCACAGCTCGGTTATATGTTTCTTGCCTGCGGAGTCGGTGCTTTTATCGCGGCGATTTTTCACGTGATGACGCACGCATTTTTCAAAGCCCTGCTTTTCCTCGGATCGGGTTCGGTCATTCACGGAATGCACCACGAACAGGATATGCGGAAAATGGGCGGACTGCGAAAATATATGCCGATCACGTGGATCACCATGATGGCGGGTTGGCTGGCGATTTGCGGAATCCCGATCTGGGCAGGATTTTTCTCCAAGGACGAAATTCTTTACCGGACTTTTGCGGCGACGAACGTGCCCGCACCGTATAACAAAATTTTGTGGATCATCGGTTTATTCACCGCAGTTTTGACCGCCGTTTATATGACGCGGATGATGTGGATGACGTTTTTCGGCAAAGAAAGATTTCACGATGAGATCGGCGATGAAGCCGAAGTTCATGCGTATTCCGCTCCTTCGGACGACGAACATGCGGACGCTTCGCACGATGACGACGAAGATGATGAAGACGAACATCATCATCATTTGCCGCACGATTTCAAACCGCACGAATCGCCCTGGACGATGACCGTTCCGCTGATTATCTTGGCGTTTCTTTCAACCGTCGGCGGATTGGTCGGAATTCCCTACGCCTTGAGCGGCGGAGCGATTCCGAATGTGTTCGAAGAAACTCTCGAACCGATCATTGCGAAAAAGAGCGCACATCCGACCGAAGAACATCCGGGAATGAAATCGGCTGAATCGAAGGAAGCGAAACCTTCGACCGCTTTGCCTGAAAGCAAATCCGAAGCCGTCACAACCGAGAAACACGAAGAACATAATGCGGAAGATCTGTTTTGGGAACGCGTCTTAGCGGCTGTTTCAGTTGTTTTGGCAGCTTTGGGAATCGTCATCGGGATCGCCCTTTTCGGCAAAACGCCGCTTCGCAAACTGCCGAAGATTCTCGAAGACAAGTGGCGGATCGACGAGTTTTATAACGGCTATATCGTTGACCCGCTGACGCGTTTTTCAACCAAAGGTTTGTGGCAGGGCTTCGATCTCGGCTTTATTGACGGCATCGTCAACGGCGCGGGCTATTTTGTTTCCGAACTCGGCAATATCGCGCGCCGCGTACAGGTCGGATTCGTCCGAAGCTACGCCGCGTTTATCCTGGCAGGCGGATTGATCGTCATCGGATATTTTATTTATTACGGTTTTAAATTGATTCGATAGTTTTCAGCAATCAGCGGTCTGCAATCAGAAAAAGCTGACTACTGAAGACTGACTACTGAATACTAAAAAAATGGATTTCATAACGGAAAATCTTTTAACAATCCTGATTTTGCTTCCCGTTTTCGGCGCATTATTCACGCTCGGACACGCGCTGTTTTGGAAGAAAGAAAGCGATTTAAAATGGCTGACTCTGCTTTTTACGATTGCCAATTTCCTGGTTTCGCTTTTTTTGCTTTTCGAAAAGAGTGCGGTTTCGGCAAACGGATTTCTCTTCGAGAAAAATATCCCGTGGATCAAAGCGATCAACACGAATTACCACGTCGGCGTTGACGGCTTAAGTCTCTGGCTCGTGCTTTTGACGACGTTTATTATGCCGATCGCCGTGATCTCGACGTGGCACGCGGTCGAAAAACGGCGGACGGCTTTTTTCGTCTTTCTGCTCCTGCTCGAAAGCGCGATGATCGGCGTTTTTGTGTCGCTCGATCTGCTCGTTTTTTATCTATTCTTCGAAGCGTCGTTGGTTCCGATGTTCTTTCTGATCGGCGTTTGGGGCGGCGAAAACCGGATCTATTCGGCGGTCAAATTTTTTATCTTTACCGCTCTCGGCAGTCTTCTGATGCTCGTTGCGATCATCGGGCTTTACTATCTGCACGCTAAGGCAACCGGCGTTGGAACTTTCGATTATGTCGTTCTTCTGAACTCTTTGAAGGCAGGAAAACTGGTGTTAGCCGGAAGCACTGGCGCGATTTTGTTTTTCGCGTTCGCGCTCGCGTTTTCGATCAAAGTTCCGCTTTTCCCGTTTCATACATGGCTGCCCGACGCGCACACCGATGCGCCGACCGCCGGTTCGGTCATTCTCGCCGCCGTGCTTTTGAAGATGGGAACTTACGGCTTGATGCGCTTTAATTTCACCTTGTTTCCCGACGCGGCGCGTGAGTATGCGTGGATCTTTATCATTCTGGCAATTGTCGGGATCATCTACGGCGCACTCGTCGCGATGGTTCAGCCCGACGTCAAAAGATTGGTCGCCTATTCGTCGGTCGCGCATATGGGTTTTGTTATTTTGGGAATGTTTTCGTTCACCGAATATGGAATGCAGGGCGCGCTTTATCAAATGCTCAATCACGGCATTTCGACCGGCGCGTTGTTTTTGCTCGTCGGATTTATTTACGAACGCCGACACACGCGGCAGATCACGGATTTCGGCGGTTTGGCAAATGTGATGCCGGTTTACGCGACGATCTTTGTGATCACGACGATGGCATCGATCGGTTTGCCCTTCCTGAACGGTTTTGTCGGCGAATTTCTGATCATGCTCGGAATGTGGAAATCCACGGTTCTGGACGGTTTTCATCTCTGGAATTGGAACTGGAACTACGTTGCGACGATGTTTGCCGGAACGGGCGTGATTTTCGCGGCGGTTTATATGCTCTGGATGGTTCAGCGCGTTTTCTTCGGTAAGGTCACGAATCCGAAAAACAAAAAGCTCAAGGATTTGAGCTGGCGCGAACTCGGGCTGATCGCACCGCTCCTTGTTTTGATGGTTTATATGGGCGTTTTCCCGAAACCGTTTTTGAACCGTTCGCGTGAAGCGGTCGTTGCCGTTCAGGAACGCGTGATGGGACAAGCGGGCGGCACGGTTGAAAAAACGGAAAACACCCCGAAAGCGGAACATTGATGAAATTTACGATTTTGACAATTTTTCTGCTGTTCTCGTTTGCCGGCTTTGCCAGAGCGCAGGAGGACGAATCGGGCGATGTCAAAAGATTTCGCGAAACGCGCGACAAAGCATTTCGCAACGCCGGCGAAACGCCTTTGACGAACGAGGACTTTTTGAAATTCAAAGGCTTGGAATATTTCGACCCGGACAAGCAATTCGCGGTCAGGGCAAAGCTTGAAAAAACGTCGGACGAGCAGATCTTTATGATGCCGACAACGGTCGGAACAACGCGCAAATATTTCAAATACGGCGCTTTGAAATTTGACCTCGGCGGCAAAAGTTTTTCTTTGAACGTTTATCGATCCGAATCTTCGGCAAAGAAAAACGGCTCGCTCTTTGTGCCGTTCAGAGATTTGACCAACGGCAAGGAAACCTACGGCGCGGGCAGATATTTGGACATAAAAATTCCTTCGGGCGACGAAACGATCTTGGATTTTAATTTTGCATACAATCCGAGCTGCGCTTACGGGAACGACCAATTCAGCTGCACGATTCCGCCGAAGGAAAATTTTTTACAGACTGAAATAAAGGCGGGCGAAAAGATTTTTCCGCACGCCGCAAAAAAACAATAAAGCGTTTTTTAACAGCAAAATGGATACTTTATTTTTACAAGTTCAACCGTTACTAAATCCGAACGTCAATATTCAGGCGATCCTGCCCGAAACGATCGTTGCCGTCACGGGCATTCTCGTAATGCTTTACGACAGTTTCGTTCCCCGGCAGAAAGGCGTGACGACCGCGATTTCATTGATCGGTCTGGCGATCTCCGCTTTTTTCCTGATCTCGATGTGGACCGGGACGCCCCAGACATCGTGGAACGGGATGGTCACGAACGACAATCTGCGGATGAGTTTTTCGATCGTTGCCCTTTTAACGACCGCCGTGACGATCCTGATCTCGTCGGTCTGGGTCGATAACGAAAAAGTGCCCGAGGGCGAATATCACGCGCTTTTGCTTTTTGCGACGTTCGGGATGATGTTTATGGCTTCCGGCTCGGATCTGGTGATTATGTTTCTCGGGCTCGAAACGCTTTCGATCGCGACGTATGTGATGGCGGGTTTGCGAAAATCCGACCTGAAATCAAACGAAGCGGCGATGAAATATTTTATTCTCGGCTCGTTCGCGTCCGCCTTTTTGCTATACGGAATGGCTCTGATCTACGGCGCGACCGGTTCGACCAATATTGCCGAAATTGCGGCGAAGATCGCTAATCCGAACTTCCCTGCGCTTCTTTTGATCGGCGGCGCGATGCTCATCATCGGTTTCGGATTCAAAGTCGCGACAGTTCCCTTTCACGTCTGGACGCCCGACGTGTACGAAGGCGCACCGACACCGGTCACGGCATTTATGGCAGTCGGTTCGAAATCGGCGGCGTTTGCTTCGTTCGTGCGTGTGTTCGTGCTCGGCTTTCCGCTCGTCGCGGGCGCACAGGCTTCGATGTATCTGCACGACGCGTGGATCACGGCTCTCGCGGTGATGGCAATGATGACGATGATCGTCGGCAACGTCGCGGCGATCGTTCAGAACAACGTCAAGCGGATGCTCGCTTATTCTTCGATCGCGCACGCCGGCTACGCACTCGTCGGTTTCATCGGCGCGGGCGTTGCCAAAACGCCGGAAGCGCGTGATGCGGCGATCGCTTCGGTCGCGTTTTATATGCTGACCTATGCGGTGACAAATCTCGGCGCATTCGCAATCGTCACGCTGCTCGGACAGAAAAACGACCGCCGCACCGAATTTGACGATTATAACGGTATCGGTTTCAAATCGCCGGTCCTGGCATTCACGCTTTCGCTCTTTATGCTTTCGCTTTTCGGTTTGCCTTTGACGGCGGGTTTTATGGGCAAAGTGCTGGTTTTCCGTCCGGCTTTGGAATCGGACAATCCGCTTTTGACGGTTGTCGTGATCGTTGCGGTGCTCGGCTCGGCAATTTCGGCGTATTATTATCTGCGTCTCGTGGTCGTGATGTTTTTCCGCGAACGGACGACCGATTGGCTCGCGCCGAAAATTCCGGCGGCGGTCGCGGCAGTTCTTTTAATCACGATCTTCGGCGTGCTTTATTTCGGGATCTTCAGCAACGACGTGATCGAGAAATTCTCGAAAACAACCGCTGCTCCGCCCGTGCAAGCCGCGCAAGTTAAATAGAATTTGCCCGCGAAGCGCGCGAAAACACGCGAAAAGATTTTAGGATTTTTTTTAGTGTATTTAGCGTGTTTCGCGGGCAGAATATTTTTAGATAATGAAATTAGTTGACATTGAAAACTGGAACCGAAAAACGATCTACGAGTATTTTAAGGATTTCCCGGATCCGTTTTTTAATCTCACCGCCAATCTGGATGTCACCCAGCTTTATCGTTTCTGCAAAGAGAAAAAACTTTCATTCTCGCTCGCCAATCTTTTTTATTCCCTCGAAACCGTCAATCAGATCAGAGAATTCAGGATGCGTCTGAAAGATGACCGGCTGGTTGAATTTGAACGCATTCACGCGACGATGACGATTGCGCAGCCCGACGAGACGTTTTCGTTCTGCTATTTCGAAATGCAGGAAAACATCTTTGACTTTAACGAAGCGGGCAAAGCGGCGGTCGAAAACTACACGCGCCTGAAAACCTTCGATGTGATGCGCGACCGCGTTGATCTGATCTACAGCTCGGTCATTCCGTGGGTTTCATTCACGAGCTTCAAGCACGCGAGCCGTCTGAATAACAAATTCACGATTCCGCGAATGGTTTGGGGCAAAATGTTTGACGACGCGGGCAAAAAGAAACTGCCGCATTCGGTCGAAGTCAATCACGCGATCGCCGACGGCTTTCACGTCGGAAAATATTTTGTTTCTTTGCAGGAAAAACTGTCCGATTTGGGATTTGGGATTTGAGATTTCGGATTGGTTCGATGACTGAGCTATTTTGTTTTCTGAAGTTGCTTCGGATAAACTCAAATTTGTTGATGCGTGAGCAAATCCAAAATCCGAAATCTAAAATCCCAAATCGTTGAGGGTGTTATGGAAACTGCGGCAGAGATTCGTGAACAATTAGACGGCGAATGGATTCCCGCCATTTACCGCGACAAGGTGCGCTCGCAGCGAACGCGTTCTTATCATCTCAATATTACGCAAACCGAACACCGCGCCGACATTCAGCACACGCTTTTAGGAATCGAGCTAAAGATCGGGAATAAACGCTTCAGCTGTCCGGATTTATCAACCGCCAGATATTTACAGGTTTTTGCGAGAATCGGCTGTCAGGATATCGCCGTGCCGTACGATATTACAAAAATCTCTTTGCTCGCCGACGAATTGGAAATCTCCTGGCATAAAACCGTTCTCTTGTTTGAAAACTCGACAAAAGACAAAATTCCTTCGGCAAAAGGCAGAATGCGCTCGCATTTGATAAAAGAAATCCGCCAGGAGATCGAAGAGATCGGCGCGGGTTCATTGATGCCCGAATTCAAGCAATCGACTAAACAACGCAACACTTAGAAGTTAAAAGGCAAAAATAAAAAGGCAAAAAGCATCTTAAATTTGTCCGCTCGTGTTACATTTTTCGAAAATGTTAAAATGGACAGTTGAGAGATTTTTTGTTTCAATAGAAAAGACTATGCTGGATGCTGGATTAACAATTACAAAAGAAACGGAAGAGGCGATAAATCTGCCGTTTCCCTATAACAAACAGGCTTTTTGCCGCTACGAACCGATCGAAAAACGCATCAATCACGCGAAGGTTTTGATCGTCAACGATTGTTTGCGCTACGAAACCGATCTGTCTGATTTGGCTCACAAAGACTGGAACGGCACGACGGAAACGAAGCTCAGGTTTGAAAACAAGATTTCGGCGATGGCTTGCAACAACATCGCCAACAACGTCATTCGCCTCGTCAAACAGCCGAAAGTGATGACCGTGCATCTCTCGGAAGTCGCCGAAGCCGCCGAACAATTTCGCCCCGACGCGATCGTGATGAGCGGAACTTTGACGGATTTCGATTATTACAATCCGGCACACCTCGAAAAATTCGCGCAGTTTGTCAAACAGACAAAAATTCCGATTCTCGCCATTTGCGGAGCGCACCAGTTGGTCGGCGTTTCGTTCGGCAAGGATCTGACGACGCTCGATAAATTAGAGCCGTCGGAAAAACGCGACGGCAGAATCGTCGAATATCAATACCGTTTTATCAAGATCACCGACACGACAGACCCGATCTTCGACGGCATCGCCAACGAAGAAAGTGGCGTTTGGCAGGAATACACGACGCAGGACGACATTCTGCGTGTCTGGCAAAATCACGGCTTGCAGGTCGAAGGCATTCCCGAAGGTTTTAAGCTTCTCGCGACTGCCTATCTCTGCAAAAACCAGATGATGGTCAAACGCTCCGAAGGTCAGATGATCTACGCCGTTCAGTTTCATCTCGAAAAATCCTTTGAAGACTGGAGCAAAAATCCGACGCGCTGGCAGCACGTCAACGAATCGCGCGACGGTCGCATTTTGTTCGAGAACTTTTTGAAATTAGCTCTCAAGCACAATAAATAACGCCGAACAAAAATGTAGGGGCAGCGAAAGCGACCTTCAAAGAATCTATCAATGGCGCAGAGACCTTTTTTCGACGACCAAATTAGCCGCGTGGTTTCCGCTTGCAGTTTTGTTTCTATGGCTTGTCAGATTTTTTTCACTTAGCACGTAACCGACAGTGAAAGAAAATAAATATCCGTTATCAGTTATTTTACCTTTAAGATTCGCTCGATGTGATTAAACCTTTCGAGCATTTGTTCGTGGACGTGATCGATTTTTTCGTGCAGATGCGCGACTTCGAGTTCGGCTTTGATATTTACTTCATATTCGATGTCCGAGCGGATATGATCTTTTTCCGACTGGCGGTTTTGTGAGATCAGCACGAAGCAGGAAAGGAAGATCGCTTCGAGCGAGACGATCATCGTCAGCAGACCGAACGGAAACGGGTCGAACTGTTCGATGCCCGTCGGGAAAATGTTGATCGCGATCCAGACGATAAACCAGACGGCGTTGAGAAGGAGAAAATACATACTTCCCGAAAACCACGCGATCCAATCGGCAACGCGCTGCAAAGGCGAAAGTTTTTCTTCCATCTCCTCGTTGACGTTCTTTGAAACGCGCGTCCGCAAAAGATTGTCGGCTTCGCGAAGCATTCCGCTCATCGAGGCTAACATATTCAGTCCGGCATCGGGTTTTTTCTGAAAAAGCAAAAGCAGATCATCGCGATCGAGCACGAAAAGCCGGGTTTCGGTCAGAGCCACCGCCGTCGCCGAACGCGGGCGGTTGTCGAGCATCGAAATTTCACCGAAAATATCATTTTCCTCCGCGATCTTCAGGATGATCTTTTGCCCCGTGGTGTCTTTTATATAAAGCTCGACCGTGCCTTCGTCAACAATATAGAGCGATTCGCCGAAGTCGCCCACCTCAAATAAAACTTCGCCCGCTTCTAAAGTTTTTTCGTCGATGGCATCGGCGAGCTCGTTTAATTCGTCCGCATCGAGCAGTTCAAAAAGCTCGACTCCGGCTAATTCTTCCGCATTACAAGACATTTATTTTTTCCTCTTAAAATTATTACTTTATGCGAAAATGCACGAAACAATTCAATGATTGTTTCGTGCATTTTCTTTCAAAATTTTATTGTCCAGACGATATAAAATATTTCGTTTTTTTAATCAAAACAATTCTCAGGCACATTTTCGAGCGTATTTTTCAAGAGCATATCAACTACGGGCAAAAAGTCTTCGCCTGATTCGTGATAAACCTTGAGCTGTTCGTCGGCGGAAGTGCCGCGTTCGAGAATCGTGTGAATATGTTCGATCTCCTTGCGCGAATCGAGTTCGTCAACGACATCATCAACAAAATCGAGCAGTTCACGAATCAGATCACGCGCCGGAACTTCTTTTTGTTTGCCCAGATCGAGCAATTTACCGTCCAAACCATAACGAATCGCCCGCCATTTGTTCTCTTGAATCAAGCGACGATGATAAAGACGAAAACCCCAGTTTTTATCGATCATCGCATGAAGTTTCGCGACAATTGCCTGAAAAAGCGCGGCAACGGCGATCGTGTCGTCAACGCGGGTCGGAATGTCGCAAACGCGGAATTCTAGCGTCGGGAAGAACGGATGCGGGCGCAAATCCCAGTAGATCTTTTTCGCATTATCAATGCAATTCATCGAGATCAGCAGGTTAACGTAGTTTTCATATTGCGAATAAGACTCGAAATGATCAGGAATATCCGTGCGCGGAAACTTTTTGAAAACTTCCGAGCGATACGATTTCAAACCCGTGTTATGCCCGAGCCAAAAAGGACTTGAAGTAGTTAAAGCAAGGACGTGCGGCAAAAAATAACGAGCCGCGTTCATAATTTGAATACGGCGTTCGAGACTTTCGATGCCGACGTGAACGTGCAGACCGAAAATCAACAAACTACGCGCGACCATCTGCAATTCTTCGACGATAAATTCGTAGCGTTCATCGTCAAAAATCGTTTGATCGCTCCATTTTGAAAAAGGATGCGTCGAAGCCGCGACGATCGCCATCCCTTTGTTCTTCGCCAAGCCCGAAATAATACAGCGCAGTTTCGTAATATCTTCACGCGCTTCCTGAATATTCGCGCAAACGCCCGTCCCGACTTCAATCATCGATTGAATCATTTCAGGCTTGATCTTTTCGCCAAGAAGCAATTTACCTTCTTCCAAAATTTCCGAAACGTGCGATTTTAATTCCCGTGTTTCCGGGTCAATAATCTGAAATTCTTCCTCGATCCCAAGCGTAAATTGCTTAAACATATTCTTTCCCCTTGAGTTGATTGTTAAAAGTGGATAGCGGAAAGTTCTTTTTTACTATCATCTTTCAACTATCCGCTATTCACTGAATTAAGCCAATTCCTGTTTTAAAAGTTCGGCGGTTTCTTCCGGGACATTGTGAAAACGGACGCCGACACCTTGTCCGGGATCGGTGTAAACAACTGCGCCGCTTAAAGATATTTCTTTTCCGCCGATCGTCATCCGTAAAAAGATCGGCATTCCGGTTTCGAGCCGGGCGTTGGTCGTCATATAAAGCCCGCCGATTCCGATGTCGCGGGTGTTGGCGATGCCGGTTGCGTCGCCGCCGTCAAAATTTACGTCAACAATCAGTTTTTTGCGGTCTGATTGGCGTTTTTCCGAAGGCGCAAGTGCTTCGGTAAAATCCTTTTCGCTCATATTTTATCGTTTTTCCGAGTTTTATAAGAATCTTGAATGCAAATTCGCCCTTCGGCAAACTTGCCACATATTCTAACTTATTTTCCGGTAAATCAATAGCTTTTTTAACGGAAAGTGGAAAATGGAAAATGGAAAATTCAATTGAGCTGATAACAGTCTTAAATTTTCCGCTTTTCACTTTCCATTTCCATTTTTTCTCACTTGCCCATATCTTTCGCCAGTTTCAAAAAAGATTTCGCGGCGTGCGACAAAACCGAATTTTTGCGGTAAATAATATTGAGCTTTCGTTCCAGTTTCATTTCCTTGACGCCGAGAGCCTTTAATTGCCCGCTGTCGATCTCGCTCTGCGCGGTCAGTTTCGGCACGAGCGCGACGCCGATTCCCGTTTCAACCAGTTTTTTGATCGCTTCGAGCGACGGCAGCTCGACCGAGATATTGAGCTTTGTCTGGTATTTTTCAAAAGTTTCGATGACCTTTTCACGATACGGCGAAGGCGCGTTGTGCGCGATAAATGTTTCGACGCCGAGCTCTTTGACCGAAACGCTCGATTTACCGGCAAGCGGATGATTCGGCGCCACGATCAGCGCCAGCTCGTCGGAAAAAACGCTCGTCGAAACAACCGAATTATCGCTCGGTTTAAAGGAAACGATCCCGAGCTCGGCTTCGCGCGCCATAATTTCCTTCGGGATCCGGCTTGCCACGCCGCGCTGAACCTCGACCTTGATCAGCGGGTAAAGCTTGCGGAATTCCTCAATTACGGGCAAAAGATAAAAAACCGTGTGTTCGTTGGCGCTGATCGTCACTTTGCCGTGATGAAGATCGCGCATTTCCCGGATGGCGTTATGCGCCGTCTGCCGCAAATTGAGCATTTGCTTGGCGTAATCGAGGAGCAATTCGCCCGCAAGCGTCAAAGTTCCGTCTTTTGATGAGCGGTCAAAAAGTTTTTCGCCGATTTCCTGTTCAAGGCGCCGAACAGCCTGACTGACGGCAGGCTGTGTTCGATTTAAAACATCCGCCGCCCGCGAAAAACTTTTTTCACGCGCCACGGCAACTAAAACTTCCAATTGATTTATGTCCATAGATTTATCGCCGATTGAGATTTTAAAACACTAAATATAGGAACTATCTAATATTTACAAAGATTTATCAAATTAAAATTCGCATAATTAAAAGTTCTACAATTCATTTTTCGTTTTTTTTCATTTTCACAAGTTTTTATATCATTATTAGTTATGTTTTTATTTATTATATAACCTTGACTTTCATCAAATATTTTATGTAACATTCACAAACAGGTTGTATTGAATAAACACCGAGGCATTTTGGAGCAAGATTAGAGAAATAATGAGAACCGAAAAAATTAGAATTTTTGACACGACTTTGCGCGACGGCGAACAATCGCCGGGTTGTTCGATGAATTTGCAGGAAAAGATCAGAATGGCGCGCCAGCTCGAAAATCTGGGCGTGGACATTATCGAAGCCGGGTTTCCGATTGCGTCCGATGGAGATTTTCTTGCGGTGAGGACAATTTCCGAAACCTGCAAAACCGCAACCGTTGCCGCGCTTTGCCGGACGACCGAGCTCGACATCGCACGTGCCGCCGAAGCCCTGAAAAAAGCGCAAAGATCAAGAATTCACACGTTTGTCGCAACGAGCGACATCCATCTCGAATACAAATTGCAGAAAACGCGCAAACAGGTTTTGGAAATGACGCGCAACAGCGTGCGTCTGGCAAAAAATCACGCCGATGAAGTGGAATTTTCCGCCGAAGACGCAACGCGCAGTGATGTTGATTTTATCTGCGAAGTTTTTGCAGCGGCGGTCGAAGAAGGCGCGACGATTTTGAATGTTCCCGATACGGTCGGCTACACGCTTCCGAACGAATATTCAAACCTCATTCGCACGGTCAAGGAAAGAGTTG
>DATLOR010000431.1:0-3920 GCA_035536135.1 Pyrinomonadaceae bacterium | reverse complement strand
AAATTAAATACGCAGATCAACCGTCTTTTAACGACGGAACAGTCAAAAGTCGAGTAAAATTAGACTTTTCAATTTTCGGCTTCGCGATTTTCTCCATAAATCGCGAAGCCTTTTTTTATTTAAAAATGGATTTTTCGCTCGAATCCGTCTTTTTTCTTGACAAATATCAATTTTAGCAATAAAAAAAAGGCATTATGAAAAATCTAATACTTTCTTTGTGTCTGACACTTTTTTTCGGCGTGGGCGTTTTTGGACAGGATTACCGTCTGGTCGGTAAATTTCCGGCGCCGCAGATCCGACTGACGGCGATTGACGGTAAACAAGTCAACACGCAGGATTTTCGCGGAAAAATCGTCGTCTATAATTTATGGTTCGTCGGCTGTCCGCCGTGTATGGAAGAAATTCCGAAACTCAACGAGATCGTGGACGAATTTCAAGGCAAAGACGTTGTTTTTCTCGGCGTTTCGTCGAGCAGCAAAAACGATATCGACGGCTTTTTGAAAAAGAATCCGTTCAAATATCAGATCGTGCCGAATTCCGCCGCGCTGATGCTCGGAAGTTTCGGCGAAGTCGCCGCTGACGGCAGTTTGAAGCTCGGATTTCCGACGCATATCGTCGTTAATCGCGAAGGCTTTATCGAGGTCAAGGCAAGCGGCATTAAGGGTGTCGAAGCCGTCCGGCAGGAACTAAGAAAGCAGTTTGCCGGAAAGTAAAGCACCGCGCGAAATTATTTTGCGGGTTGCTTTTTATTTCGATTTTGCGCTATATTTTCAATTCGCAAGGTTTTGCGGAGAGATCGCATAATGGTATTGCAGTAGTCTTGAAAACTACCGACCGTAAGGTCATGCAGGTTCGACTCCTGTTCTCTCCGCCATTTTCTTTTTAAATCCCGATCCCAAAAACTTACTGCTTGTTTGGATTATCGACGGTCGCGTCTTTGACTTCGACCTTTGATTTGCTGTAATCGCCGTATTTGATGAGATTATTGATATTGATTCCCGCAAACAGGATCTTTACCGAAAGATTCACGTCCGCCCGCGACGGCAGCCAGATTTCTTCGTTGACAAGCTCATTCTCAAGCGAAAACGACGCGCCGCGTTTTACTTTGCCGATAAAATTTCCCGCCGACTGCGTCAAAAATGCTTCGAGCCGCACAACTTGTTTGCTTTTCGTATCCACCCAAACCGCGCCGTTGCAGAACGCGAAAAGTTTTTCGAGCCGCGTGGTCGGTTTAAATTGCGGATTCGGTTCGTAATCGAAAACGATCACGTCGCGCCCGCGAAAGCGCTCTCTCCGCGGATTGACGAGCAGTGAACCTTTCAGCGCGTCTGAAAGCGTGATGCGTTTATTTTCTTCATCGGGCGTTTTCGCCGAACTTTTTGCGTCGCGTTTTTCTTTTTTGGCGATTTTTTCTTCGATCTCGGCGACCTGCTTTTCAACGTCTTTGTCCTCTTTCGCCTGTTCGGATTCGGAAAGCGGCTTGCCGTTTTTTTCGATCTGGCGGCGTATGCGAAAGCCTTTGTAAAACGAAAGCAAAACGGTTTCCGAGCTTTTTTCGATCAGATTTCCCGACTTGTCAATTTCACGGTCGATCCGCGTTTCCTTATAGCTGTAATTTTCTAAGATCGCGTCAATTTTTTCGGCATTTCCGCGAACTTCGTCGAGAAGAATTTTGATGTCGGGCAACGGTTCGCTTGAAATTTGCGGAAAATCGAAAACGGTTTTGGCAATGTTCGGATTGTGTTTTATCTCGTCGAGCTTGATCTCGTAAGTTTCATCGCCGATCTTTGAAACGATCGAAAAGGCTTCAAAGATATTATCAACTTTGCGGTAATCGCTGTAATCAATGATTTTTAGGCTCTCGCCGCTTGGAATTTCTTCGCGCAGAAGAAGATTTGTCGCCGCGTCGAAATACAATTTTATCTGCACGCCTTTCGCGGTCGTCAAAACAAGCGCATTTGCCGCTTTGCCGTTGATGACGGTTTTTCCACCTGTGGAAATTTTCGACTTCTCCGCTTTCGCGTCGATCCAACGCTGATTTCGGTAAAACGTTTCGGCTTGAAAATCGCGGCTCGCATCGCCGGTTAAGGTGCGCAGACCGTTTTTCGAATCGCGTGTCCAGCCGGATTTTCCGTTGTAGCCGACCGCCGATTCAAAGCCGTTCAGGTCAAACGCTTCGCCGTAAAGATTCGGATCATTGGCGAATGCCTGATACGTGCCGCTTGCGCCGTCGGATTGCCGCGTGATGCGTCCCGAAATTTGCCAGCCCCGAATGGTTTTCAGAGATTTTTCGCCGCCGAGAGCTTTGTTTGCCTGACTCAAAACTTTGCTTGGCGATTGCGCCGAAATAATTGTCGCGCTTAGAAAAATTAAAAATAAAAGCAATTTCAGTTTCATAAATCTATTTTACGGAAAGTTTGCCCGCGAAGTATAAAAACTTTGCGCAATTTTGGTAAAATGATGGTAATTATCAGCTAAACTTTTGTTTCCTCAAGCTTTAGATTTAGTTTTGACCAGAAAAGATGGATAAGAGTTCAAAAAAAAACGGTATCGGCAAAGACGAATTTCGCGCCGCTCTCGGGCGTTTCCCGAGCGGCGTCACGGTCGTCACGACCAAAGACGCTGAGGGCAGATTTCACGGCATTACGGTCAGCGCGTTTGCGTCCGTGTCGCTCGAACCGCCGATGATCCTCGTCTGCATCGAAAAGACGACGGGCAGTCATTACGCTTTTCACGAAAGCGAGTTTTTCGTCGTCAATATTTTAGCCGAAGGACAGGAAAATCTCTCGAATCATTTTGCCTCGCAGATTCCAGACAAGTTTGACGGCACGCGTTACCGGCTCGGAATCGGCGAAATTCCCGTGCTCGAAGATGCGTTCGTGACGCTTGAATGCCGTCTCACCTTTGCGCACGAAGGCGGCGATCATACGATTTTCGTCGGTTTGATTGAAAAATCGAGCGTGACGGACAAAAATCCGCTCGTCTACTGGCACGGCAATTATCAAAAATTAGAAATTGATTAAGTTGCAAGATTATTTTGAAACTTCTGTTGTTGATTGCCTGACGATCAAATCCGGTTCAACCGTAATTTCGAGCGAAAGCGTGTCTGCCGAATTTTTTTGGATGTTTTGCAGAAGATGTTCCGCACCGAGGCTGCCCATCTTTTTGAGCGGCTGGCGGATGGTCGTCAACGCCGGATGGTGATATTCCGCCGCCGTGATATCGTCAAAACCGATGATCGAAACATCTTCGGGAACAGTCAAACCGTTTTCGCGCAGCGCCCGGATCGCGCCGATCGCCGAAATATCGTTAAAAGCCAGCACTGCCGTAAATTCCGCGCCGCGCGATATTAGTTTTTTGGTCGCGAGATAACCCGTTTCGGGCGAAGGGTCGTCGCCGATCAATTGGGTAATCCAATTATCCCGGATCTGCACGCCGAATTTCTGCGCCGCGTCCAAAACCGTGCTCAAACGGACTTTCGTGTCGGAACTGAATTCCTGTCCTTTGATCACGCCGATCTTGCGGTGTCCGAGGCTGTAGAGATGTTCGATCGCGAGATGCGCGGCTTTTTCATGATTGAGTACGATATTCGTGACGCCTTTGATATGATCGTGCCCCGAAATCGAAACGATCGGCAGAAAGCTTTGATGATGAATCGGCGTGTCGATCGCGAGAATTCCCTCGACGCACCGCGCGACCAGAAACTGCGTGTTTTTTTCGATCAGATCTTCGCGGTGATGATGACTCGCGACAAAATAAAAATAGCCTTCCTGCAGGAGTTTTTCTTCAACGCCGCTTAAAACCGCCGCCGAATAACCGTCGCTCATTTCGGGAATCAAAACGCCGATCGTGTGCGTCCGCTGGTTGCGAAGTGAACGTGCAATGTAATTCGGACGGTAATTTAAGGAGCGCGCCGCTTC
>DATLOR010000430.1:0-6940 GCA_035536135.1 Pyrinomonadaceae bacterium | reverse complement strand
GATCAAAAAAGATGATGAAGGCAAGGAACTGACGCGCTACGACGCGCCGAAGGCAACCCTGATGAGCTATATCATCAAGGGCGTTCTCGGGCAGGATCTGCCGTGGGGCTTGGTGATCATCGGCGCGATGATCGCGATCGTGCTCGAACTCGCGGGCGTTCCGTCGCTTGCCTTTGCGGTCGGAATTTATCTGCCGATTTCAACGAGCGCGCCGATCTTTGTCGGCGGCATCGTCCGCTGGATGGTCGATCTTTACTTGAAACGCAAGCTCGCGCACCGCGAACTGACCGAAGAACAGATCATCGCCGAAACCGATAAGTCGAACGGCGTTCTGCTCGCTTCGGGCTACATCGCGGGCGGCGCGATCGCCGGAATTCTGATCGCGGTCTTTGCGGTCGTTCCTTCGCTCAAAGCGGTGCAGGACAATTTCGGCGAATGGGCAAAGCTCAGCAACCCGTTTTTCGAGGGCGGCGGCTCAGACGTTCTGGCATTGATCCCGTTCCTGGTTTTAGCGGTTATTTTGTATTTTGTCGGACGCGAAATGCTTCTCGCGGGCAGAAAAAATAACGGCTAAATTTGCCGGAAAAAACTTAATTGATTGGGTTGTTTTGTGATATTATCGCAAAACAACCCAATTTTTTTTACAAAGGATGTCCCCCGAAATGTTCAATCAAAATTCAATTTTTCTTCGAGTCTTCAGCTTAATTTTAATCGCGGTTTTTTGTTACGGATTCGTCTTTGCGCAGGACAAAAAAGACGATAAAAAAGCCGTGACGACAACCGTCGACGTAGAAGAGGAGGTTCTTTCTGCCCCTGAAATCAGAGTTGCCGGCTACGGCGACGGCAGTTTGAATGAAAACGACGATTCAAAAGTGACGGGCGCGACCGTGCGCGGGCGGCTGATCTATGAAGACACGAGCCGTCCCGTCAGGTACGTGATGCTGACGCTTGTTTCCGACAAGGAAACCTACACGAGCTACAGCTCGAAATTTGTCAAAACCGACGAAAACGGCGAGTTTGTCATCAAAAACGTCAAGGCGGGAACTTACGTTGCCTACGTCAAAAGCGAAGGGATCTTGAATCAGGACTCCTATAAATTCTCGTATCGCCAGCCGACGAAAGAAAATAAACCCGAAGATAAATTTGAAAAGATCGAGATCAGCGGTTTGGGCGAATTTCAGATCGTCGTCAGCGCACGGCGCGGCGGCGCGGTCAGCGGCAGAATTCTTTACGCCGACGGCGAAGCGGCGGTCGGCGTCAAGGTCGAAGTTCTGCGCAAGGAAAACGGGCGCTTTTCAAATACGTCGGCAACTTTCGGCGGCGAATCGGGTATCGGAAGCGCAAAAACCGACGACCGCGGATCTTACCGGATCGCCGGTTTGCCCGAAGGACAATATATCGTCCGCGTGATCGAGCCGGTTTCGCATAACCAAAGCTCGCCGCAGTACGTTTACACCTACCGCGAGAATCAAAATTCGATCCTCAAAACCTACTATCCCGAAGGCGATAATTCAAAAGACGCGAAGGAACTCGAAATTCTGCCCGGACAGGAACAGACGGCGATCGACATCAGTTTGCCCGAACGCCAGCTTTTCGGAATTTCGGGAAAAATCGTCAAAAAGGGAAGCAATGAGCCGCTCGGTAATTTTTCGGTCAGTTTTTTCAAAATGTCCGACCGCGACGAGCTCGTTACGGAATATTTTTCGGCAAGTCCGGCGACCTCAAACAAGGCGGGCGAATGGTCGCTGAAAAGTCTGCCGGCAGGGAAATACCGCATTTCAATTTCGCAGGGCTATGTTTATAACTCCAACAGTGATGCGCAAAAAAATCAGGCGAAATATCCGACAATGTCGAAGGAGATCGAGATTACCGACAAAAATCTCACCGATCTGAATTTCGAAGTGCCGGTTGAATCGAGCATCAGCGGCACGGTCGTCGTCGAAGGCGGCAAGGAAGTTCCCGCTGGTGTACAAATTTACGCGGTTGACGAAGAAAGCAAACAGGTCAGCACTTCGGAGTATGATTACAGCCGGAACCAAACCAAAAATCCGCAGCCGATCAAAGAAAAAACTTTTCGCATCGGCAAACTGAGCGAAGGCAAATATCGTCTGGTTTCTTTTAATAACCCGAATTATTACGTTAAATCGGCAACGCTCGGCGGCAAGGATTTGCTCAATTCGCCGCTTGAGATCAAGGAAGGCGAAGAGCTCAAAGGCGTGCAGATCGTCCTTTCAACCAATATGGGAACGGTCAAAGGCAAAGTTGCGGGCTACGACGGGAAAGAAGAAGCCTTTGTCGTAATGATCGGCGCAAACGCCGTTTTCGGACAATTCCCGACAAAAACTTTCAGCGGAAGAGTTGCGCCGACCGGCGATTTTGAGATCAAAGCCGCGCCGGGCGAATATACGATCTTTGTCGGAACCGCAAAAAATCGCCCGCAGAGCGAGGCGGAAGCCAAAGAATGGTTTCAAAAGCTCGTTCGGGACGGGCAAAAAATTACCGTCAAAGACAGCGAAACCGTAAATGTTTCGCTGTCTATGCCGAATTAAATTAGCGCAATAATAATTTGAACGTTTTTTGTGAGATAATCATCAAAAGAGTTTCAAAAATATGTTGACCAGAGAATTAGAAGAAACATTAAGCTACGCGGTTGATGAAGCCGTCAAATACAAACACGAATACGTAACCCTCGAGCATCTGCTTTACGCTTTGCTCGAAGATAACTCGGCACGCGATATTTTATTTAATTGCGGCGCGACGATCGAGGAGCTTGCCAAATCGCTGGAAGAATATTTCCGCGACACTTTGGAAAAAATGCCCGCCGGAGTGCAGACGATGCCCGAATTGACGGCAACTTTTCAATCAACGATCCAGTACGCGATTTTGCAGGCGGAAGGCAGCGGGCAAAAAGTGGTTGACGGCGGAAACATTCTCGCCGCGCTTTATCAAGCCGACCAGTCTTACGCCGTTTATTTGCTGAAACAGCAGGGCATTACGCGGCTCGATATTTTAAATTACATCGCGCACGGGATTTCAAAAGTTGATATTAACTTTGATTTCGACGGCGCGGGCGAAGAAGGCGATGCCGAAGAATTTGCCGAAGAACGCGCCCTCGGCGGCGGAAAACGCAAAAAGCCGCTCGAAGCCTTTACCGAAGAACTCGTCAAGCTTGCCTCGGAAGGCAAAATCGACCCGATCATCGGGCGGCAGGAAGAGATCGAGCGAACGATTCAGGTGCTTTGCCGCCGCAAGAAAAACAATCCGCTTTACGTCGGTGAACCCGGCGTCGGTAAAACGGCTCTCGCGGAAGGTTTGGCACTCAAAATTTCGGAAGGCAATGTTCCCGACGTCTTGAAGGAAGCGAAGGTTTACGCGCTCGATATGGGCGCGGTCCTCGCGGGAACGCGTTACCGCGGCGATTTTGAACAGCGTTTCAAGGCGATCATCAGCGAGCTCAAAAAGCACGAAAATTCGATCCTGTTTATCGACGAAATTCACACGATCGTTGGCGCCGGCGCGGTTTCGGGCGGCGCGATGGACGCGTCGAATATCTTAAAACCCGCGCTCGCAAACGGCGATCTGCGCTGTATCGGTTCGACGACTTACGCGGAATATAAAGCCGCTTTCGAGCGCGACCGTGCGCTGGCAAGACGCTTTCAGAAAATCGAAATTCTCGAACCGTCTGTCGGCGAAACTTACGAAATCCTCAAAGGTTTGAAGAAATTCTACGAAGAGCATCACGGCGTGAAATATTCGGACGAAGCCTTGAAAATCGCCGCCGAGCTTGCCGGAAAATATATCAACGACCGGTTTTTGCCCGACAAGGCGATTGACGTGATCGACGAGGTCGGCGCGGCGACGAAGCTTTTGCCCGAAGACGCGCGCCCGAAAATGATCTCCGTCCAGATGGTCGAAAACACGATCGCGCGGATGGCGAAAATTCCGCCGAAAACGGTCGTCGCGGATGAAAAAGACCGGCTGAAAACTTTGAAAGAGGATATGAAAGCCGTCATTTTCGGGCAGGACGAGGCGATCGATAAGATCGTCGACGCGATTCAGATTTCGCGTGCCGGACTCGGACATCAGACAAAACCCGTCGGCTCGTTTCTTTTCTCGGGACCGACCGGAGTCGGCAAAACTGAGGTTTCCAAACAGCTTGCCGAAATCCTCGGCGTCGAATTTCTGCGCTATGATATGAGCGAATACGCCGAACCGCACACGGTTTCGCGCCTGATCGGTGCGCCGCCGGGCTACGTCGGTTTCGATCAGGGCGGACTGCTGACCGAAGCGATCATGCGGCATCCGCATTCCGTGCTCGTCCTCGACGAAATCGAAAAAGCGCATCCGAATCTTTTCAACCTTCTATTGCAGGTGATGGACAGCGCGACTTTGACCGACAATAACGGCAAAAAGGCGGATTTCCGCAACGTGATCCTGATTATGACGACCAACGCCGGTGCGCGCGAATTATCTTCGGGCGGTGTCGGTTTCCGTAATTCATCGGACACGAAAGGCAACGCGCGCGGCGCGATCGAGCGCACGTTCACGCCGGAATTCCGCAATCGTCTCGACGCCTGGGTGCCGTTCAAGGCTCTCGACATCGAGATGATCAAGCTCATCGTTGATAAATTCATCAAGGAACTCAACGGACAGCTTGCCGAAAAACGCGTGCTCGTCAAATTAGAGGAATCTGCCCGCGAATGGCTTGCCAAAAACGGCTTCGACGCACGCTACGGCGCACGCCCGATGTCGCGTCTGATTCACGAAAAGATCAAACAACCCTTGGCGCAGGAAATTCTTTTCGGCAAATTGATCGACGGCGGAAGCGTCGTGGTCGAAGAGAAGGACGGCGCACTGGTTTTGACTTTTTAATTTTACTTTCCCTTGAAAATAAAGCCGCAAAATTTATAATTTTGCGGCTTTATTTTATGCGTATTCACTCGAACCCTGAACCCACATAAATGACTGAATGTCCATCATATCGCGCGGTTCCAGACCGGCGAGGTCGCGTCTTATAGTTTCGGCGAATTCAAGCATACTCGCATAGATTTCCCACGAAGGTTTGGATTTGTAACAAAGGTCGAAGCCATATTCGCGGGCGGCTTGGCGCGTCACGTTCGGTTTGAGAAAGATATGCGTTTCGGGCTTGGCGATAAAACCGAAAATAGTGACGACCGGATGCGTTAAAACGCGTGTTTGCTTTCTTGGTAACGCGGCGATTACTTCGCACCATCGATCGAATCTCGTTTCTGTTTTTGCGCGACCGTGCAGAAATTCGTAAAGTCCTTCTGCAAACATTTGCGCGCCTTCGGGCGATTTAACGGCATCGCGCAGAGCCATCTTTTCAAACGAGAAAAGCAGATTCGTGCGCGATTCGATGCGAACGGCAAGAGCGCAAATCTCGGCAAATCTTCCTGCCTGCAAAAGCGAGCGGAAAGCCGTACGATTTAAAGCTTCATCCCATTGTTCGTGCGCGTTCCACTTATAACCGCGCTCCCAGGAAATGTATTTTTCATCGTAAAATCCTTTCGGGAAATATCGCAAGAATTTTTTGCGGCAGCGAAGTGCGTCCGGTGACAGTTCCGCTTTTTCCGTTCGTTTTTCTTTTTCTGAATTCGACTTTCTGTTTTGTTGAACTACCGGCATTATAAAAACCTCCTTGTCTTAAAGAATTGCAAAATTATCACTCCGTAAATTTTCGTTAGATAAACTTACTTAATATTCAAAATTCTGCCTGCAACTTATGTTCCTTTCATAATTCCGCCAATCGGTTTCGGCATTTTGGCAGTCTGGTTTTTTGCTCCTGATGGAGATTTCGCGCGGTTTTTGTTTATACTTTCAAGAGATTTCGTGGTTTATGAAAGAGTTCGGTGAAAAAATAAAAGGCGCTCGGTATTTCGTCAGACCGGGAAGTTACGGCGTGTTTATCAAAGCTTACTGCGTAGGCGTGATCAAATCGGACGTTTTCGGCAAATATTTTCTGGTCGGCGGCGGCATCAATAAAGGCGAAACGGAGATTGAGGCGCTGCGGCGCGAAGCAAGGGAAGAGATCGGGTTTGAAATCGAAATTTTGACGAAAATCGGCGCGGCGGCGGATTACTTTTATGCCGCGCTCGATCAGAAATACATCGCAAAAGTCTGTCATTTTTACCGTATAGAGTTGGCAGGAAAAATCGAAGGAACCGTTTGCGAAAGATTGGTTTGGATGACCGGAGACGAGCTTGAAAATATGTATCACGAAAGTCATCGATGGATTGCCGCAAGAGAATTGAGATTATAAAAATTTATGAATCAAAAGAATGGTATGACGATAATTTTAGCAGCGATCGCGGGCGCGCTGGGCGCACTGGTTGTTTGCACTTTTTTCTTTTTTTATTACAAACCCGCGGCGCAGAACGCCGAAACGCCGAAACCGATCATGAAGCAAGAAGAACCGACACCGCCGAAACGAACCGAACCGATACCGCCGCCGTCCGAAGATGTCAATGCGTCTGACGTTGAGGCGCTAACGATCGAAACCGTCTATAAAAACTTTTATGCGGAAGGCTCGAAATGCCGGCAGACTTACAATGAATATTTCAAAAACACCGACGGCGTCGGCAGTTCGAGCTCGCCGTGCAGCGTGAAATTGACCTTCAACCGCGACGGCAGCGCCGAAAAAACGATCGAGGTCCACAGTTACGAGAAGGATGCCAAACAGTGGCGCGTCGTCGAAAAAAGCGTCTGGAAATCGAAAGTTTCGGAGGCGGAATTTAAGGAATTGGCTCAATTGATCGTTAACAACGACGCTTTCAAGGCTTGGAACGATATGACGCTGATCAACGTCAGCAATTGTAAGATCACCGTCCGCCACACAAGCGGCACAAAGTCGCCGATGAGCAACGTGGACGAAAAAGCGACGGCTTATTTACCGATGGTCGAAGCGTTCAAAAAATTAGAC
>DATLOR010000429.1:0-15630 GCA_035536135.1 Pyrinomonadaceae bacterium | reverse complement strand
CGCTCGATGACGAACAATGCGCCGATGCTTGTCTGGATCAGCGGAACGGATAAGCTCAGCGCGTATTTCAATCAAACCTGGCTCGATTTTACCGGTAAAACAATGGACGAGGAAATCGGCAATGCCTGGATGGAAGGAATTCATGAAGAAGACCGTGAGCGTTGTGCGGAAATCTTTTCAAAATCTTTCGATGCGCGCGAAGAGTTTGAAATCGAGTACCGCCTGCGGCGTTTCGACGGCGAATATCGTTGGATGCTGGACAAAGGCGTGCCGCTTTTTACGCATAACGGGACATTTAAAGGTTATATCGGCTCATGCATCGACATCACCGAACGCAAACAGGGGCAGGAAGCCTTGCTCAAAGCCGAACGCCGCGCTTCGGAAGAATATCTGGAACTGCTTTCGCGGATCGTGCCGATTGCCCAGACGCTCGGCACGGCGCGTGATTTGATCTCGATTTACCGCGCACTTCACGAATTTGTCCGCGCTTCGATGCCGTGCACGGCGTTTTTCGTTTCTTCCTACAACGCCGAAAAAAGTTTGCGGGTCGCCGAATATGTCTGGGGCGAAGGCGGCGAAGTTGATATTTCCGTTTTGCCGCCGATGCCTCTGACGGAGGACGGCGGACCGAATTCGCAGGCGATCTTTCAGAAGAAATCGGTGGTCGTCAATCGTTTCTGGGATCTGATGAAAACCCGTCCGCACGTCGTTTTGCAGGAAGACGGGATCGATCCGAATTCTTCGCTCGTCGTGCCGATGGCGGTGATGAGCCGGATCATCGGCACGCTCGAAGTTCAGGCGTATCAGGACAATGCTTTTACGAACGAGCATATCATCGCGCTTGAAATGGTTGGAAATCTGGCGGCGGTCGCGATCGAGAACGTGCGGCTTTTGCAGGTCGAAGCCGATGCCCGCGAAACTGCCGAAGCCGCCAACCAGGCGAAAGACGAATTTCTTTCGGTGCTTTCGCACGAATTGCGCACACCGCTCAATTCGATCCTCGGCTGGGTCAGAATGCTGCGGGCAGGCGTGCTCGATAAGGAACGAACCGAAAAAGCGGTTGAAGTCATCGAGCGCAACTCGCTTTTGCAAAACAATCTGATCGAAGACCTTCTCGACGTTTCGCGGATCATTTCGGGCAAAATGCGGATCGAAAAGGAAGCGGTCGATCTGGTCAGGGTTTTTGACTACGCGATCGAAGTCTTACGCCCGGTCGCCGCGCAGAAAAACATCTTGTTTAAGACCGCGGCGGCAGAAAATTCGTTGATCATCAGCGGCGATGCGATGCGCTTTCAGCAAATCATCGTCAATCTGGTTCAAAACGCCGTTAAATTTACCGCCGAAGAGGGCAGGGTCGACGTTTCCTTAGCACGGCGCGGCGAATTTGCGCGGCTTGTCGTCAAAGACAACGGGATCGGCATCAGCGAAGAGATTTTGCCGTTCATTTTTGAGCGTTTCCGGCAGGCGGATTCTTCGACCAAACGCGCTTTCAGCGGACTCGGACTCGGTTTAACGATCGTCCGCAATCTGGTCGAACTGCACGGCGGCACGATCACGGCGGAAAGCGCCGGGGAAGGACACGGCGCAACTTTCATCGTCGAAATCCCGCTGACCAAAGATTTTTTGAAGGATGCGGCTTCAGGCGATGAAACTCAAATGCTTTCAGCCGAAACTTTCGCTTTGGCGGGCGCACGAATTTTGCTGGTTGATGATGATGTCGAAAGCCTCGTTCCTTTACAGCTTTTTCTGGAAAAGGAAAAAGCCGGGATCGTCACGGCAACTTCGGCAAAGGACGCGCTCGAAAAGCTTTCGCAGGAAAACTTTCATATCCTGATCACCGACATCGGAATGCCGCACTCGGACGGCTACGATCTGATCGCCCGGGTGCGCCAGCTTCAAACCGAACAAAATGCTTTTATCACCGCGATTGCGCTGACCGCTTACGCTTCTTCGGACGACCGCCGCCGCGCTCTGGCTTCGGGGTTTCAGGAACATTTTGCCAAGCCGGTCGATTACGACGAACTTTTACTGGCTGTTAAAAGAATTTATGAAGAGAGTAGAAAGTAAAAAGTAAAAAGGCAAAATTTAAGAGCGTCTGAATTGATTATAAAATCTCAAATTAAGACGCTCTTTATTATTTTCTTTTTTACTTTTTACTTTTTACTTTCCCCTTCTTCTTCACGCATTAATTTTGCGACGTGAAAAATGTAATGAATTCCCGACACAAAAGCCAAAAGCACGACGATAAAATAAACGGTCGGCAGGTAAAAACTGTAATCAAGAAATGCCGCGAGCAGAATCAGCGCGACGGCAACAACCTGCACGAACGTGCTTAGTTTTCCGAGCCACGACGGTTTGAAACCGTGAAATCCGGTCATAATATTGATCGCTCCGGCGACCGTGACGATCAAAACATCGCGTCCGATGACGGTGGCGGTTACCCAGAAAGGCACGGGCAGATGGCGCGTCGGCTGCATCACATTCGGCATCGCGAGCACGATAAATGCGACCGTCATCAAAAGTTTATCGGCGATCGGGTCAATAATCGTGCCAAGCTCGGATTCCTGATTAAATCTGCGGGCGACAAAACCGTCAACTCCGTCCGAAATTCCCGCGACCAGAAAAACGAACAACGCCCAGCCGTTGTAGCCGTAAAACAAAAGGCTCGCAAAGACGGGAATCAAAGCCATTCGCAGAAAGGTCAGCAGATTTGGAATCGTTAAAATATTTGAAGCCATCTTTGAAAATTACGAATTACGAATTACGAATTATAAATTACGAACGTGTTTTGACGAAATCGTAATTTGAAATTCGTAATTCGTAATTTCGTAATTAACCGCATTTGAGTTCAATCAGGGAAATTTCCGGCGGGCATTGATAACGAATCGGCAAAACGACCGTGCCGATGCCGCGGGTGATGTAAATTTGCGTGTCTCTGCGGCGATGCAGACCGTTTTTCAAGCGTCTGTTCGGCAAGATCCGTTTGTCTTCGTCGCGCCATTTGACCTGTCCGCCGTGCGTGTGTCCGCTGAGAACGAGGTCAACGTCGAAACGCGCCGCCTGCCGGACGATTACCGGATTATGCGCGAGCAGAAGCTTCATCTCGTCGGGAAAACTACCGTGCAGCGCCGCGCGCAGATCGGTCTTGCCGACCATATAATCGTCAACTCCGCAGAGCCAGAAGGAAGCGTCACGCGCCGTAAAACGAAAGCCTTCATTGATCAAAACATTGATATTTGCGCGCCGAAACGAATTTGTGATGAGTTCGGCATCCGTCCAATGATCGTGATTTCCGAGACACGCAAAAGTTCCGTGTTCGGATTCCAGTTTTCCCAGGACTTCCGCGACCGGCTCGATATATTCCGATTCGTGCGAAACGTAATCGCCCGTCAGCACGAACAGATCGGGTTTCAAACGATTGGCGACTTTTACGGCACGCGAAATATGCTCGAGATTCGTAAAAGGACTGTGATGAATGTCGGAAAGATGAACGAGGCGGAAGCCTTCAAGTTTTTTCGGCAGACGTTCGAGCGTAATATCTATTTTTTCGAGCGAAAGACTGCTGGCTTCGGCGAGCGCGTATTTGGCGAATTGTGACAGGTTTCCCGCCAGTTCGCGCAGAGGAGTTTCAGAACCGATGGCGGTTGAGATTCGTTTAGACAGTTTTCCCTTCGATGTTCCAAACTTCATCTTCATCAACAAATTTTTAAGCGGCGGTTAACTTTTTTGGTAAGACACACCGATTTAACCACCAAAACCAAAAAATGTCCAGACTCGTTAGATTGGAATTTTCCGAAAAGGTTTGCAATGAATTACTGCTTTGGCATATTCTTATGCAAGTATGAACGGGAAAAATATGTCATCCGAAGCCCTGGAGTTGGTTGCCAACCGCTTCAAAATCCTGTCCGAACCTTTGCGTTTGCGGATTCTGCAATCGCTTCAAGAAGGTGAAAAAAGCGTTACAGAATTGACCGAACTGATTCAAACAAGTCAGCCGAACGTTTCAAAACATCTGAAAATTCTGCAAACTTCGGGTTTGGTCAAACGCCGCCAGAAAGGCAACACGGTTTTTTACGCGATTGCCGACGAAAGCATTTTTACGCTTTGCGAAGTCGTCTGTAATTCGCTCGAAACGCGCCTGAGAAATCAAGCGGGAATTTTTGCACCGGTCTGATACCTTGCACAAAAATTCCCGCTAAACTACAAAAAACACAACAAATTATTTAACGCCGATCGTGACGCCGTAGGTTCCTTTTTTGTGTTTTTTCGGATTCCATTCTTTTTCTTCCTTTAACGTAAACGTCTTTTTGCCGTCATATTCCGCACTGATCGTATGCAGGAGCTTGTCCTTCTTTTCCTTGGTCAGAAAGTTCTCAACCCTGGTTGCCAGTTCATCGATCTTTATCTTGTCCTTGATCACGGTCGTAAAAACTCCCGGTACGGGAATCAGATCGATCGGGTTGATGCCGAGACCCTGTAACTGTTTGATCACTTCGGGCAAAATATTTCTTTTCAGAAAATCGCCGATCGAAGCGTCAAAAACATCCAGAAACTGCACCGTTATATCCGTAATTTCACCGTCAATTTCCGCGATTTTGTCGGAAGCAGGAGCAAATCCGTTGCCGCCTGTTTTCAGAAATGACGTGTTTAATTCGGCGGAATCGCCGACGATGGTCGGCGGCAGAAAAAAGTCCTTGCTCGATTTTCGCCACTGCCATTGTCCGCTGTCGGGCTTGGAAACAATTGTCGCCGTTTCATCGCCGTTTTTATCGGTATAAGCAATATAGAAAATCAAACGAAAATTTTTCTTGCTGTCGTCATCGCCAAAGTCTGGAAAAGTTATTCCTTTTATAGTTAGCTTTTTCTTTGCCATATTTTCACCTCATTGTTTTGATTTCAGGATTCCTTGACTAAAGAAATCGGGTTACGAACTACAAAAAAAGTATATTTAACAATTCATATACTTTTTTGAAAAACACTGTTGTAATTTTCGGACGTGAATTTTTAGGATTATTGCCGAAATCATTCACCGTGAATTTGACATAAAAGCAATATAACTGTATAAACATATTGTTATTAAGGATTGATTTGGAAATAAAAATTATGAGTGAATGCACGGTATTAACATTGAACGAGAAGTTGGGTAAAGAGGATCTCCATTTGGTTGATGTCCGCGAATATGCCGAATTTGCGGGCGGACGGGTTGAGGGAGCAAAACTGCTTCCGCTCGGCGAACTCGAAAAACGGCACGCGGAAATTGATCACACGAAACCCATTTACGTGATGTGCCGCACCGGCAGGCGTTCGGGCGAAGCGCAAAAGAAATTAAGATCGCTCGGTTTTACAAACGTGATCAATGTCGCGGGCGGTTTTGAGGCTTGGAAAAAAGAAGATTTGCCGTTTGAAAAAGACGCGAAAGCGCCTTGGGCATTAGAGCGACAAGTGCGGTTTACGGCAGGTTTGCTGGTTTTGCTCGGCGTAATTTTGTCGTTCGCGGTTCATCCGTACTTGATCGCGATTTCGGCGTTTGTCGGCGCGGGATTGACCTTTGCGGGCGCGACGGATTGGTGCGGAATGGCGATGATTCTGGCAAAAATGCCCTGGAATCGCCCGGTTCAAAGTCGTAAGACAGAAGTCTCGGCGGCGAACTGAGCCGATGGGAACGCAGAGAGTCTGGTTTTGCGCAAACAACGGGGGTGGTTTATGCGAGTCTTTCAATCTGCGTTCCTTCTCGAAATCAAAAGGAGTTTTAGTTGTCATTAATGTTTTACATCGGATTGGTTTTGAGCGCGGCGATCGGCGTGTCGCTCGGGCTGATCGGCGGCGGCGGTTCGATTCTGACGGTTCCGATCCTGGTTTATTTTCTCGGAGTGGACGCGCATCAAGCGGTCGGGATGTCGCTCGCGGTCGTCGGCGCGACGAGTCTTTTCGGTTCTTACCTGCATTACAAACGCGGTAATGTGAACTTTTCAAGCGGTTTGCTTTTTGGTGTCGCGGGAATTTTCGGCGCGTTTTTAGGTTCGCCTCTGACAAAGCTCGTTTCGCCCGGCGTTTTACTGCTGATTTTCGGGGTTTTAATGTTTGTCGTGGCAATTTCAATGCTCTGGCAGAAAAAATACGACCCGGATAAAGTGCCGCGCCGGACAATTTTGTGGAAGGCGATTGCGGCTGGTTTCGGAGTCGGCGTTTTGACCGGATTCCTCGGAGTCGGCGGCGGATTTCTGATCGTTCCGGCGCTCGTGATGTTCGGCGGTTTGACGATGAAAGAAGCCATCGGAACATCGCTTTTCGTGATTTTTTTAAACTGCGCGGCGGGCTTGATCGGTCACGCAAGTCAGAATCATTTCGATTGGTTTTTGACCGGTTTAGTGATGATCTTAGCGGTCGCCGGCGCAGGATTAGGAACGATTTTGTCGGCGCGTCTGGCGGCAAATCGTTTGCAAAAGATGTTCGCAATTTTGGTTTTGGCGGTTTCGGTATTATTATTTGCAAAAAATTACACGATTTTGTTTTAATATTAAGCTAACTTTATTAAGGTATCGGAGGTTAAAAAATATGAAATTCAAACAATTTTATTTGGGCTGTCTGGCGCACGCGTCATATTACATCGGTTCTGAAACGGAAGCGGCGATCATTGATCCGCAGCGTGATGTTGAGCAATATCTGACGGAAGCCGCGGCAAACGATCAAAAGATAAAATATATTATCGAAACGCATTCGCACGCCGATTTTGTTTCGGGACACATTGAGCTTGCCGAAAAAACCGGGGCGAAAATTATTTACGGCGAACGAGCCAATACGCAGTTTCCGACGCACAAGGTCAAAGACGGCGACGAGCTGCACGTCGGCAAAGTAAAATTGAAATTTTTTGAAACGCCCGGGCACACGCCCGAAGGGATCACGATCCTGGCGGAAAATACCGAAAATCCGTCCGAGCCTTTAAAGATGTTCACGGGCGACACGCTTTTTATCGGCGATGTCGGGCGACCGGATCTGATCGGCTCGAAAGGGTTTACGGCAGAAGAGATGGGCGCGATGCTTTATGACAGCTTACGCGAAAAAATCCTGCCTCTGCCCGACGAAACCGAAGTTTACCCGGCGCACGGCGCGGGCAGCTTATGCGGAAAATCCCTGTCGAAAGAAACCTGGTCAACCTTGGGAAATCAGCGCAAGATGAATTATGCGCTGCAGCCGATGACGAAGGAAGAATTCATCAAGATCGTCGCGGCTGACCAGCCGGAAGTTCCGGCGTATTTTCCGAAATCGGCGGCGAAAAATCTGGAAGGCTCGGCAGCATTGGAAGCTCTGCCGAAACCGAAACCGCTTTCGACCGAAGAAATCGAAAATTTCGACGGCGTGGTTTTGGACGTTCGCCAAAACACCGAATTCGGCGCTTCCCACATTCCAAATGCAATTAACATCGGGCTCGGCGGACAATTTGCTTCGTGGACGGGAACGCTCGTTGCAATCGGAACTCCGATCGCGATTGCCGCCGACACACAAGAGCAGGTTGACGAAGCGTTTATGCGGCTCGCGCGGGTCGGACACGAAACGGTTAAAGGTTTTATTTTGATGAAGGATTTTGCGGGTCAAACCAATGAGATCGAGCAGGTTTCGGTCGGCGAAGTAAAATCTTTGACCGAAACCGAAAAATATCTGCAATTTGTTGACGTGCGCCGTCCGGCTGAGCACGCCGGCGGTCACGCGCCGCGCACACTGAATATTTCGCTCGATAAATTGTCGAAGGAAATTGACCGGCTCGACCCGCTCGCGCCGACTTACGTTATCTGTCAAAGCGGTTATCGTTCGAGTCTCGGAACGGGTATTCTGGAAAATGCCGGATTCAAGAAAGTTTATAACGTAACGGGCGGCACGCAGGCGTGGATCAACGCGGGTTTTGAAACGGAAGTTTCCGCTACGACTTGCGCGACTTCGAAATAAATTATGGAAGACCTTTATTGGACAGCCGGATTTTTCGGAATCTGGCTTTTACTGCAGCTCGTGATCTTGCCGAAGTTCGGCGTTTCGACCTGAATGCGCGGGGCTTGTCGCGCCGAGGTTCGGCGCGCGAAAAATGTCGAAGAAACAACCGCAAAGGAGGTTGGAAAATGAATAAAAAAGCGCATTGGGAAACGGTTTATCAAACAAAATCCGACCGGCAGGTCAGTTGGTTTCGTGAACATCTGGACAATTCTTTGCGGATGATCTTAGAGACAAAAGTCGGCAAGGAAGCGGCGATCATTGATGTCGGCGGCGGAAGTTCGACGCTTGCCGATGATTTGCTTGAACAGGGTTTTGCGGATGTTTCGGTTCTGGATATTTCGGCGGCGGCTTTAGAGAAAAACAAAGCACGTCTCGGCGAACGCTCCGCGCAGATCGAATGGATCGAAGCGGATATCACGCAGGTTGCACTGCCCGAAAATCATTATGATGTTTGGCACGACCGCGCGGTTTTTCACTTTTTGACCGAGCCGGAAGACCGCCGAAAATATGTCGAACTCGTGATGCGTTCGCTGAAAGTCGGCGGGCATATTATTGTCGCGTCGTTCGGCGAAAACGGTCCGCTGAAATGCAGCGGTTTGGAGGTTGTCCGATATAGTCCCGAAAAGATGCACAGCGAATTCGGCGGCGAATTCAAACTCATTAAAAGTCTGAACGAAACGCACGAAACGCCGTTCGGCACAGCGCAGGAGTTTGTTTATTGTTATTGCCGAAAACTTAAATAAACAAAGGCTAATTTAAAAAAGGCTGATGAATGACTTTGCGAAGTCATTCATCAGCCTTTTTAGTTTAATCATCAAATCTTCCCCGCCAAAAACGGCTTCGAGATTTGATTTGGTGATTAATGGCGGTTGTAGTTCGCCACCGGATAATCGCCGTTTTGTCCGAACGGAACGCTGAACGCGCCGCTCGTTGAGCCTAATGCCCAGAACGCACTCGCGCCCGGCGTCGCACTCGGTCGCCAGATCGCCGGCTCTGTTTTACCGTCGCCGTCATAATCGCCCTGCGCCGGGAAATCCGTCGCCGACGCGCCGAAGATCGCCGTCGGCGCGCCGCTGATCGCACCCGTCGAGCTCGGTCGAACATACCAGTTGTATTGTCCGGCGGAGCCTCTGACCACCGCCAGATCCGTTTTGCCGTCGCCGTCGTAATCACCCGGCACGATCACATCGGTCGGCGTGCCGAAGACGATCGAATTAAATCCGGCAGTCGTTTGGAGCATCCAGAATCGGGCTTGTCCGCCGCCGTTGTTGCGCTGAACGACGAAATCGTTCTTGCCGTCGCCGTCATAATCGCCCGGTGCCGGGAAATCGCCGTTCTGTCCCCAATTTACATAGGTGACATTGCCCGACGGATTGCTCAGCGAACCGCGATAAAACCAGGTGCTCGGGTCGCCGGAATTTGCGCCCGCGCGGTAAACCGCCGGATCGGCTTTCCCGTCGCCGTCGTAATCGTCAACCACGCTCGGGTCGTCGCCCGTTTGTCCGAAGGCTTCGATCCGCACGGTATTGGTCGCGCTTTGGAGAATATAAAAAGCCGCGACGGTCGGTGCGCCCGCGCGCCAGATGGCAATGTCGGTTTTGTTGTCGCCGTCGAAATCGACGGGCGTAAAGAAATCGCCGCTGATGCCCCACGCCGAAGCGTAGGTCGTGCCGACGCCGTTCAGATTGATGAACCAGGTGATCTGACCGCCCGGACCGCCGCCGGTGTTGCGGACAACCGCGAAATCGGTTTTGCCGTTACCGTCAAAATCGACAACGTGCTGCGGCGTTACTGCGGGCGCGGCGGTAATGTTGATGTCGTCAACGCCGATCCATTCGTCGCTGCCGACGGCATTCGCCGTGATCACGCGAACCTGCACCAAAGCTTGATTATTGGCGGCGGCGGGAAGAGTTGCGCTCACCGGCGTAACTAAGGTCGCGCTGCTCGGACCATTCGAAGCATCCGCCACAAATCCCGCCGGAATGTTGGTAAAATTACCCGTATTGCCGACGCGGTATTGAAGCGCCACAGGTTGAATCGAGTTGTCCGCCGAACCGTCAATGTCGCGCAGATTGTAAGCGACATTGATGTTGGATGCGCCGGTCGTGTTCAAATAAAAAAGGACATACGGAGCATCAGCCGTTCCTGAGCCCTGCAGGGCGATGGTCGGATTCGCGATACCGTCAAATTCAGCCACGCCGCCATTTGTCAGAGTATCCGGATTGGTCTGATTAGCAATTGCGTCAAGGTCATTTGCTAACGCGCTGGTGGTGAGAAGTGTTTGCGGGTCAACTCCGGTTGCAACTGTAATATCCTGTCCAAGATATCCTTCAATCCCGGCAACGCCCGACCAGTCGTCGTTAGTGGTAATTAAACCGGTGTTTGTCCAGTTTTGGCTGAACGGTAAGGTTTGGGGCGTTGAATTCGCACTTACCGATTCAATACCGATTCCTAAAAATTGAAAAGTCCCGATTGCCAAAACAGCAATGAGGCACACAAAAACTCTTACTCGATTAGTAAAAACTCTCAACATTAATTTTCTCCTCTTCAAACGTGATAATTTAATAATTTTAATAGAAACACAGGTGTCCGCGTTTGGTTTTGAACACAAAGCGCCGGGAAAAAGGCTATGTTTACAAATCTACAATTTCGAGTAAGAATAGCACAAAAGACTTGTAAATTGATAAGCAAAATCGGAGAACTTTAAAGAAATTTAACGTAAAAATTTTTTTTCTGCTAAAATCGAAAAAAAACGGAGTAATTTTTAAGAAATGAAATTGACGCGATTTGTTTTACTGCTCATTTGTATTTCAGTTTTAATCGTCAATCTTGCGGCGCAAACCGATAAGAAAGACGATGAAGAGGTTATTCGCGTTGATACGCAGCTGGTTGATGTTCCGATCGCCGTCACCGACAAAAGCGGCAAGCCGATCCTTGATCTGAAACAAAGCAATTTCATCATTTACGAAGACGGCAAAAAACAGGAGACGGCAGAATTTGCCGCGACGAACGCGCCGTTCGAAGTTGCGCTCCTTCTTGATACTTCCGGTTCGACGCGCTCCGATCTGACTTTGATCCAGCGCGCCGCCGCCAATTTTATCGCGTCGCTCCGCGCCGGCGACAAGGTTTCCGTCATTTCCTACAAAACCGAGCGAAACAGCACGCAGGCGTTTGCGATGAGCGAAGTGTTGAGCGGGTTGACCGATGACCGCGATAAACTGAAGGCAGTTCTCGAAGCCGTCAAAACCAGCAACGGAACGCCGTATTACGATAGTCTTCTGCAGGTCGCCGAACAGGTTTTCGGAAAGAGCGCGAAAGACGATTTTCGAGGGCGGCGCGCACTCGTCGCGCTGACCGACGGCGTTGATTCGGTGAGTGCGGCGGAATTTGACGAAGCCAGGGAAGAACTCGAGAAAGCGGGAATCACCTGTTATTTCATACAGGTCAACACACGCGAATTTTTTGAAGAAAATCTGCTCGGCGATTGCCAGAGCGCGATTCGCTTTTCGGTCGCGCAGATCCGCCGTTATTACCGCACCTATTATCCGCGCTCGAACGTCGAAAAGACTTTTAATTTCTGCGGGCTCGGCGATTTTGAACGGCTCGCGATGAGCAAAGGTCTGTACGAGTTAGCCGACAAACAAATGAAGGAACTGGCGCGTAATTCGGGCGGCAGGGTTTTTCCGGTCGAAGATCTGAGCGAAGCCCGCAACGCCTTTAAAGCGGTCGCCGACGAAATCGGCACGAAATATTCCTTGGGCTATTATTCGTCAAACGAAAAGCGCGACGGCAGCTACCGCAAGATCAAGATCGAACTCAAAGGCGTTCCCGCAGGCGCCCAGATCCGCGCCCGCGAAGGCTACACCGCACCGACGAATTAAAGTGAAAAGGTCGAAAAGTGAAAAGTGAAAGAGTGAAAAAGTTGGTTGAAACTATCGATCAAGCTTTTTCACTCTTTCACTTTTTCACTTTTTCACTTTAAGATTAGGTTATGAAATTTGATCGAATCGTTTTGATGGTTTTAGACAGCGCGGGAATCGGCGAAATGCCCGACGCGGCGAGTTGGGGCGATGCGGGCGCGGACACGCTCGGACATATTCTCGAATCGCGCAAAGTGAATTTGCCGAATCTGCAAGCGCTCGGTTTAGCGAATATTCGCTCCTTAAAGGATTTGCCCGCAATCGAAAATCCGAGCGGAAATTACGGCAAATGCACCCTGAAATCGAACGGCAAAGACACGACGACCGGGCATTGGGAAATGGCTGGCATTATTTTGAAAAAGGCTTTTCCGACCTTTCCCGAAGGCTTTCCGCCGCGCATCATCAATGAATTCGTCGAAAAAGCCAGGCTCCCCGGCGTGCTCGCAAACATTCCCGCCTCGGGCACGGAGATCATCAAGCAATTCGGCGAGGAACACGTCAAAACCGGTAAACCGATCGTTTACACGTCGGCTGATTCCGTCTTTCAAATCGCCGCGCACGAAGAGATCATTCCGGTCGAGAGGCTTTACGAGATCTGTCACATTGCACGTGAAATTCTCGACGGCGAAGACAAGGTCGGGCGCGTCATCGCGCGTCCGTTTTTGGGCTCGACGGCGGAAACCTTCAAGCGCACCGAAAACCGCCACGATTATGCGGTTCCGCCGCCGCCGGATAATCTTTTGCCTCTTTTGAAAGAAAACGGTTTGGACGTCGTCTGCATCGGTAAGATCGCTTCGATCTACGATTCGATGGGCGTGACGGAAGATTTAACGGCGAAAAATAACGATCAGGCGATCGACCAGACGATCAATGCTTTGAACAATGAATCAAAAGGCTTGATCTTCTCGAATCTCGTTGATTTCGATATGCTTTACGGTCACCGGCGCGACACCGAAGGCTATGCCAAAGCACTTGAACATTTTGACCAAAGATTGCCCGAAATCCTGGAAGCGATGCACGGCGGCGATTTGTTCATCATCACTGCCGATCACGGCAACGACCCGACCAAAGAAGGTTCCGACCACACCCGCGAATACGCGCCGCTGCTGGTTTACGGTAAATCCGCGCAAAAAGGCGTGGATCTCGGCACGCGCCGATCGCTTGCCGACATCGGGCAGACGATCGCGGAAAATTTCGGTTTGCAGTTAAAAGACGGCGAGAGCTTTCTCGATGAAATTTGATCTGTTCATCGGTTGGAGTTTACAAAAAAGGCGGAAAGTTTCCGCCTTTTTTCGATAAAAAATTGATTTTTACTTTGCCTTAATTTTAACCGCTTCTTCCTTGGTTTCGGTGGTTTCGGTTTTGATCACATCGCGGCTCACGCGCTTGGGCGGTTTATAGGCGGGCGTCGGCGATTCGACGGGTTTGACACGCGGCGTTTGCGCCGTCGTGGTGCCCGAACTACAAGCCGCGCCGAATGCCGCGAAAGTCAATAAAAATGTGCCGAGAAACATTTTAACCTGCTGTGTTTTAATCATAAATGCTTTCCTAAAACTGTTTTTGTAAGAATCAAATGAAAGATTCAAAATCCATTACCTTTTAACAGACGAAGGTCTGAAACTTTTTGGCGTAAGAATTGAAATTTTTTTGAGATAAAAATAAAAACGGCAAATTTCGGACGGATTTGATTATTCGGAGTGTTTGTCGAATAGTTTCGATTTAAGCTATTTTAGAGTGCAGCTTGGGTTAAAATTCAATCTCCGTTTCGAGAAAATATGAGTCTTTTAAGAAAAACCGCCGCCGTATTTTGTCTTTTGACGATCATCGTAAATTTTACTTTTGCCCAAACGACCGACGATTTGAGTAATTACAACGAACCGCCGAGCCGTTTGCGCGGTGTGATCGAGAAATATTCGGAAGATTACGGAAGTCTTAATCGGTTTTACACGGCGCCGACTTCACCGAACCGGGCGGCGCGGTTTCGCGAGTTGAATAACGATTGGCTCGCGCTTTTGAGCCGTCAGAATTTCGACGCGCTCAACCACGACGAGCAGGTCGATTATCTGCTTTTCAAAAATTATCTCGATCACGAACAGCGCGAGCTGGCGCGTTATGACAAACAACTCGAAGAAATGTCCGCCCTTGTTCCTTTTGCCCGCACGATCAGCGGTCTGGAAGATTCGCGCCGCCGTCTTGAAACGATCGATGCGGCAAAAACCGCCGCGCTTTTGAACGATCTAAGCAAAGCGATCTTCCAAACGCAAAAAGCCGTCGAAGCGGGAAGCGTTGCGAAACCGAAACGCACGGTTGCCAACCGCGCCGCGCAAACCGTTGCATCGCTCCGCAGCACTTTGAAAAACTGGTTTAATTTTTACAACGCTTACGACCCGAATTTTACGTGGTGGAACTCTGAGCCGTACAAAGCGGTTGACGCCGGATTGGCGAATTATCAAGCGTTCGTCAGCGAAAAACTGGTCGGAATCCGGGCGGACGACAAAGTGACGATCATCGGCGATCCGATCGGGCGCGAAGCTCTGCTTCAGGAACTCGAATACGAAATGATTCCCTACACGCCCGAAGAATTGATCGAGCTCGCCAACAAGGAATTCGCGTGGTGCGAAACGGAGATGAAAAAAGCTTCGCGCGAAATGGGTTTCGGCGACGATTGGAAACGCGCGCTCGAAACGGTCAAAAATAAATACGTCGAACCCGGCAAACAGCCCGAACTGATTCGCAATCAGGCGTATGAAGCAATCGAATTTGTCGAAAAGAACGATCTTGTGACGATCCCGAAAGTCGCGCGCGAATCGTGGCGGATGGAAATGATGAGTCCGGCGCGCCAGCTCGTCGCGCCGTTCTTCCTCGGCGGCGAAACGATCCTCGTTTCCTACCCGACCGACGCGATGACGCACGAGCAGAAACTGATGAGTATGCGCGGCAATAACCCGCATTTTACGCACGCCGTCACGCATCACGAACTGATTCCCGGGCATCATCTCCAGCGCTTTATGACGAACCGTTACCGCCCGTATCGCCAGACGTTCTACACGCCTTTCTGGATGGAAGGCTGGGCTTTGTACTGGGAATTTCTGCTCTGGGATATGGGTTTTAATAAAACGCCGGAAGACAAGGTCGGCGCGCTTTTCTGGCGAATGCACCGCTGCGCGCGGATCATTTTCAGCCTGAGCTTTCATCTCGAAAAAATGACCCCGGCGGAAGCCGTCGATTTTCTCGTCGAACGCGTCGGACACGAACGCGACAACGCGCTCGGCGAAGTCCGACGTTCCTTTTCGGGCGATTACGGACCGCTCTACCAGATCGCCTATATGATGGGCGGTCTGCAATTCTACAACCTGCACCGCGACCTCGTTGACAGCAAAAAAATGACGAACCGGCAGTTTCACGACGCGATTCTTAAAGAAGGTCCGATCCCCGTCGAAATGGTTCGCGCCATTTTGACCAGGCAGAAATTATCGAAAGATTTCAAATCGAACTGGCGATTTTACGGCGGATTAGGTAAATAGAGAAACAATCGCGTAGCGATTCGGTGAGTTTAGCCGTGTAATTTATTGCACGGAATACAATGACAAAATGGTTTATGTCGCGTTAGCGACAATTGAATTTGCACCATTAACTCAATCGTCGCTGACGCGACGCATAATCATTATCATTTTAACCGTGCCTTGAAAGACACGGCTAAATTCAACTAGCCGCTAACGCGGCAGAA
>DATLOR010000428.1:0-2909 GCA_035536135.1 Pyrinomonadaceae bacterium | reverse complement strand
CGTTTTTGATGTGTGTTTTCAGCTGAAAAAATCATCATCCAATTCGCTTTTATATCTTGTTTCAACACAATATTTTAATATTCACGCCGCCGTTTTTAATCTCGATTGATATTTTTCGGCATCGGCTATAACCAGCGACGTTTTGATCGCTGAATCGGGATTGAGCGAAATGGAAGTAATGCCCTGCTCGACCAGCCACGCGGCAAAGCCCGGTTTATCCGACGGCGCCTGCCCGCAAATGCCGATCGGTTTGCCCATTTTTTGAGCGACGCCGATGACCGCGGAAATCATCTCTTTGACCGCTTCGTCTTCTTCATCGAAAAGCCCGGAGATCGTTCCCGAATCGCGGTCGATGCCCAGGATCAGCTGTGTTAAATCGTTCGAGCCGATCGAGTAACCGTCGAATATTTCGAGAAAGTCCCGTGCCCTGACGACGTTTGACGGCAGCTCGCACATCGCGTAGACTTCCAAGCCGCTGATGCCTTGTTTTAATCCGTTCTTCGCCATTTCCGCCAGAACTTTGCGGGCTTCCTGCGGGGTGCGGCAAAACGGAATCATCACCTTCAGATTCGTCAAACCCATCTCCTCGCGGACACGTTTTAACGCCGCGCATTCAAGCGCAAAGCCCGCGCGGTAGCGTTTATCGTAATAGCGCGAGGCACCGCGCCAGCCGAGCATCGGATTTTCTTCCGACGGCTCGAATTCCGCGCCGCCCAAAAGCCGCGCATATTCATTCGTTTTAAAGTCGCTCGTGCGAACAATCACCGGTTTCGGATAAAATGCCGCCGCGATTTTGCCGACCGATTCCGCCAGCCGCCGGACGAAAAATTCTTTCGCGTCGGTTTCACCTTCCGCCGCAAGTATTTTTTCGATCGCATATTTTGCCCGCGCGTCTTGTAATTCGGAGAGTCCGGCGAGCGCCATTGGGTGAATACCGATGCGATTGATAATAAACTCGAGACGGGCGAGTCCGACACCGTCATTCGGCAGCGCGGCGAGTTTAAATATCTGTTCGGGATCGGCGACATTGAACATTATTTTCGTGCGGTGCGGCGGCAGATCGGAAAAATCGATCCGTTCGATTTCAAATGCCAGATTGCCGGGATAAACGCGACCTTCCGCTCCTTCGGCGCACGAAATCGTAATTTCCTCGCCGTCCCTGAGAACTTCGGTCGCGTTGCCGCATCCGACGATGCACGGCAGTCCGAGCTCGCGCGAAACGATCGCCGCGTGGGCAGTTCGCCCGCCGCTGTCGGTGACGATCGCCGCGACGCGTTTCATGACCGGCTCCCAATCGGGATTCGTATGCGGCGCGACCAGAATATCGCCGCTCTCGATCTTGGCTAAATCGTTAATATCAAGCGCTTTGCAAACGCGTCCCGCGCCGATCTTGTCGCCGACCGCCTGCCCTCTCACGATCGGCTTCGGCGGCGTTTCGCGTAGTTTATAACTTTCCGAAAATGCGGTTTGTTTCTTTGTCGAATGAACTGTTTCGGGGCGTGCCTGAACGATAAAAAGCTGTCCGCTCAAACCGTCTTTCGCCCATTCGATGTCCATCGGCTGCGGGTGTCCCGCAAGCTGCGAATAATATTCTTCGATCAGGCAGGACCAGCGCGCGAGCTGTAAGACTTCGTCATCCGTGAGCGAAAATCTTTTTCTGTCCGTTTCCGCGACCGGCTCGCTTTTCGTTGATTTCGTGCCGCCGGCGTAAACAAGTTTGACTTCCTTTTTACCCAAACGGCGATTGATGACCGATTTCTGACCTTTTAACAGGGTCGGTTTGAACACCGTCCATTCGTCGGGCGAGACAATGCCCTGGACGACCGTTTCGCCCAAGCCGTAAGAACTCGTAATTTGCACGACATTGCGAAATCCGCTTTCGGTATCGAGCGTAAAAATAACGCCGGCAGATGCTAAATCCGAGCGCACCATCGGCTGCACGCCGACCGAAAGCGCGACCTTTAGCTGGTCGAAACCGAGCCGGGCGCGGTAATTGATGGCACGGTCAGTAAAGAGCGAAGCAAAGCAATTTTGGACGGCGCGAAGCAGAGCCTCTCGACCGCGAACGTTCAAAAAAGTTTCCGCCGCACCGGCAAACGATGCTTCCGGTAAATCCTCGGCGGTCGCAGACGAGCGCACGGCGAGGGCGGTTTCATGCCCGAACCGGGCGCACAAACGGTCGTATCCGGCGAGGATCGACGCGCGCAGATCTTCGGGCAAACGGGCTTCTAAAATGGCACTGCGGGCGGCGATCCCGCGGCTTTGTAATTCGGTTGTGTCGTCCGTGTCAAAATCCGAAAGTGTGGCGCGGAGTTTTTCTTCTAGATTTTCTTCTTTTAAGAACTGCCGATAAGCGTCCGCCGTCGTCGCAAAGCCGTCCAGGACATTTACGCCCCGCGTTTTCAGCGAATTGTAAAGCTCGCCCAAAGATGCATTTTTGCCGCCGACCTTTCCGATGTCCTTTAGATTTATTTCAGAAAAATCAAGTATGTAATCATTTCGGCTCATTTTAAACTCCCTGTTTGTTTCTGCTGCCAATACATTTTTAGTTCTCAGGTAACTTTATTACTGTTGGCATCAGTAATCTTCGATTGTTTCAGCCTCCAGACAGATCGTTCGGTCAATCGCCCGATACCGAGTCTATTTTCCGGCAGAGTTATGGATTTATGTTTTTTCGCCCACATATCTTGTCGGTAATTCTTTACTAATTAATTTTCCCCTAAATGTTTGGCATTTTTTTACAGCGCAATGTTCGTGCCGAAGTTTTTATGCCGAGACTGCGCAGATTTACCCGGTTCGCGAAGGTTCGATGGGAAAATTTCCCCGAAAAAGTGTGAAATATTTCCCGGTTTTAGTCGCCGACGGTTCAAGTTTTTTGGGTTTTTCATATGAGGCTTTGATAAATTAAG
>DATLOR010000427.1:0-2362 GCA_035536135.1 Pyrinomonadaceae bacterium | reverse complement strand
CGATTCCGTCGCAGTTTGATCTCGATCACGCGCTGCCGGTTTGGACTTACATCATCGTTTCGGTCGAAAGCGGCAAAGCGGTCGACATCCGCGCATGGGAGATGGAAAACGACCGTTCAAAATTTAACGAGGAAGAAATTTTTATAGATACAACAGGATTGTTCGCGGCAGATGCTTAAAACTAAAATTCGACGGGTAAGAATAGCAAAATTTTAAGCATCTGCCGCGAACGATGGCAATCATAACAAGGGAGAAATAATTTTATGGCAGTAACAGTAGTAATTCCGACACCGCTCCGGCAGTTTGCGGGCGGAAATTCGGAAATCGAGATCGAAGCGGCAACGGCGGGCGAAGCGTTGGAAGTATTGACGACAACCCACGCCGAACTGAAAAAACATCTGTATAACGACGGCGGAAATTTGCGAAACTTCGTCAATGTTTACGTCGGCGACGAAGACATTCGCGATTTGGATGGACTTGAAACCCAAGTCAAATCGGGCGGCGAAATCTTGATCGTGCCGTCGATCGCGGGCGGAAATGTCTCGGCGGAAGCCGCGCGGGCGGAAAAGGATCTGCCGAATCTTTCAAACGAAGAAATCGCGCGTTATTCGCGGCATTTGATCTTGCCCGAAGTCGGTCTGGAAGGACAAAAAAAGCTTAAAGCCGCGCGTGTCCTGATGATCGGCACGGGCGGCTTGGGTTCGCCTTTGGGTTTATATCTCGCGGCGGCTGGTATCGGAACGCTCGGCATCGTCGATTTCGATGTCGTTGATTCATCAAATCTCCAGCGCCAGATCATTCACGGCACGAAAGATGTCGGGCGACCGAAAATCGCTTCGGCGCGCGACAGACTGCAGGACATCAATCCGAACACCAATATCGAAGCGTTCGAAACGCGTCTGACGAGCGAAAACGCGCTTCGTTTATTTAAGGAATTCGACGTGATCGTTGACGGCACGGACAATTTTCCGACGCGCTATCTGGTCAACGACGCCTCAGTTTTGACGGGAAAGCCGAATGTTTACGGCTCGATCTTCCGGTTTGAAGGACAGGCGAGCGTTTTCTGGGCGGAAAAAGGCGCGTGTTACCGGTGTCTGTATCCCGAACCGCCGCCGCCCGGACTTGTTCCATCCTGCGCCGAAGGCGGCGTTCTCGGCGTTTTGCCCGGAATTGTCGGCACGATTCAGGCGAACGAAGTTATCAAAGTAATCCTCGGCGCGGAAGGAATTTTATTGAATCGCCTTTTGCTTTTCGATGCGTGGAAAATGCGTTTCCGCGAATTAAAGCTCAAGAAGAACGCGGATTGCCCGATTTGCGGCACGCATCCGACGATCAAAGAACTGATCGATTACGAAGAATTTTGCGGTTTGAATTTGCCGGTCGAAGAACAAATTTTGGAAGAAATCACGGCGACCGAATTAAATGATCTGATCAAAAACAACCCCGAAGTTCAGATTATCGACGTGCGCGAGCCTTACGAGGTCGAGATCGCGCATATTCCGAACACGAAACTTATTCCGCTCGGCGAGGTCGTCACACGCGCCAAAGAAATTGATTCGTCGCGCACGGCGGTCATTCATTGCAAAGGCGGCGTGCGCAGCGCAAAAGCGATCAAAGCCTTGCAGGAAAACGGATTTACGGGACGCCTTATAAACTTAAAAGGCGGCATCGGCGCGTGGTCTGACGAAGTTGATGCATCTGTGCCGAAGTATTAAATTATGAAGTTTATAATTTTTCTCGGCGTGTTTTTTACGCTTTTGATTTCCGTCAATGCTCAAAGCGAATATCTCAAAAACATTGAAAAATGGCGCGTTGACCATGAAGCGGAAATCAAAAGCGAAAACGGCTGGCTAACGGTCGCCGGATTATTCTGGCTCAAAGACGGCGTGAACACGATCGGCGCGGGTGCGGGGTTCGACATCGAGCTGACCGAAAATTTTAAGCAAGGCAAGTTCGGCGAAATAAATTTTCAAAACGGCAAAGCAACTTTGAAAGTAGAAAAAGGCGTCGAGGCTTTGACGGACGGCAAAACCGTTTCGGAAATCGAGCTCGTTTCGGATGAAAAAGGCAAACCGGGCGCAATTCAAACCGGCAGTCAGACGTTTTATCTGATCAAACGCGAAGACCGTTTCGGCATTCGTCTGAAAGATAAAAACAGCAAAGAACGCGCTGGTTTTACGGGCTTAAAATGGTTTCCGGTCGATAAAGATTATAAGATCAAGGCAAAATTCGAGGCTTTCGACGAGCCGAAGGAAGTTTTGATTCCGAATGTTCTGGGCGGCAATTTCAGAATGAAAAGTCCGGGCGTTTTGCGTTTCAAACTAAACGGCAAAAAATACGCGCTCGAACCTGTTTTGGAAGA
>DATLOR010000426.1:0-18915 GCA_035536135.1 Pyrinomonadaceae bacterium | reverse complement strand
TTCGACGATACACACGACCGTACTGTCGGAAACCTTATCGCCTTCCTGCACATACGGATCTTTGTCCGGCGACGGCGAACGATAAAAAGTTCCGACGATCGGCGAAGTTATTTTGAATAAATCGGCGTCCGAATCGGTTGGAACTTCGGCTGTGACCGTTTCCGCGGTCGCCGCTGTCGGCGCTGCGCTGGTTTGCGGAGCGGCGGCAGATGCCGAAGAAGCAACCGGCTGAACAGCCTGAACAAATTGCGCCGGTGCAGTTTTGCTCAAACGAATACGGATATTTTCGTTTTCAAACTCGAAATCGGTAAATCCGTGTTCGTTGACCAATTCCGCGAGTTCACGAAGTTCCTGCATATTCAGCGAAGCCTCGGTGGTCGGACTTGTCTTTTTCAAAGTGCCTGAACTTTTGCGTTTGCTTGTTTCCGCTTTAGCTTTGGCTGAAGCCGTTTGTTCACTCATCAGAGCTTACTCCTTATTTTTTCGCCGCTACTTCTTTCGGGTTATCAACCAATTCGATGACCGCCATTTCAGCGTTATCGCCTTTGCGGCGACCGAGTTTAATAATACGAGTATAACCGCCGTTACGGTCTTTGTAACGCGTGCCGAGCTCGCCAAAAAGTCTTTGCACGGCTTTGACGCCCGCTGTTCTTTCGATGGCTTCCTTCGGTTCGCCTTTTTTACCGCGAAAACGGCTTTGCTCTAATTTGAATGTCGAGTTTCCGGCGTGGAAAAATCTTGCCGCCTGACGACGCAGATGAACGCCTTGCGCAACTGCTTCGTCGCCCGTCAAAACCTGCGCACGACGCGCCAATGTGATAACTTTTTCAACAAACGGACGCAATTCTTTGGCTTTCGGAACGGTCGTGACAATATGTCCCGATTCCGAATTAATCAATGAAGTCGCCAAATTTCTCAACAAAGAAATGCGGTGCTCGGTTGTTCTGCCCAATTTACGATGTGCTTTTAAATGTCTCATTGCTTTATAAGTCTCAAGTCCCAAGTCCCAAGCCTCAAGTCAATTTCTTGGAACTTGAGGCTTGGGACTTGGGACTAAATATTTAGTCTAAGTCTCGTCCGCCCGATCCCGGGATCGGATTGCCTTGCTCGTCAAAATCCATCCCGAAATCGAGTCCCATTCCGTGGAGCAGATCTTTGATTTCCGTCAGCGATTTTTTACCGAAGTTTTTCGTGTTGAGCATATCGCGCTCGCTGCGCTTGATCAGATCACGAATCGAACGAATGTCCGCGTTTTTCAAACAGTTGTACGAACGAACCGAAAGTTCGAGTTCGTCAACCGAACGGTCCAATAGATCGTTGCGAAGAAGCGGCGGACGCGCAATGTCTTCGTATTTGAATTCATCTTCTTCTTCTTCGAAATTAACGAAGATCGACATATGGTCTTTGACGAGTTTCGCCGCCAAACCGATCGAATCATCGGGTTTGACCGAACCGTCCGTCCAGACTTCAATCGTCAATTTATCGTATTCGGTATTTGAACCCATACGGGTTTTTTCGACGTTGTAATTAACTTTTTTGATCGGCGTGTGAACCGAATCGATCGGAATGTAACCTAAGCTAAGGTCTTCGTCGTTGTTAAATTCGGCTGAAACATAGCCGCGTCCCGATTTCAGACGCATTTCAATATTGATATCGCCGCCCGCGCCGATCGTCGCGATGTGAACATCCGTATCGAGAATTTCGACATCGCCGTCCGCTTCAAGGTCTGCGCTGGTGACTTCACCCGCACCGCTTTTGCTGATCGTCAAAGTTTTCGCAGTCGTGCCGTGCAGTTTGAACGGAATTTGTTTGAGGTTCAAAATTACGTCGGTGGCATCTTCGACCACTCCCTTGATGGACGAAAATTCGTGTTCAACGCCTTCAATCTTGATTGCCGTAATCGCCGCTCCTTCGATTGATGAAAGAAGCGCACGGCGCAGGGAGTTTCCGATAGTTGTTCCGAAACCTCTCTCAAAAGGCTGTGCGTAAAACTTACCGTAACGGTCGGTCAGAGTTTCTTTTTCAACTTCCAACCGGCTCGGCATCTGAAAATCTGTCCAATGATTATTTTGTGTCATATTCTTTTTCTTTAAAAAAGTTCCAAGTTCCAAGTTCCAAGTTCCAAGTTAAGCCATCGGACTTTGAACTTGAAACTTGGAACTTGGAACTTCAAAATTACTTGCTGTAAAGCTCGACAATAAGTTGTTCGTTGATCGCCGCGTCAATATCTTCACGCTTCGGCAGTGCCGCAATCGAAACGCTCAGTTCTTCGCCGCCGATATTGATCCAATTCGGACGACCGCGACCGCCGGCAGTTTGCCAGGCGCCTTCAACATGAACATTTTTCGTGCTCTTGTCTTTGACCGTAATCACATCACCAACTTTGATCTGGAACGACGGAATGTCTACTTTTTTACCGTTGACAAAGATGTGCCCGTGGTTGACCAGCTGGCGTGCCTGACGGCGCGATGTCGAAAAGCCCGCGCGATAGACGACGTTGTCGAGTCTGCGCTCAAGCAAAAAGAGCAGGTTTTCGCCTGTGACGCCTTTTTGCCGCAAAGCTTTTTCGAAATAATTGCGGAATTGTTTTTCAAGCACGAAGTAAATGCGCTTGACCTTCTGTTTTTCCCGAAGCTGTTGACCGTAACCGGCGAGCATTTTGCGCCGCGCCGCGCCGTGTTGTCCCGGCGGATTTGTTCCGCGTTTTTCAATCGCACACGACGGTTTGAAACAGCGGTCGCCTTTCAAAAATAATTTTCCACCTTCGCGGCGGCACAAACGGCACACCGCATCTCTATATCTAGCCATAGTATTTTTTGCTTTCAGCAAAAAATGATTTCGGATTTGCGATCGCGGATTGCGGATTTTTTTAAGTCCGCGAAGTCCGAAACAAAATCGTTAGTCATTTTTTGTAGAAAAGTTTACGGGATTTTCTAAAACCCCTTCATCCTTTGATTATTAAATTAAAAATTTTCAAGTCCGAATAAATCCGAAATCCGAAATCACAAATCCGCGATCAAACGCGCCGGCGTTTCGGCGGTCGGCAACCGTTGTGCGGGATCGGCGTCGTGTCACGAATTGACGTCACGCGAATTCCCGCCTGATTGATCGCACGAATCGCTGATTCGCGTCCGCCGCCCGGACCTTTCACACGAACTTCCGCTTCACGCATTCCTGCTTCGATCGCCTTGCGGGCAACTTCCGAAGCGGCTTGCTGAGCCGCAAACGGTGTTCCTTTGCGCGAACCGCGAAAGCCGCGTGCGCCCGACGAAGACTGGGCAATCAAATTACCGCCCATATCGGTGATCGAAACCAGCGTGTTGTTAAACGAAGCCGCGATGTGAACGATTCCGTACGGAATATTCTTTCGCTCTTTCTTTTTGTAAGTCTTCTTACCTTTTTTCTCTGCTTTTGCCATATTTTTGTAATAGGTAATAGGTAATTAGTAATTGGCAGTTTTATAACTTATTACCAATCACCAACCACTAATTACTTCTTGCCCGGTGCTTTTTTCTTCGCCACGGCGGCTTTGCGCGGACCTTTGCGGGTTCGTGCGTTGGTGCTCGTGCGTTGTCCGCGAACGGGCAAACTTCGACGATGACGAAGCCCTCGGTAACAACCGATATCCATCAGGCGTTTGATGTCCATCTGAACACGTTTTCGCAAATCGCCCTCGACATCGCCCTGCGTGTCGATCAGCGTACGAATCCGCGTCAGTTCATCTTCGCTCAAATCCTTGATTTTCGAATCAAGACTGATTTGCGCTTCCTCTAAAATTGCCGTCGAGCGCGACTTACCGATGCCGTAAATATACGTCAGACCGATCTGTGCTCTCTTGTTTGGTGGTAAATCAACTCCTGCTACGCGAGCCATAATTTCTCCAAGAAAATAAAATTTAACCCTGACGTTGTTTATGTTTCGGATTATCACAAATTACCCGAACAACGCCTTTCCGATGAATAATTTTGCATTTATCGCAAATTTTCTTTACTGATGGACGAACTTTCATAATTTTGTCCTTCTTTACTATTTACCGCTCTCAACGCGGCTTTTTGTTCTGAAATTTGAAACTTCAAATTTATTTGTAACGATATGTAATACGTCCGCGATTCAGATCATAAGGCGAAAGTTCGACAAGAACTCGGTCGCCCGGCAAAATCCGTATAAAATTTTTTCGCATTTTGCCTGAGATATGAGCCAGAACCTGATGTTTATTGTCTTCTATCTCGACTCTAAACATCGCGTTCGGCAGAGTTTCAAGCACGGTTGCCGTAACCTCTATCGCTTCTTCTTTCGACATATCCTATCAGATATCTTACAGAGTCAACCCTGTCGTAGTTGACAAACTGTTTATGTTACCTTTTTAAAAGTAATTTATCAAGTTACGCCGCAACGGTTTCTTTCTTCCCGTTTTTCAGCACGGCTTTTTGATCTTTGGTCAGCGTTAAAATTTCCGGACCGTCTGCCGTGATCGCGATCGAATGTTCGGCGTGCGCGCTCGGCTTGCCGTCTTTCGTCACGACCGTCCATTTATCTGCCAAAGTTCTGGTTTCGTGTGTTCCGAGATTGAGCATCGGCTCGATCGCAAAACAATAGCCGGCGCGGATTTTTTCGCGCGTCCCCGGTCTGCCGTAATTGGCGATCTGCGGTGCTTCGTGCATCGCGCGTCCGATTCCGTGTCCGGTGTAATCGCGGACAATTCCGTAACCGTATTTTTCCGCGTGCTGCTGAACCGCGTGCCCGATGTCGCCGACGCGTTTACCCGGATAGCATTCCTCGATCGCCAGTGCCAGACATTCTTCGGTGACGCGAATAAGTTGTTTTAATTCATCAGTGATTTCACCGACCGGCGCGGTAAAAGCCGTATCGCCGACAAAACCGTTATAAGTTGCCGCCATATCGAGCGAGATAATATCGCCGTTCTTGAGCGGAATGTCGTTTGAAAACCCGTGCACGATCTGGTCGTTGACCGACGCGCAGATCGAATACGGAAAACCGTGATAGCCGATAAACGTCGGCGTTGCGCCAAACCCGCGAATCATCTTTTCGGCGGCGGCATCAAGTTCCAGAGAAGTTATTCCGATCTCGACCATCCCGCGCAAAGATTCACGAACTTCGGCGATCAGCTCGCCGACTTCGCGCATCCGATCTAAATCTTTTTGTGATTTGGCAATAATCATTCTTTTCCCCAATAAAACTTGGCTCAGCTTGCTAAAAAACCCACTGATTTTTGAATTGCTCAGCATAGATGTCAGATTTCAGATTTTAGATGCCCGTCTATACTTTCGCATCCAATCCGGCGGTTCCCTGAAATCTATTTAGATCAACTTTTCCAATTCCTGATAAATCTCTTCGAGACTTCCTTCGCCGCTGATTTTTTTCAAACGTCCCGATCTTTCGTAATAATCAAGCAGAGGTTTAGTCACTTCATCATAAGTCGCGAGCCGTGTCGAAACGCTTTCTTCGTTATCGTCGGCGCGATGCGTCAACTGCGTATCTGGATGAAAATCGCAGACATTGTCGTTTTTCGGCGGTTTGGAATAAACATTGTAAATTTCGCCGCAAACCGGACAACTCCAGCGACCGGTCAGCCGTTTCATCAATTCATCACGGTCAATATCAACCTCGATCGCCTGAATTTCCTTGCCCTGTTCATTGGCGAGTTCTTCGAGCTGTTCGGCTTGGACGGCAGTTCGCGGATAACCGTCCAGAATATAAATTCCTTTCGCATCGTCGCGTGAAGTCCGGTCTTTAACGATTTGATACGTCAATTCATCGGAAATCAGCTTGCCCGCAGCCATAATTTCCTGAACTTCACGTGCCAGCGGCGTGTCGGCTTTTTTCATCTCGCGGAACATATCGCCCGTCGAGATCTGCGGAATACCGCGCCGTTCTTCTAAAAGCCGCGCCTGCGTTCCTTTGCCCGCGCCCGGCGCACCGATCAAAACTATGATTTTACTCATAAAAATAAATTACGAATTTCAAATTACGAGTTACGAATTAATTAGCTATTAAATTTCGTAATTCGTAATTCGTAATTCGTAATTGAAGTCTAACTTCGTCTTCCGCGCAAACGCGAACCCGCTCCCAGGAAGCCTTCGTAGTTTCGCATCACGAGCTGCGCTTCGATCTGGGCGACCGTGTCCATCGCGACACCAACCAAGATCAGAAGCGATGTGCCGCCGAAAAAGAATTGATAACCGAGTCCCGTCGGAATCCAGCTCAGTCCGGGCGTCGCGGTAAAAAAGTTGTCGAGCGCCGTGCCGATAAAGGGCAGACGCGCCACTTTGAAACCGCTCAAAAGCAGTTGCGGGGCAAATGCTACGAACGCGAGATAAAGCGCACCCACCGTGGTCAAACGCGTCAGAATCGTGTTCAGGTATTCCGCCGTCGGAGCACCCGGTCGGATTCCCGGGACAAATCCGCCGTGCTTTCTGAGATTGTCCGCCACTTCATCCGTATTGAAAACAATCGTGATGTAGAAAAATGTGAACAGAACGATCAGCGAAAGAAAGACCAGTTCGTAATACGGGTCGCCGCCGTGAAACTGTTGGAAAAATGTATAAACCTGTGTCCAGGTCGAATTCGGGTCGTAACCTTCGCTTCCCGGTTGAGCCGGCGGAAACGCCGAAAAAAGCGTTTGCGGCATTGCCAGAACCGATGACGCGAAAATTACAGGAATCACGCCGCCCATATTAATTTTCAGGGGCAAGCTTGTTTCCTGACCGCGAAACGTCTGATTTCCGACTCTTCGGCTCGCATAAGAAATTGCGATATTTCGCCGCGCCGATTCGACATAAACGATTAGGGCAATCAATGCGACCAGAACGATCGCCAGAAAGATCACGCCGAGCGTCTGCATCGCATCGCCCGCGCTGACCCTTTCTTTGATCTGCAGAATTCCGCGCGGCAAGCCGATCACGATACCCGCAAAAATAAGCAGCGAAATTCCGTTTCCGACGCCGCGTTCGGTGATTTGTTCACCGAGCCACATTACGAAAATCGTGCCGGTCGTCAGCGTCACGACAACCATCGCCGTCGCCCACCAGCCTTCGATCCCCGGACTGTTATTGATAATTCCGTTGCGGCTCAGCCACGTCGCGACAAAAAACGTTTGAACGGCGCATAAAATAACCGTCAGATAGCGCGTCCATTGATTGATCTTTTGCCGTCCGACTTCGCCTTCTTCCTGAATTTTCTTGAGCGGCGGATAAAGAACCGTCATCAATTGCAGAATGATCGAAGCCGTAATGTACGGCGTCACGCCGAGTGCGAAAACCGAAATCGTCCGAAAGTTTCCGCCCGAAAACAAATCGAGAACGCCGAGAAGCGTTCCGCTAACCTGGCTCCAAACCTGTTCAAGTTGGGCTTTATTGATGCCCGGTGCGGTCACGTGCGCGCCCAAACGATAAATCGCCAAAAGTCCGAGCGTGAAGAGAATTCTCTTGCGAAGCTCCGGAATTTTGAACATATTTTGAACGGCGGCAAAAAACTTTTCCATAACTCTCCTAAATCGCTAAAATCTTATTCGCCTTCGGTTGCCGGCGTTTTGACGATCACCGTCGCCGTGCCGCCTGCCTTTTCGATCTTGTCTTTGGCGGTTTTCGTAAAGCGGTGCGCGGAAATATTCAAACCTTTTGAAATTTCGCCGGTTCCCAGGATCACCACATCGTGCTTCGCTTTCTTGATCAAACCGCGCTCGTGCAGAATATCGGGCGTCACTTCATCGCCAACTTTGAAATTTTCTTCAATTTTCGCCAGACTGATTTCGAGCCAGGCTTTTTTGAAAATATTTGTAAAACCGCGCTTCGGCAAACGGCGCTGAAGCGGCATCTGTCCGCCTTCAAAACCGATCTTGCTCGAATAGCCCGAACGCGATTTTTGTCCTTTATGTCCGCGTCCGGCAGTTTTTCCCAAACCCGAACCCGGTCCGCGTCCGACTCTTTTTTTCTTGTGGGTCGAACCTTTCGCCGGTTTCAAATTATTTAATGATAATGCCATTTTCTTTTCCTCTTAAATGATAAATCGTGAATAATAAATCGTAAATAGACTATAAAATTTCTGTTAGGAAAAATCTATTCACGACTACCGATTCACGATTTACGAATCTTATTCGACAATTCTCAAAATATGCGGAATTTTCGCCACGATGCCGCGCATTGAAGCATTATCAGGGCGCGTAACCGTTTGATTGAGTTTGGTAATGCCCAAACTTCTGACGATTTCCTTCTGCTTTTTGGAATAACCAATCGTGCTTTTATAATACTGAATTTTGATTGTTCCGTCGCTTGATGTTTCTGTTTTCTTTGCCATATCTCGATTTGGGATTGCTGATTTCGGATTTCGGATTCTATTTCAATCCCAAATCCCAAATCTCATATCCGAAATTATAATAGTTCGTCCACTTGTTTGCCGCGAAGTCGGGCGACTTCGAACGGGTCTTTCATTTTCAAAAGTCCGTCGAAAGTTGCGCGAATGACGTTGTGCGGGTTGTTTGAACCTAGGATCTTCGTGCGCACGTTATGAACGCCAAGCGATTGTAAAACCGCGCGAACCGCGCCGCCCGCGATAACTCCCGTTCCTTCCTTTGCCGGTTTCAGCAAAACGCGTCCGGCGCCGTATCTGCCGATAATTTCGTGCGGCAGCGTTCCTTCGATGAGCGTTACTTTGATCAAATTCTTCTTCGCCGCTTCGACCGCTTTTTTAATCGCGTTCGGAACTTCCTTTGCTTTTCCGGTGCCGAATCCGACGTGACCTGATTCGTCACCGACGACGACCAATGCCGCAAACGAAAGGTTTTTACCGCCTTTCACGACCTTTGTCACGCGGTTGACCGAAATAAGCTGGTCTTTCAAGTTCAAACTTGATGCAGAAATACTTTGTTTATTAGTTTTCATTGCTTTCTTCTTTTACTTCTTCGTTTGCCGTTTCGCCTTTGTTTAATCCTGCTTCGCGGGTCGCGTCCAAAAGAGCTTTGACGCGTCCGTGGTAAAGATAACCGCCGCGGTCAAACACAACATTTGAAACACCTGCCGCGAGGGCGCGTTCGGCGATCGATTTGCCGACCTTCTGCGCCGCTTCGATATTTCCGCCCGTTTTACCTTTCAGGTCTTTTTCGGTGGTCGAAGCCGCTGCCAAAGTTTTGCCGTTGACGTCGTCAATAACCTGCGCGTAAATATGATTCAGACTGCGAAACACTGCCAGACGCGGACGCTCTGCCGTTCCGCTGACTTTTTTGCGGATGCGCGTATGTACTCCGCGACGAATATCTGCTCTGTTTTTCTGTGCCATAACTTTTTATGTTCGTTGTTCGTAGTCAGTTGTTCGTTGTAATTAAGAAAATGCAACGAACGACGAACCACGAACGACTGACTATTTGCCCGTCTTTCCGGGTTTCAATCTGTAATACTTATCGGCGTAGCGGACACCTTTGCCCTTGTAGGCATCGGGTTTCCGCAGACGGTTCAATTCCGCCGCCACTTGTCCGAGTTTTTGTTTATCAATACCGGTCAGCGTCAAGGTCAACTGATATTGGTTAATCGTCGTTTTTGCATTGACTCTTTCCGCTTTCGCTTCGATGCCGTCGGGCAAAGGGTATTCGATCGGATGTGAATAACCGAGCGAGAAAACGATCTTCTTGCCCTGCACATCGGCTTTGTAACCAACGCCGACGAGATCCATATCTTTCTTAAACCCTTCGGTCACGCCGACAATCGCGTTGTTTGCCAATGCGCGTGCCAAACCGTGAAACGCGCTTAAATCGTCATTTGCACGTTCGGCAACCAGTGTGCCTTCTTCCTGTTTGAAAGTGACGCCCTGCGGAATCGGAGATTTCAGAGTTCCTTTCGGACCTTTCACTTCCAACTCGCCATCATTAATTGTCACGGTTACGCCTGACGGTATCGTAATCGGTTTTTTTCCTACACGAGACATAATATCCTCTTTCGATCCGGGATTTGGGATTTCGGATTGCGGATTTTTAATTCAATCCGCAATCCGCATTCACAAATCCGAAATCCTAATATACTTGTGCTAAAATTTCGCAGCCAACTTTTTCTTTGCGGGCTTTTTTTCCACTCATCAAACCGCGTGATGTGGAGACAATGTTAATTCCATAACCGCCGAGAACTCGCGGAATCTCGCCTGCACCGACATACACGCGTCTGCCCGGACTCGAAACTCTGGACAAATGTGTAATCGAAGAAATGCCTTTGGCATCGTAGCGCAGGAAAATGCGGATGACGTATTTGACGCCTTCACCTTTGGTGACAAAGTTATTGATATAACCTTCTTCTTTCAAAATACGCGCAATTTCTAATTTCAACTTTGAACCCGGAATATCCACGCGGCTGTGATTCGCGGCAATTGCGTTGCGAATTCGCGTGAGCATATCGGCTATCGGATCTGTCATTCTTCTTTAACTCCGTTAATTTATTGCGGCGGTTCGGAACTTTTGTCCGCCTGCCGCATTCCTATAAAATTACCAACTTGATTTTGTTACGCCCGGAATCTCGCCTTCCAGAGCAAGTTCACGCAGTGCAACGCGGGAAATTCCGAATTTGCGCAGGAAACCGCGCGGGCGACCTGTCTGCGAGCAGCGATTGCGAACCCGGATCGGACTGGCATCGCGCGGAAACTTTTGCAGTTTGACGACCGCTTCATCAACCTGTTCGATGGTCGAAGCCGGATTATTGATGATTTTTTTCAAAGCTAATCGGCGTTCCGCGTAATTTGCTACTTTCTTTTTGCGTTGGTTGTTTTTTACAACTTTACTGATTTTTGCCATTGTTATCTCTCTAAAATCTATTGACGAAACGGCATTCCGAGTGCTTTCAAAAGCGAACGTGCCTGTTCGTCCGTGCTTGCCGTGGTCACGATCGAAATGTTCATTCCGCGTGTTTTATCAACCTTGTTAAAATCAATTTCAGGGAAAATCAACTGCTCGCGAATGCCGAGCGTATAATTTCCGCGCCCGTCGAAAGCCTTGCCGGAAATTCCGCGAAAATCGCGCACACGCGGCAGAGCAACCGAAATCAGGCGGTCGAGAAATTCATACATCCGGTCGCCGCGCAGAGTGACCATCGTGCCGATGTTCATTCCCTGGCGAAGCTTAAAAGCCGCGATCGATTTTTTCGCTTTCGTGACGACGGGTTTTTGTCCCGTTACCGATCTCAGTTCTTCAACCGCCGTGTCGAGAATTTTCGAGTTGGCGATCGCTTCACCCATTCCCATATTGACGACAACTTTTTCAATCTTCGGAATCGCCATCGGATTTTTGATCCCGAATTCTTTGGCGATTGCCGGAGCAATCTCGTTTCTGTATTTTTCTTTAAGTCTAGCCATTGTTTTATCTCACGTTTGGGACTCGCTCAACCCGCTTTTTGGGCGCATCAGCGTTACCAAAATCTTAAAAATTTACTGTTCGTCGGTCGCTTCTTTTTTCGCCGTGCGCGTCCATTGCTGTTCGGGAATCAGTTTCCCGCTTTTCGCCACACGAACCTTTTTACCGTCGCGGACTTCGTAATTGATGCGCGTCGGTTTGCCGGTTTCGGGATCGATCAGCGCGACGTTTGAAATATTCACCCACGCTTCTTTTTCCTTGATTCCGCCTTCGATGTTCATCTGCGGAACGGCTTTCTGATGCTTTTTGACGATCATTGCGCCCTCGACCTTGACCTTTCCGTTGATCGGATCAACTTCGATCACCTTCGCCCGAAGCGGCTGGCGTTTGCCTGCGCTGTCGAAGCGGTTATATTCGCGTCCGGCGATAAACACCACCTGATCGCCGCGTTTAATTTTGCTTCTGATTGTTCCTTTCTTTACCGTTTTCATTCTCTTAAATCACCTCCGGCGCGAGCGAAACGATCTTCATAAAGTTCTTTTCGCGCAATTCGCGGGCGACCGGACCAAAAACGCGTGTGCCGATCGGCGAACCGTCGTCTTTGATCAAAACCGCCGCGTTTTCATCGAAGCGAATATAGGTTCCGTCTTTGCGGCGCACTTCTTTGCGCGTGCGGACGATCACCGCGTTGTAAACTTTACCTTTTTTTGCCGTTCCATCGGGCGAGGCTTCTTTGACGGTAACTTTGATCTTATCGCCAAGACGCGCAATTTTGCCCGTCGAACCGCCAATCGGCATAATCATTACCACACGTTTCGCGCCTGAATTGTCTGCGACCATTAAAGAGGTCTGCATTTGAATCATTGCTTTATCACTCCGTTCTAGAGTTTGTAGAGTTTGTAGAGTTTGTAGAGTTTGTAGAGTTGAAACAAATCACTCTATGAACTCTATGAACTCTCAAACTCAACGAACTATTTCTCTGCTTTCTGAATAATTTCTACGACACGCCAGCGTTTTTTCGCTGAAAGCGGTCTCGTTTCGACGATCCGAACCTTATCACCGATGCTCGCACCGGTTTCGTCGTGCGCCATAAATTTCTTGCGGCGTTTGACGTATTTGCGGTAGATCGGGTGTTTCACCAGACGGTCAACGCGAACCGTTACGGTTTTCGTCATTTTGTCCGAAGCTACGATACCGATTCTTTCGGCGCGTTTCGATTCCTTCTTATCTGTTTCGCTTGAAGAATCGCCGGTCAGGGCTGAAACAACACTGGAAACACCTTCGGTCACCGCATTGGCAACCGTTTCAACCGCAGCGGCAGCCGTTTCAAGAACAGAATCAACGATTGATGTTTCTTCCGTCGCTTCAGTTGCTTCAGTCTTCTTTTTGCCGCCCGATTTTTTCGGTTTTTCTTCCGTCTCGGCTTTTGCTTCAACCGCCGTTTCTTCCGTTTCAGCCTGGGCTTCAACAGGAGTTTCCGCCGTTTCGGCTTGTGTTTCAACAGCAGTTTCTTCTTCGGCTGCGTCAGCGTCCTGCGCTTCGACCGCCGTTTCTTCCGCCGCGACTTCCGCGTCGTCGGTCGCTTCGTTTGCTGTTTCTACTACTTCTTCTTCAGTCTTCTTTTTTGGCATTTTCCTATTTCAACCTATTTTGCTTCGGCTTCCTTTTCTGTGATCAGCGTATAAACGCGAGCCAAAGTTTTCTTTTCGCGGCGAATGTCATTGACCGTTTCGCCGACTCCCAAAGTTTTTCTGAACTTCAAACGAAACAGAGATTCCTTTAAACTGTCGGCTTGTTCGCGCAGTTCATCCAAATTCATTTCGCGGAGTTGTTCAAGTTGTTCTTTGCGTTTCATTAAACAATTCCTCCTTCCAGATCGGCACGGCTGACAAACTTCGTCTTGATCGGAAGTTTTTGTGCCGCGAGCCGCATTGCTTCGCGCGCCAGTTCTTCAGGCACACCTTGAATTTCATACAAAATTCTGCCCGGTTTAACGACGGCAACCCAGTGATCGGGTGCGCCCTTGCCGCTTCCCATACGTGTTTCAGCCGGTTTTTTCGTGATCGGCTTATCGGGAAACATCCGGATCCAAACCTTTCCGCCGCGTTTGATGTGGCGCGTCATTGCAATACGTGCCGCTTCGATTTGGCGGTCGGTGATCCAGGCAGCTTCTAAAGTTTTGAGTCCAAAATCACCAAAATCTAACTTGTCGCCGCGTGATGCTTTCCCGCGCATACGACCTTTCATGACTCTTCGGTGCTTGACCTTTTTCGGCATTAACATAATGAGTTACCTCAAATAAAAATCTTAAAATCCTTCTATCTTCTGTTATCGTCTCTGTCGCGTCGGCGCGGCGGTCTTCTGTCGCCTCTGCCGCCGCCCTGAACTTTCGGTTCGTTGATCGGGTCGCTCGTTGTTCCGCGTGCCATCGAAGCATTCGGATCGAGAATCTCACCGCGGTAAATCCAAACTTTGACACCGATGATTCCGAATGTCGTTAAGGCTTCGGCAAATCCGTAATCAATGTCTGCGCGCAGCGTGTGAAGCGGCAGACGACCTTCCAAACTCCATTCCGTTCGGGCGATTTCCGCCCCGTTCAGGCGTCCCGCGCACATCACTTTGACACCCTGGGCGCCGAAGCGCTGCGATTCTTCGAGAATCTTTCTCATCGCACGGCGAAAAGCGATCCGTTTTTCGAGCTGCTGCGCGATCTTTTCGGCTTGCAGCTGTGCGTTGAGTTCCGGTTTGGTGATTTCCTGAATCGATACGATCACTTCACGTCCGGTTTTCTTCGACAAATCTTCTTTCAATTTTTCGATTTCCGAACCTTTGCGACCGATGATGATGCCCGGACGCGACGTGTAAATAATAATTTTCAAACGATTGGCGGCGCGTTCAACGTCGATGTGTGAAACTCCGGCGCCCGTGAAACGTTTTTTCAAATCGCGTTTCAGCTGCAGATCTTCCGCCAAAAACGCGGCAAATTCTTTTTTCGCATACCAGTGCGAGTGCCAATCTTTGTTGTATCCGACCCGAAAGCCGTATGGATGAACTTTTTGTCCCATAATTAAACTCTTTTACTGTCTTTCCAGTTCCTCGTTTTTATCCAACTGCGCTTCATCCGCAGGCTTTGTTTCGTTCTTTTCAGCCGGAGTTTGCGACGTGGCATCTTTCGCATCCGCGACTTCCGCTTCGTTCTTGGCTTCCTGCACGGCTTCGTTTGCTTTCGGCGAAGTTGTTTCGGATGCTTCGACCGTTGGTTCGGTTGCCGCAACTTCTACTTCTTCAACCGGCGTTTCTTCCTTTTTCGCCTTTTTCGTTTCCGGCGCGGCGTCTTTCTTCACAGCGGGTTTCGCTGCGTTTGCCGCTTTCGCGCCTTTCACCGGTTTTTCGCCCGCTGATTTGTCGCCTTCCTTGCCTTTCTTCGATTCTTTAATATTCTTGGCGGCGGGTTGTTCGTCGCTCGAAACCAGAATCGTGATGTGGCAGTAATGACGCTGTTCACGATATGCACGACCCTGCGGTGCGGGACGCATCCGGCGGCGGTTTTTGTGCGCGCCCATATCAACGAAACAGGTTTTTACCCACAGATCGTCAGGGTCAATCGCAATATTTTGCTGTTCCGCCTGATACGTCGCGTTGGCAATCGCCGAACGCAGAGTTTTGGCAATCGGGTCAGCCGCGCGTTTGTCGGTAAATTTCAGGATCGCTAAGGCGCGTGAAACATTCACACCGCGAATCAGATCAATCACCAATCGCGCTTTTCGCGGCGAGCCTTTCAAATGTCTTGTTTTTGCTATCGCTTCCATAATTCAATTTCGGATTGGTGATTTCGGATTTCGGATTGAAATATTTAAATCCCAAATCCGCCATCCTAAATCCCAAATCGTTTTTATTTTCTCTTCGCCATTTTCTCCGCTTTTGTTCCCGGATGTCCTTTGAAGGTTCGCGTCGGCGAAAATTCTCCGAGCTTGTGTCCGACCATATTTTCCGTGATATAAACCGGAATATGACGTTTGCCGTTGTGCACGCCGAAGGTCAAACCAACCATATCGGGCGAAATCGTCGAGCGGCGCGACCAGGTTTTGATCGCTTGCGGTTTGTTCCCGCCTTCGCTGATTTTTTTCAAAACTTTCTGGACACTCAAATCAATAAACGGTCCTTTTTTAACTGAACGTGGCATATTTTCTTAACCTTTCTATTTGCTTCTTCTGTCGCGCACAATCATATTCTGAGTGCGTTTGTTTTTACGTGTTTTGTATCCGCGTGTCGGCTGTCCCCAAGGGGTAACCGGATGACGACCACCCGAAGTTTTACCTTCACCACCACCGTGCGGGTGATCAACCGGATTCATCGCAACGCCGCGAACTTTCGGGCGTTTGCCCATCCAGCGCGAGCGTCCGGCTTTACCGAGCGAAACGTTTTCGTTTTCAGTGTTGCCGACCTGTCCGACGGTTGCCATACAAACAACCGGAACGCGGCGAACTTCGCCCGACGGCATACGGAGCTGTGCAAAATCGCCTTCTTTGGCAACGAGCTGCGCAAACGAACCTGCCGAACGCGCCATCTGTCCGCCTTTACCCGGACGAAGCTCAATGTTATGAATCTGCGTTCCGAGCGGAATATTCTTGATCGGCAGAGCATTTCCCGGCAGGATGTCGGCTTCCGCGCCGCTCAAAACCGTTGAGCCGACCGTTAAACCGACAGGCGCGAGAATATATCGTTTTTCGCCGTCGAGATATGTGATCAAAGCGATGTGCGCCGAACGGTTCGGATCGTATTCGATCTGCGAAACTTTGCCCGGAATACCGACTTTGTTGCGTTTGAAATCAACGATTCGGTAAAAACGCTTGTGACCGCCGCCGCGTCTGCGAACGGTAATTCGTCCGTCATTGTTGCGACCTGAAATTCTAGTTTTCGGCTCCAGCAAAGATTTCTCGGGTTTTGCATTCGGAGTCAATTCATCCCGCGTCAAATATGTTTGATAGCGACGCGCGGGCGATGTCGGTTTTAATCTTTTAATTCCCATAATTCAATTTCGGATTGCGGATTTCTGATTTCGGATTTGTTTTCTAAATCCGGTTTTAATTCCGCGTCTGAATCTTTTGGTTTCGAGGCGAATTGCAAATCCGCAATCCGCAATCCCAAATCCCAAATTAAATGGCTTCTGCGTAATCGACCAGCGGTTCGCCGGACTTCAATGTCACGTAAGCTTTTTTCCAGCTTGCGCGGCGACCTTCGTGACGTCCGCGTTTCTTCATCTTGCCTTCGTATTGAACGGTGCGGACTTTCGCAACTTTTACGCCGAAAATTTCTTCGACCGCACTGCGGATCTCGTTTTTGTCGGCTTTGCGGTCAACGCGAAAGGTCAAAACCTGTGCATCGCCTTCTTCACTGCTCGCCTCTTTCAAAAGAACCGATTTTTCGGTTACGACGGGCGACTTCAAAATTTCCCAAGTTCCTAGTTTATTCATTGTCAGCCGCCTCCTCTTTATTTTCAGTTTCCGCTGCTGCCGGAGTTTCTTCCGCTTTCACTTCCGCTTTTTCAGCTTTCGGTTTAGCTTCTTTTTTCGCTTTCGGCTTGGCTTCGGCTTTCGTTTCGACCACCGTTTCCGGTGCAGCCGCTTCAACTTCAACGCCTTTTTCACGATTCGGGTCGAGCAGGTGAGTTATTTCGTCAACCGCCGTTTTCGTCAACACGAGTTTTTCGTGATAGATCAAATCGTAGATGTTCAAGCCGTAGCTGTTGGTAACTTTCGTTTTCTTAACGTTGCGCGACGACAAGATCAGATTTGCGTTATCGAGCGAATCAACGATCAATGTTTTCGTTGTCTTCTTCGCGTCCGAAAGTCCGAGCGTGCTGAGCGCACCGAGAAAATCTTTCGTTTTCGGATTCTCGAACGAGATCTCATCGATCACGATGATATTTCCTTCGCGCAATCTTTCCGAAAGAGCCGAACGCAGAGCACCGCGGCGCATTTTCTTCGGCAAAAGCGAAGACCAATCGCGCGGCTGCGGTCCGTGAACGTTACCGCCGCCTTTCCAGAGAGGCGAACGAAGCGACGCGATTCGCGCACGACCTGTTCCCTTCTGCTTCCAAAGCTTGCGTCCCGAGCCGGAAACATTACCGCGAGTTTTCGTCGCGCTCGTTCCCTGCCGGCGATTTGCCAGATAATTTTTGACTGCCGTATGGATCAACGACTCGTTTAATTCGACACCGAACACGGCATCTGCGAGCGTGACTTCACCGACTTCTTTGTTACTCAAATTGCGAACCTTTACGGTAGGCATAATCTTACTCCGTTATGAGCGCGCGTTTTCCGGCGCTCTATCTATTAGATTTCTTAACTACAACCAAACTTCCGTTAGCTCCCGGAACTGCGCCGCGAACCATAATCAGATTGTTTTCCACATCAACTCTCGCAACGGTCAAACCTCTGACCGTGACGCGTTCGTCGCCCATATGTCCCGACGATTTCGTGCCTTTGATAACACGCGACGGGTAAGCCGATTGACCGATCGAACCCGGTGCACGAACCGACATCGAACCGTGTGATTCGGGACCGCGACGGAATTTGTGACGCTTAATCGTTCCCGCGAAACCGCGACCTTTCGATTTGCCGACGACTTCAATTTTATCGCCGTCCGCGAATAAATCCGCTTTCACCTGGTCGCCGATGCTCACATCCGCTTCGTTTTCGAGACGAATTTCTTTCAGAATGCGGGTCGGCGGCGTACCGCCTCCGGTCTTTTCAAAATGTCCGCGCAAAGGTTTCGAAACGTTTTTCAACTTGATCGGATTGTCTTCGACCAGTCCGAGTTGAACCGCGTTATAGCCGTCTTTGCCGTTCGCCGTTTTTGTTTGCACAACAACGCAAGGTCCTGCTTTGATGACGGTTACGGGTGTGACCGTGCCGTCCTCAGCGAAAATCTGCGTCATTCCTACTTTTCTACCGATGATACCGTTAATCATCTTTATCTCCAGAATTTAATTTTGATCCAAGAATCAAAAAATCAGTTTTAGTTTTTGCCGAATGCTTTGATTTCTACATCAACACCGGCAGGTAAATCCAATTTCATCAACGCATCAACCGTTTCAGCGGTCGGGTCGAGAATGTCCATCAAACGCTTGTGCGTTCTGATTTCAAATTGCTCACGTGATTTTTTATCAACGTGCGGCGAGCGCAAAACCGTCCATTTGTTTTTGATGGTCGGAAGGGGAATCGGTCCCGCAATCCGTGCGCCCGTGCGTTTGGCAGTTTCCACAATTTCCTGTGTTGACTGGTCTAAAACGCGGTGGTCGTATGCTTTCAGCTTGATGCGAATTTTTTCGTTTAACATAAAATTCTTGTCCTTTGTTCGTTGTCCGTTGTCCGTTGTCTACTGACAACGGACAACCAACCAATGACTATTCCACGATGTCACTAACTGTACCGGCGCCGACTGTTCTGCCGCCTTCACGAATCGCGAAACGCAGTCCTTTTTCCATCGCGATCGGCGCGATCAGCTCGATCTCCATCTGGATGTTATCGCCCGGCATCACCATTTCCACGCCCGACGGCAAGTGCGCCACG
>DATLOR010000425.1:0-8769 GCA_035536135.1 Pyrinomonadaceae bacterium | reverse complement strand
GCGATTCTTTGTTTGCGATTCGCTTTTTTCCGGCAGTCGCGGGCGCGGTCAAAATCTTTCTGACCGCGCTTTTGGTTAAAGAATTCGGCGGTCGAAGATTGGCGGCGGTTCTCGCGTGTCTCTGCGTTTTATGCGCACCGGTTTATCTGGCGATCGACAACTTGCTCTCGATGAATTCGCTCGAACCGGTTTTCTGGACGGCGTGCGTTTATTTTGCGGTTCGCGCTCTCAGAACGACACCTGAAGATTCTGCACAGAAAATCCAAAGTCCCTCAATTAACTGGCTGCTTTTCGGTTTATTTGCCGGGCTCGGTTTGATGAACAAACATTCGATGCTCTTTTTCGGCTTGGGAACAGTGGTCGGTTTGCTTTTAACACCGACGAGAAAAGTTTTTCTCGATAAATATTTCTGGGCAGGCGGCGCAATCGCTCTGCTGATCTTTCTGCCGAACATCATCTGGCAGATCCAAAATAATTTTGCGACCCTCGAACTACTGCAAAACGTCCAGAAAACCGGCAAAAACGTCGAAATGTCGCCTTTGCAGTTTTTCGTTTCACAAATTATGGCGCTCAATCCGCTGAGCTTTCCCGTCTGGCTTGCCGGCATCTGGTATTTTTTGGCGGATAAAAACGGCAAGCGGTTTCGTTTTCTCGGCGTTTGTTATCTCGCGCTTTTAGCGCTGATGATTTATCTCAAAGCGAAGGATTATTATCTCGTTCCCGTTTACCCGATGCTGTTTGCAGGCGGCGCGATTTTCTGGGAGCAACTGATCGAAAAAGTGCGCGCTTTGCGTTTCATAAAATACGCTTATCCCGTTCTGATCGTCGCTTTAACCGCCGCAATCCTGCCGGTCGTCGTGCCGGTCTTGCCAGTCGATAAATTGATTTCTTACCAGGAAACGATCGGCTTCAAACCGCCGAAATCCGAAGTCGCGCACGACAGCCCGCTCCAGCAGATTTTCAGCGACCAGTTCGGCTGGCAGGAAATGGTCGAAAAAACCGCGGAAGTTTACAATAACCTGCCGCCCGAAGAACGTGCAAAAGCGGGAATTTTCGCCTCGAATTACGGCGAAGCGGGCGCGATCGATTTCTTCGGCAGACAATATAATTTGCCGAAAGCGATCAGCGGACACCAGAGCTATTTCCTCTGGGGACCGCGCGAATTTACGGGCGAGGTTTTGATTATTTTAGGCGCGAAAAAAGAAGACGCGGAGAAGGCTTGCGAAGCGGTCGAAGAAAAAACAGAGATCAATCATCCCTTTTCCGATTCTTACGAAAAATATAAAATTCTCGTCTGCCGGAAAACCAAAAAGCCTCTGCCCGAAATCTGGCAGAGCTTGAAGCACTGGAACTAGAAAGCTAAAAGCTCTGAGCGAAAAATAAAATGCCGCTCTGATCGACGGCGCAAACAAGGGTTTGACGCGCGCTTAATTATTTCGAAACGATCTTTCCGTTTACTGAAATTACTGCCCCGACGCATTTTCTATTATCACAATCAAACGAATTGAAGCTTTTTATTTTCCAGCGTTATTGCGGGAAAAAAGGCAATTGGCGAACGCGGTTTCCGGTCAGCTTGAAATAAGCGTTGGCGATGGCGGGAGCGATTGCCGGAACGCCGGGTTCGCCGACCCCGCCGAGCGGTGCGTTCGGGTTGGTCGGCATCAATTCAATGTTTATCTGCGGCATTTCACGTAATCGTATTTTACGCGTGTTGTTGAAATTGCTGACGCTCGACGCGCCGGCGGTGAATTTCACCTGTTCCCATAAAGCCGCGTTGATGCCGTGAACGATCCCGCCCTCGATCTGCGCTTTGACCGAATCGGGATTCACCGCCCGACCGCAGTCGACCGCGCACCAGATATTGTGAATCCTGATTTGTCCCGCAACGGGAGCGGAGATTTCGACGACCTGCGCAACGAGACTGCCGAAACACTGCGCCAGCGCAATTCCTCTGGCGCGACCAAGCGGCACGCTTCCGTTCCAATTTGCGTTAGCCGCGGCTTTGTCGAGAACGGCAAGCGCGCGCGGGCTGTTTGCCAGATGCTGTCGGCGGAATTGATACGGGTCGATATTTGCGCTCGCGGCGAGCTCGTCCATCATACTTTCGGCGGCAAAGGTGTTGATCGAATTGCCGACCGACCGCCAGTATCCGACCGGGATCGGAACCGGCAGAACGAGATGCTTGACGACTCTCGTTTTGAACGAATAAGTAAGCCCGGTTGCCGTCGTCGAGCCTTCGACCGCCTGACCGTCAACCGTGGTCGAGGTCGGTCGCCGCTGAAGCCCGATCGAGGGCGAACAGTTCCGGTAATTCCAGCTTTTAATATTCTTTTCTTCGTCCAGACTGGCTTCGATCTGGATGACCGCCATCGGGCGATACTGGTCGCGCCGGAAATCTTCTTCGCGCGACCACATCAATTTAACCGGACGATTGACCGCCATTGCGACCTGAATTGCCTGGCTGATAAAATCCTGCTCGAATTTTCGTCCCAATCCGCCGCCGAGAAAAGTCGTGTAAAGATCGATCTGCGATGCGGGTAATCCGGTGAGCGCCGCAACGGTCGCGACGGTCGCCGCCTGACTTTGCGTCGGAGCCCAGACCTCGCAGCGCTGACTCGGCGCGGTGCCCGATATTCTGACCGTGCAGTTTAAAACTTCCATCGGCGCGTGTGCCTGGTACGGCAAATAATATGTGGCAGTGATCGGTTTGCCGCGGTTCATCTGCTTTCTGATCGAGCCGACAACCTCCGCCGTTCTGGTGTCGGGCGCGCCGTTTGCCAGAAAACTTTCGGCTTGCGCAAAGAAATCGGCACTGTTGAGCTGCTGCGAAGAAGCCGGAATATTCCAGTTAGCCTGGATTTGAGATGCCATGCGCATCGCCTTCCAGGTATTGTCGGCGACCACTGCAAAGGCGTTGACCATTCCCGTAGTTTCGGTTCCGCGTCCCGTTCCGGCGATCACCTGAAGCGGCACGACGGCGATCGCGCCCGACGGAGTCGAAGGCGTCCCGACCAGCGTTCCGCCGAACGACGGACAATGTTTGACCGACGCGTAAACCATATTCGGAAGACGCACATCCATCCCGTAAATCGCGCTGCCGTCGACTTTTAACGGAATATCAACGCGCTTGAGCGCGGTTCCGACGTAGCGCAAAGCGTTATCGGGAACGAGTGCGGGATTTGCCGGCACGGGCATTTGCGCGGCTTGTGCCGCCAATTGCCCGTAACTCAGCATGGCATTTGTCGAAGTATTGGTCACGAACCCGTTGGAAGCACGGCAAATATTGACCGGAACATTCCAGATCTGGGCGGCGGCGGCGATCAGCATATCGCGGGCGGTCGCTCCCGCCAGACGCAATGTTTGATAATAACCGCGCATACTGCCGCTGCCGACGGTCATCTGCGCGTTGTAGAGCGGATTTTTATAGATCGAACTCGCGCGTGCCTGTTCGACGACGACATTCGTCCAATTAACCATCAAATCTTCGGCGACGAGCTGCGCGAGTCCGGTCAAAATGCCCTGTCCCATTTCCGAACTGCCGACGACGATCGTGATCTTTTCATCGGCGCCGATTCTCAGCCAGGTTCCGAGCTGGGTTTCGGTCAAAGCGGCGTTCGGTCTTCCCTCCAAAGCCGCTGCGGGCGGAATCTTTTCTCCGCCTTTAACATCCAAAGCCAAAATAAACGCGCCGGCGATCGAACTCGCGATAAAACTTCGGCGGCTGATCAGGTTTTCCGTTTTTTCCTCTTTTTTCATGATCGCTTTTACTTCCTTTAAAGACTCAGTATCGCCGCGCGAATCCGCTGAAACGTGCCGCACGAGCAGATATTGCTGACTTCGTTGATAATTTCATCTTTCGGTCTGCCGTCATTGAGCTCGCCGACGATTTCCATGATCATTCCCGATTGACAAAAACCGCACTGCGGAACCTGATGTTCGATCCATGCCTGCTGGACGGGATGCGAACGATCCGCCGATAATCCTTCGATCGTCGTGATTTGTTTTCCGACCGCCGACCCGACATCATACTCGCAGGTTCTTTCCGCCCGTCCGTTGATCAGAACCGTGCACGCGCCGCACAGTTCGCGCCCGCAGCCGTATTTCGTTCCGGTCAAACCGATGACATCGCGCAAGACCCACAAAAGCGGCGTATCGGTTGAAACATTTACCTGATAATTCACATTATTTACATTTAGCGTAATCATTTTTCTCCTTTTAAAACTCCGGCGAAAATCGACCTTTTTAAAATCCGAATTCCGCACTAAACCTCAAATCCATTCAGAATGAGGCTTTGCATAAAACCATCGGAATCAAGCCGTTTCAGCTTAATAATTAATTATTGTGTAAAGGATAAAAAAATTCGGGGTGATACAAAACTCGGGGGCGACTAACGGCTATTATATAGAATTTCGCGTCAAATGGCTATAAAAAACCTTAATTCTTCAAAAAATAAATACTTAATGCCGCTCGCTTATTTTGCACAAATTTATGTCAAAATATTTCTTTATGGATCAAAAATACGATGTCGCCGTGATCGGCGGCGGACACAACGGTTTGACGTGCGCTTGTTACCTGGCAAAAGCGGGGCTTAAAGTCGTCGTGCTCGAACGCCGTCACATTGTCGGCGGCGCGGTTTGCACGCAGGATGATCTGATCGAAGGCTACAAGATCGATGTCGGCTCATCGGCGCACATCATGATTCATCTGACGCCCGTCATCAAGGATTTGGAGCTTGAGAAATTCGGGCTTGAATATATCGACTGCGACCCGTTTGCCTTTGCGCCGCTGCCGGACGGCGCGGGCGCGATCTATTTTTGGAAGGATGTCGATAAAACCTGCGAATCGATCGCGCGCATTTCGCCCGAAGACGCCGAACGCTATAAAAAATTCGTGACCGAGTGGGAAAAGCTCAACGAAGGCGTTTTCAAAGCTTTCCTGAAACCGCCGACAATGATGAATCTCGGGCGGCATATGATCTTCGGCACGAAGTCGAAAAATCCGGCGGATATGGTGCGCAAACTGATGACGAGCTACGGCGCGCTCGTCAAACAAACCTTTAAACACGAAGGCTTGCGCGCGGCGATGGCGTGGCTCGCGGCGCAGTCGGGACCGCCGCCGACGGCGATGGCGAGCGGGGATTTCTTAGGCTGGCATTCGATGATCCACAAAAGCGGCGTCAAACGACCCAAAGGCGGTTCGGGCGCGCTTACGCAGGCGATGGCAAAATGCCTGGAGCATCACGGCGGCGAGATTTTATTAAACGCGGAAGTCGCGCGTATCGAAGTCGAAAACAACGAAACCGGCGGAATTATTTTAGAGAACGGCGAGCGCATCGAAGCCGCGCGCATCGTTTCAAACGCGCACGTTCACACGCTTTTTTTAAAGCTCATCGGCAAAAGGAATCTGCCCGAGGGTTTATCCGAAAGAATCGAAAACGTCCGCATCGGCAACGGTTTCGGGATGATCGTGCGCTGCGCCGTTTCGGAACTGCCCGATTATCTGTCCGCGCCTTCGGGCGGACAAGCCGCGGATTGTCATCACGGTTTGCAGCTGATGTGCCCTTCGATGGATTATCTCGACCACGCTTACGCCGATTATTTAAACGGCATTCCGTCACGAAATCCGGGCGCGCTCGCGATGACTTTTTCAGCGGTTGACCCGACCCTCGCCCCGGCGGGCAAACACACGCTTTTTATCTGGGGACAATATTATCCTTACGAACTCGCGAACGGCGAAAACTGGAAGGACATCGAAGACCGCGAAGCCGATAAATTAATTGAGACGGTCAACAGTTATGCGCCGAACGTCAAAGACTCGATCATTTCGCGCTTCGTCCAATCGCCGCTCGATCTCGAACAGCGACTCGGACTTCTCAGAGGAAACGTGATGCACGTCGAAATGGATTTTGACCAGATGTTCATGTTCCGCCCGCTGCCCGAAATGAGCGCCTACAAAACGCCGATCAAAAATCTCTACTTAACCGGCGCATCAACCCATCCCGGCGGCGGAGTCTTCGCCGCTTCGGGACACAACACGGCGCAGGTCGTCTTGAAAGATGTCAAAGGCGGCTGGTTTTAGTCACAAAAATCACTCGCGCGGTGTTTTACTGTCTGATCGATGAGCTTGATCGTAAAAATCAAGATGCTTTTAAGGAATTTATAAGACGGTATGAACTTTTTAAAATTAATATTTTGTTTGATTTTAGGCGCGGCGTCATTTGCGAAAATCAACGCCCAAGGCGATTCGTTTGAAAATTTACTGCGGGCAAATGCTTTTCCGATCCGGATCCGGGACGGCAAACTTTCGGGAAAGGGCGCGGATTTGATCGCTGCTTCGCTCGATGATGTGCAATTCGTCGCGCTCGGCGAGGAACATAATAAACGCGCCGTGCACGAGTTCGGCGGCGCGCTGTTTCGCCTGCTTCACGAAAAGTATGATTTTAATCATCTCGCGCTCGAAGAAGATGCCTTTTGGGGCAAAATGCTCTCGGAAGCCGCGAAAAAAGGCGGCGGCGAAGAGGTCATTAATCTCGCCCTGCGGTATCCGAACGCTTTTCACCTGCCAACCGAAAACGAGATGCAGATGATCGGCGAGATCGGCAAGCTTTCAACCGCGAAATATCCGGTCTGGGGCTTGAATCAGGTTTTCGGCGCGGCGCATATCTATGAAAGATTAGTTAAGCTCGCGCCGAACAAAACGGCGCGCGCGGCGGCGCAGAAGCTGCTCGACGAGGCGTTGGAGTATGAAAAAGAGCGGTTCGGGAAAAATATTCATTACATCGTGCAGATCGCCAAACCGGAAGATTTCGAAGCTTTGCGTGCAGCTTTCAAACCGCCGAAAAATTCCGAAACCGATTTTCTGATCGAACAAATCGCGCTTTCAAACCGCATTTTCGCGCCTTACGTTGCCAAACCGCGACCTTCTTCGGCTGTTTTTTACGAATCGGGAAAAATGCGCGAGCTGAATATGAAAAGGCTTTTTGCCAAAAGCTACAAGGAAGCGCAAAATCCGGGCGAGCCGCTGCCGAAAGTCCTCGCAATGTTCGGGCAGCTCCATCTTTACCGCGGACTCTCGGAACGCACCGAACAATATACTTTGGGGAATTATCTGTCGGAACTGGCGAATTTCAACGGTCAAAAATCATTTCATATCTACACGGCGGTCGATTCCGAATACATCTACAAAGGCGCGTTTGCCGGATTAGCGAAAATCGCTGCGGAGATCGCCGCTAATTCCGGCGATTCGGGCGCGGTCGTCGATCTAAGACCGCTCTTCGATTACGCGCGCACTTCAAAAGAAATAAACCCCGAACTGCGCCGCCTCATTATGAGCTACGACGTTTTTCTATTCCTCAGCGACAGCGAAACAGGTTCGATCAAGCGTCTGCAAACGCCGAATTACCGCTGGTACACGAATTAGAGGGCAGAGGGATGAGTTTAAAGGCAAAACCGAAAGATTTAGTTCTCAGTTGTCTTTTTCATCCCTCATCCTTCATCCCTCAAATCATCCTTCAAACGCTCGCTAGATCTTTTGAATCATCACGATGACCATCGCTTTCTCGCCCGCCATCCGGCTGTACGAAATCCAGTATCCGGCGTCTTCATATCTCACCATTTTGTAGATCGAACCGTCGGGCTTTGCCTGTACTTCAGCGGTTTTTCCGAAAACATCGGCGAAGTTCGGCGAAGCGGAATGATCGGCGGTAAAGACGACCGAAATGGTCCGCACTTTTTTGCTGCTGTCGAGCAAAAACTGGGCGTTTTCCGTTTCCGAGAAAATATAGAAAAAGCCTTCCGAGTCTTCGGATTTCGGCGCACCGAGTTTTGTGCGTATTTCGTCGGCGGTCATCCCGATGGCGACGCCTTTGTAGCTTTGCCAGACGGGTAGATTTTTCTTATCGGAATTTTGCGCATTGACGCTTACGGCGAACACGCAAAGGATAAAAAGCAGAAATACAGCGATGCGAACGGGAGAAACGCTGATCGAATAGTTTTTATTTGTCTTGGTTAACATTATCTGCACCTCCTTAAAGGTCTTTAAATTAAAAGAGCGCCAGATATATCCTTCCCCAGACTCGTCCAAATATTTTACAGATAATCTACGGGTTAACCATACATTTTCAGCCACATCATAACTCCATTTATTCTGCACCGCAACCGCCCGAAAAGCAGACTGCTTCATTTGTAAATAAGAGTTTTTTATATTTAAAATTTCCGCACGAACTTTTCCCGGCAGTGAAATTTTCACTACCGGGAAAAGCCGTCTGATTTTTTTTGGAAAGTAGTTTTTGCGGGCTGGCTATTTCTTTGCGGAACTTCTTTTGAGAGGCTTCATGGTTGCCGCCTCTTTGGGCGAAATGCCTTTGTCCAAACGGCGCAGAAATGTCATCAGATTGATGTTGAATTTCTTGCCGAGCTCGGTCAGAGTATATTTTTCGCCGTCGATTTCGTAGATCTTCCCGAGCTTTCGGGGCTGCCGGACGATCGGCTCAAGACCGAGCGATTGCTCGATCGTGTAGCCCTTTGCGCGGCGGTTCGTAAAAGTGCTGACATCAATTCCCAAAGTCCGGCAGGCTTCGCGCAAACTCCGGTAAACCACGCCTTTGATCTCGATCTTCCACGGAGATTCCTTTTTCGGTTTCGGCGGCGGCGGGACGTAATCCTTGCGGAGCTTCGGCGGGATCAACTCCGTTCCGCGCAGCCCGCGATGATAGCGCCGGTAAACGAGCGATTCTTTCAGCCCGTAAGCCCGCGCGATCGACGGCAGATT
>DATLOR010000424.1:0-3030 GCA_035536135.1 Pyrinomonadaceae bacterium | reverse complement strand
CGAAAAAATTCTCGTGGTCGATGATGAACGATTGATTCGATGGACGCTGAGTGAATCCCTGCGCGGTTGGGGATTTACACCGTTGGAAGCGGAAAATGTGCGCTCGGCACTTGAAGTTTTCGAGGCTGAGCATCCGTCAATCACGCTGCTTGATATTAATCTTCCGGACGGTTCGGGACTCGATGTGCTGCGCGAAATCAGGCGGCAGCAACCGGATGCGATCGTGATCATGATCACGGCAAATGTTCTGGTCGATGATACGATTGCCGCCCTGCGCGCCGGGGCTTACGATTTTATCGGAAAACCGATCAATCTGGAAGAGATACAAATTACGATTCGCAACGGGATCGAAGCCCGCGAGCTGCGCCGGAAGGTTAGAAAAATTCAGCTGGAAGAATCCGGCAAATTTAATTTTGACCAAATAATCGGCGATTCGCCGACTATGCGGGATATGAAATCGCTTGCTCAAAAGGTCGCGGCGAGCGATGTTTCGAGCGTTCTGCTGCAGGGCGAATCGGGAACGGGAAAGGATCTGGTGGCGAAAGCGATTCATTTTTCGTCGCCCGACCGCGCCCGCCATCCCTTTGTGGCGATTAACTGCGCGGCAATTCCGGCAACTTTGATGGAATCGGAACTTTTCGGTTACGAAAAAGGCGCGTTCACGGATGCCAAAGGCAGAAAAGAGGGGCTTTTCGAGCAAGCCGAAGGCGGCACGCTTTTTCTGGACGAAATCGGCGAAATGGAGCTTTCCCTGCAGGCTAAGATCCTGCGGGTTCTCGAGGAAGGAACTTTCCGGCGCGTCGGCGGTCTGCGGGATTTGCCGCTCAACGTGCGCGTCATTGCGGCATCCAATCGGGATCTGAAATCGGAAAGCGTAGCCGGAAATTTCCGTCTCGATCTTTATTACCGCCTGTCGGTCATTCAGATCGACCTGCCGCCGCTTCGCGAGCGCGGCAGCGATATCCTGCTGCTCGCCGAAAATTTTATAAAAACGCTTGATAAAGCGTGGAAAGGAAATCAACCGCGAACTCTTTCGCCGGAAGTTTCCGAATCCTTCCGCCGCTATCTTTGGAAGGGAAATGTTCGCGAACTCAAAAATGCAATCGAACGGGCTTTAATTCTCGAGGACGACCGGGAAATTACGATGAAATTTCTGCCCCGCGATATTCAAGAAGTTTCTTCAAGGTTTCTGCCCGATTCGAAGGGGCAGGAAACAAATGTCAACCAGTATATATATTTTCCGCCCGAGGGAATTTCCCTCGATGCGGTGGAAACGGCGCTGATCAATAAAGCCCTCGAACGAACGGGCGGAAACATCACGCGCGCCGGGGAGCTTTTGCAGGTTTCACGCGACCGCGTCCGTTATCATTTGAAGATTAGCCGAAAACCGCCTGTTAACTAAAATGAGAGGGAAGGAAAAACTAATTTCAAAGCAGATTTGCGACATCAAAAATGCGCTTGATGAATCCTCGATCGTCGCGATAACCGATTCAAAGGGAGTAATTACATACGTCAACGATAAGTTTTGCGAAATTTCAAAATATTCGCGCGCGGAGCTTTTAGGACAAACTCACCGAATAATCAATTCCGGCTTTCATCCGAAAACATTTTTCCGGAATTTGTGGGAAACGATCGCCGGCGGAAAAACGTGGCGCGGCGAGATCAAAAACAGAGCAAAAGACGGTAGTTTTTACTGGGTATCGACGACCATTGTTCCGTTTCTTGACGATCGCGGAAACCCTCTACAATATATTGCGGTTCGGCACGATATAACGAACCGCAAATTAATTGAGGAAAAACTGCGCGAAGAAGAAATTCTGCTCGGCGGGATATTGAATTCGGTCACGGCTCAAGTCGCGGTTCTCGACCAAAACGGAACTATAATTCACGTCAATAAAAGCTGGACGGATTTTACGCTTGCCAATGGCGGTCAGGATTATCTGCCAGCGACCGGTATCGGAGCGAATTACCTCGACGTTTGTTATGCGTCCAGCCGGAAACCGCCCGCCCGCGCGGTCGCCGAAGGAATCAAAGCGGTGCTCAGCGGCAAAGAAGCGGTTTTTACGATTGAATATCCGTGTCATTCAAAGGCGAAAAAACGCTGGTTTCTGTTAACCGTGACCCCTTTACTGAACGGACAGACCGGCGCGGTGGTGAACCACACGGACATTACTCAGCGCAAAAGCGTCGAAGACGTAATGGAAGCCGCCGAAGAACGGCTGCGGCAGATAACCGATGCGGTACCGGTTTTAATTTCATACGTCGATAAGGATGGGTTTTACCGTTTCAATAACCATACTTACGAAAGCTGGTTCGGCTACTCGCGTGATGAGATTGCCGGCAAACATATGAGCGAGGTTCTCGGCAGCGCGGCGTGGGAGAAGATTCGCCCGCGCTTCGAAGCGACACTCGCCGGGGAAAAAGTCAGTTATGAAGACCTTTTGCCTTACAAAAACGCCGGCGCTCGCTGGGTTAACGTAACCTATACGCCGCTCCGCGATGAATCGGGCGAGGTACAGGGATTAGTCGTTCTGGTAACTGATATTACCGAACGCAAAGAGAGCGAAGATCAGCTGCGGGAGAATGAGGAAAGGTTTCGACTTTTGTTCGAGAAGAGCCTCGACGCGATTCTGATCGCGGACGACGAAGGACATTACATCGACGTCAACCGCGCCGCGTGCGAGATGCTCGGGTATTCGCGCAAACAGCTTCTGAAAATGAAGGTTTCCGATCTTCCGACACCGAACGAAACCGATGTCGAACAACTCTACCGCTCTTACGTCAAAAAGGGAAAAGAAACGGGCGAGTTTGATTTTTTACGGGCGGGCGGAATACCGCGGACAGCTCAATACTCAGCGTCGCACATTGCCGAGGGGCGAAATCTGAGCATTATGCGCGACGTGACCGAGCAAAAGAAATTTGAGCGGACTTTGCGCGAAAGCGAAGAACGCTACCGGGTCCTGTTCGACAAAAACCCGTTTCCCGTTTTTGTGATCGATTCTGAAAATCATCAAATATTGGCGGTCAATG
>DATLOR010000423.1:0-4782 GCA_035536135.1 Pyrinomonadaceae bacterium | reverse complement strand
TACTTAAAACTCATTCCCAACAAAAACATCTACCAAACAGACATATACGATCTGTTGTTCGATGCGAAATGTTCCGAATGTCCGCCCGATAAACTGCCGGTCAACGATGAGCGTTTGCGCGTCAGCGAGATTTCGGGCGGCAATGCCCATCGCCGATTGCTCGAGAAAATTGCCGGTCGTCGTCGCCTTTAAAAGCGTCTGTATTTTGGTTTTCAGTTCATCGTCGCCGCTGCATTTTTCGGACAAAAACGCCTCGCGCTCGGCTTCGGGCAAATCAAGCGCCGCATCGAAAAGCTCGTCGATTTGTTTCCAACGATCCTGATTCATAAGAATTTTTAGTCACGAATAACACAAATCTCCACGAATGGAACTAAAAAAATAATTCGTGAAGTTTTGTGTTATTCGTGACTAATCTAATTTTCGCTGAGTTCGGTGTAAAGCCACGCCCGCGCCTTCTGCCATTCGCGCATCACGGTGATCGGCGCGATCTTTAAGACTTCCGCCGTTTCTTCGACCGTTAAGCCGCCGAAAAATCTGAGTTCGACGATTCGCGCTTTGCGTTCGTCAAACCCGGCGAGCGACTCCAATGCTTCGTCGAGCGCGATCAGATCCGCGTCCTTTTCGTTCGAAATGGTCAATGCCTCGTCGAGCATAATATGTTCGGCATCTTTATCAGCGGCGATCCGCGGACGCTGGCGGGCGAAATCGACCAGAATGCGGCGCATCATACTCGACGCGGCACCGAAAAAATGGGCGCGATTCTGCCATCTGACGGTTTTCCAGTCGATCAAACGCAGATACGCTTCGTTAATTAAGGCGGAAGTTTGCAGGATGTGGTTTTCGCGCTCGCGGCTCATATAATTGCGGGCAAGCCGGTGCAGTTCGGCGTGCACCAGCGGCGCGAGCCGTTCGAACGCCAGTTCGTCGCCGTCGCTCCAAGCCATCAGCAATTCGGTCAAATTTTCCGTACCGGGCGAATCCATCGAAAACCTAACGGGTGACGCCCTCAAATTTAGCACAATTCAAAAAAAAGTAAAATATTTTTACCGCCGATGATAGTTTTTTCCGTTTTGTTCCGCCTTAGTTTGTCGAAGCAGTCGGAAACCGGAAAACGGCAAAGAACCGTTAAAGACTGCAAATTTTTATCGGAAATCAGAGGTTTATTTTTATGACCGGGGAACAAATAAAATTAGTTCAAAAGAGCTTTGAAAAAGTCGCGCCGATTTCGGAACAGGCAGCCGCGTTGTTTTATGCAAAGCTGTTTGATCTCGACCCGAAACTGAAATGGCTTTTCAAAGGCGATATGAAAGCGCAGGGACAAAAGCTGATGCAGGTGCTCACGTACGCGGTCGAAAGTCTGGAGCGGATCGAAGAATTCATCCCGCAGGTCCGGGCTCTGGGAGCGCGTCACGCGCATTACGGGGTCGAAGACCGCGATTACGATTCGGTCGGAGAGGCGCTTTTATGGACGCTCGAAAAGGCTTTGAGCCGGGAATTTACCGCCCGTACGAAGGAAGCGTGGGCGGCGGTTTACGGTTTACTCGCCGAGACGATGAAAGATGCGAGCCGCCCGCCGGCTGAAAATGCGAAGGTCGTTTAAGTTAATTTCAAACGCATTTATTTTTTATGGAGGAGACTATGATTTTTTATAAACAATTCGCTTTTTTACTCGTTGTCGGGCTGTTTTTTGCGGCAGCCGCCGCAGCACAAACGACCACGCCCGATGTCAAACGCGACGGATTGACACCGGAGTTAAAAGAAAACGCTTTAAAATTGCTGGCGTCGGTCGCGCGCGAAACCCAGCAGTTCAATTTGCCGGAAAACCGTGTCCGCGCACAGACGATCGTCGCGGATCTGATGTGGGAGCACGATGAACAATCGGCGCGCACGATGTTTCAATATACGGTCGGCGAGCTGCAAAATTTGCTCGCGGGAATCAACCTGCCGGAAGGTTTGGAAATGACCACCGGCGAAAAAGCCGAGCATTATTCCCGCCGCTATCAGCTCGCCGAATTGCGCAAGGATCTGGTTTTGACGCTTGCCCTGCGCGATTCACAGGCGGCACTGACCGCGCTTGCCGCGCTTAAAATAAGACCGCTCGAAGACTATGATCCGATGGATCCAAGCGAATTGGAATTACAGATCACGACGGCGATCGTCAAAAAAGCGCCCGACAAATCTTACGCGGTGGCAAAAGAGCAGCTCGATGCCAACGGCGTCACGTATCAGTTTGTCGAAGCGCTCAAAAATTTGCACCAGGAGGATTCCGGGCTTGCCGCCAATCTCGGCAGAGACGTTCTTGCCAGGATCAAAAGCCTGAAGATCCGCGTGCCGTCAGCCGACGGAAATACGCCGACCGCGAATCCGGAAACGGAAATCGATTTCTCGCAAGTCGCGACATTTATCAGCGCGGCGACGGAAATGAACCGGACGGCTTCGCGTGATAAAGCCAGGAAAATGCTGCCTGTTCTGGCGGATGCCGAAATGAAGGCATTGGTCGAATTGATCGCCAATGCCTTTCTGAAAACAACCAATCCGGCGCAGTATTCGATCGGCACGACGATGACCGAAATCTCGCGTTTCGCGCCCGCGCTGGCACAGCGCATTCGCCTGAAATTCGGCGCGGAAGCCTCGAAACAGCTCGATAAGGTGATCGAAGCAAACTCGTACTATTACGACAGCAAGGAAAAAAACGCCGAAGAGCTGGCAAAGCTCGCCGACGTTTCCGCGCCGGACGCCCGCGATTATCGTTATTCTTTTGCCGCCCTCAAAGCGCTTGAAGAAAACGAACCGGAAAAGGCACAGGCAATCGCCGAGCGCATCAAAGACCGCAAAAATTACGCCTACCTGTTCGAGCAGATCCAAGCCGCCGTGCCGCTTGCCAAAGCGCGCCGCGGTGATCTCGAAGAAGTGCGGAAAATTCTGGCGACGCTCAAAACGGATCAGGAACGCGTCGCGACTTTGACCGAACTCGCGTCGGCACTTGCCGCCAAAGGCGAAAAAGAAACGGCGAAAACCCTGCTCGGCGAGTCGCTCCAGATGATGCCCGGTCTGCTCAGAAAACAGACCGAACTGGAATCGGTCGCCAAAGTGGCGGGCGTTTATTCGCGGGTTGCGCCGGAACAAGCCTTTGCGCTCGTCGAAAGCAGCATCGGGCAAATGAACGGATACATCAGCGCGGGAATCAGGATGGACGAATTTTACGGCGGCGGCGCGGTCGAAGCGGACGAATTGCTTTTTAATTCGATGAACAAACAGGTTTTGATGTCCATTCCGAACTCGTCCGTTTTGATGAAAAATCTCGGATGCGCCGATTTCGAACGCGCCGTCGCGCTGGCTGACAAATTCGACCGACCGGAAATCCGGCTGTTCGTCCGTTTGCGGCTCGTGCAGGCTTTGCTCGATGCGGACGCGGCTGAAAAAGAGCAAAACGAGCGCGAACAGCTTGTTACCGACGAGGAAACTTGATCCGATGAATCTCCGGCATCAACCTTTCGCTCATCTACGGGGGCAGAGATACACCTGCGGAAAAACGGTTTTACATTAAAAATGCGCATTTACCTACTCGTTCAAGTAGTGCTTTTAGCGGGATTTTATTCCAATCTTTCAATCGTCAGGGGATTTGTATAAAAGTTACGAACCGGGGCGGGAAATTATGAAAAATAAAAATTTGAGCATCGCGTTATTGATTTTGCTTTCGACGACTCTCGCCTGCCGGGTGATGATGAAGCAGCTACAGACCGATTTTTTTAAAGCGGATGCGGCGCAGAAAGCGGCAAACGCCGTCAAAACCAAAGTCGGTTTTCCGTTCAAGGTGCAGCAGGTCGAAATCACCGAAGATACGTTCACAATGAAAATCGAAACTCCCGGAAATTCGCAGAATATCGATGAATATACCTATCTCGGTTTTACCGTTGCGGGACCGAACCCGGTTCAGCTCAACGGCAATACGCGGACTCTGGATAAATTGCCGTTTGAAGAGATCGATTTTACGGTCGTGCCGCAAATCGTCAAAAACGCGCTGGAGAGAACCCAGATCGAAGGCGGCGCGGTCAAAAAATTGACGTTTATGACCTATGCCGGCAACAAGTTCGGCTGGGACGTCGAGATTCAAGGCACACGCGAAAGCGCGTCGGCGCGGGCAAACCTCGCCGGGGAGATCGTCAGCGTCAATCTCTCGCAAACCAACCGCGCGGCAAATTATAAAGTTCTGAACGAAACCGAACTAAACAATGCCGCCGCCGCGATCAAATCGAAATTCGGTGAAAACGCGCGTTTTGAAGCGATCGTCATCCGCGAAAATTCGTTGGAATTGAAAGTGATAAATTCGGAAAATTCCAAAATGATCGACGTTTACGGTTTTGGAATCAACGGTTTGAAAAAATCGTCTTTGCCGCCGCTGCCCGCCAATCCGATCTTTGAACCGTTTCCGCTCGGCTCGATAAATCTGGTCGATGCCGTCGGGCTTGCTCAAAAAGCCAAGCAAAGGCTCGATTTGCCGAACGGACAGCTCAACCATATTTCCTTTGACAAAGAGAGCTCGGGAATAACCTGGAAGGTTTTGATCGAACAGGGCGCAAACGGCGGGCTGGTCAGCTACGACGCGAATCTGAACGAAATCTCGGTGCGAAAAAATTAATTTTAAACGACCGGCGGATTTTCGCTGCCAAAACCAAGCTGCAGAAAGCCGTTAAAATTGCCGGTTTATTGATAAACCCTCACAAAATTCGGTTTCCGCTGAGCCGGTCTTTTCCGCGCAGTTACTACGCGCGCAAGTAGTGA
>DATLOR010000422.1:0-5406 GCA_035536135.1 Pyrinomonadaceae bacterium | reverse complement strand
GCCACCGTGATAATGCCGCCCTTTCGAACGGTCATAAAGCCCTTTCGATTTCGCCGGATCGTTGTTTGAAGTATCGCCGTCAGCAAAGCGATCGGGCATCAGAAAATAGATCACGTCGTCAGGCGTGTAGCCCTGAAAACGCCCCGCGCGCGCGATTTTCGGCGAAATTGCAAATGGCGCGTTGACCGTTCCGCTTGCCGTTGTGATTTTCAGATCATATTTACCGACGGGTTGGTTTTTCGGGATCGAAACATCGGCAAATAGATAATGCCCGTTCGCGGAAATTTTGACATTACTCGCCGTTAAACCCTTGTCGGCGACGACTTTCGCCGATTTCAGATTCGTTCCGCTTACCAGGACGCGCACCGGGTTGATCGAATAATCCGCCCACCAATTCGGCGGCTCGACCTTTTCGACCGTCGGCGTTTGCGCGTTGATTGTAAAAAACGAGCAACAAACAGTAAGAAATATAAAACCGAGTTTTTGTAAATTATTTTTCATAAAAAATTTGGTTTATAGGAACTGACAACCCCAAACCCATTCGGTATCAGAATATTTATGAAAATATGCTGTTCCGCCATTCCCCCAACTCCAATTTGCTTTTTCCTCTGAACCGATTTGAAAAACAAAATTCTTTAGTCCCGCATAGTGCTGAACTTCATCCGGAAACCCGCCAACTTTCGTGCAAATATAAGTGTTGAATTCATCAAAAAAGGCATCGGAAGCTTCTTCGTCTTCATTAACAGCGGCTAAATCGACTAATTCCCAAGCACTTTCCCAACCCGGCGAATCATCATCAACCAATTCCCATTTAATGGGAAAAGAGCGCAAAATATTTGATAAATCCAACTCCGGCAAAGGCATTAAACCTTCCAACGATTTATATTCCCGAATTAGCCAACCTTCACCATTTGGTTTATTAAAAGGCAACTCTTCTTGATTAAAAAAAACCACCAAAAGTTTAGTTTCGGATAATTCCTCCGGTACATACGGGAGTTCCGCAACATTAATCTGCAGCAGAGGAAACATTGCTTTTTCCTTATAAACTGGCAAGCCTTCATTTTTTAAGCAAACTCCCTTTCCAAACCATGAACTTTTCGGATCATCAGGCGGACGAAATCCGCCAAGTTTTGCAACGGATGCTCTTCGGAGTTTTGTTTTTAGTTCATCCAAAACCTTCCTTGCTTCTGGATTCATATTTTATCTACCGTAAATTTCTGTCAAATCCTTTAATCTTTCCGCAATCTCATCCGAAAAATCCCCGCTCCGGCATTGCCAGTACCAGTTTCCGTCGGTCGAACCGGGCAGATTCATTCGCGCTTTATTGTCCAAACCGAGCAAATCCTGCATCGGCGCGATTGCCGTGTCGGCGACGCTTGCCCAAACCGCGCGGACAAAATCCCAATTTATTTCCGCACCGTCCGTGTTCAGATAGTTCAGACAAAAATCGCGTTCCTTTTTGATCTGCGCTTCGTCGCGCCCCGAACCTTTGCCCACTTGGGAGTTGAACCAGCCAACGGTCGTGTCGTTGTCGTGCGTGCCCGTAAAAGCCACGCAGTTTTGAATGTATTTATGCGGCAGATCGTGATTATTCGCGCCGCCGCCGAAGGCAAACTGCAAGATCCGCATTCCCGGAAACCCGAAACCGTCGCGCAACTGCTCGACATCGGGCGTGATCACGCCCAGATCTTCCGCCCAAAACGGCAGATCGCCGATCTCGTGTTTGAGCGTTTGAAATAATTCCTTACCCGGAACATCGACCCATTCGCCGCGTTCGGCGGTCGCATCGCCGCCGGGAACTTCCCAGCTTGCGGCAAACCCTCGAAAATGGTCAACCCGGACAATATCGAACATTTTCAAAGTGAATTTGACGCGCCGCGTCCACCAGCTGAAACCGTCGGCGCGCATATTGTCCCAGTTGTAGATCGGATTTCCCCAAAGCTGTCCGGTTTTCGAGAAATAATCCGGCGGAACGCCCGCGACCGTTTTCGGCGAACCGTCTTCATTAAGTTTGAATTCACGCGGATTGCACCAAACATCGCACGAATCGAGCGCGATAAAGATCGGCACGTCGCCGACGATCTTTACGCCGCCCGCATTCGCGTATTTTTTCAGCGCGTCCCATTGTTTGAAAAATGCGAATTGATAAAACTTCTGGGCAAAAACTTCCGTGTTGAGTTTTCGCGCCGCATTTTCTAAAGCTTCGGGCTTGCGGAGTTTCAGATCCTCGTCCCAATCCTGCCACGATTTTTGACCTTGCGAAAACTTGATTGCCCTGAAAAGCGCGTAATCTTCGAGCCAGTAGGCGTTAAACTGGCAAAACATCCGAAAGGTTTCCGCCAGAGTTTCGTTGTCCGTTCGGCGAAAATTTTCGAAAGCTTTTTCGAGCAGCGGAAGCTTGAAATCGATCGCCTTTCCGAATTCGACTTTGCCTTCCGAAAATTCGGGCGCGTCCCGCAAATCGTCTTCCGACAAAAAGCCGTCTTCGACTAATTTATCGAGCGAAATCAGATAAATATTTCCCGCAAATGCCGAAAAACATTGATAAGGAGAATCGCCGTAGCCCGTTTGTCCGAGCGGCAAGGTCTGCCAGTAGGTTTGTTTTGCCGAAACCAAAAAATCGACAAATTGATACGCTTCATCGCCGAAATCGCCGATGCCGTATCTGCTTGGTAAAGATGTCGGATGCAATAAAACTCCGCTTGCTCTTGGAAATATCATAATTTTCTTCAAAAAACTTTTTCAGTTCAAAACCGGATTGAGATCTGAATCGGCAATATCGCCGGGCATTTTTCCGCCCATCCACGCTTCGATATCCGCAATTTGATGTTTATTCTGCGGCGGCGTAATCCGCGCGCCGTCGGCAAAATAAATGATCGTCATCACTTCGCGCGCCTTCACGGGAGAAAGATTTGCGCCCGCGCTGTGGATCGTCCAGCCGAGATGAAATGTCGCGTCGCCCGCCTTCATCGAATCGGCTTTGGCGATCGGAAAACCGTTTTCGGCAATGTACCGTTTGTAAGTCTGCTCGCTTTCGTCCGAGATTTCGAGACTGCCGAGCGCGCCTTTCTTATGCGAACCGGAAGCAAACGTGAGCATTCCCAACGCGTCGTCAATATCTACTAACGGCATCCACATCGTCACCGTTTTTTCGGTATCGAGAGCCCAGTAATACTGATCCTGATGCCAGGGCGTGTAACCGCCGCGCGGTTCTTTGAACAAAGCCTGGTCGTGGTAAAGCCGGACTTTTTCAACGCCGAGCAAATCAGCCGCGATTTGTGCAAACTTTCGGGCAAACACGAATTTTTTAACTTCTTCATCGCGCCGCCAAAGATTCATAATTTGCAGAAAAGCTTTTCCGTAAGTGTCTCGTTCTTCGAGACTTCGCGTTTCTGTGTTGTATTTATCGACTGCCTGTCTGACCGCCGGCTGAAACCGTCTTATTTCTTCGGAATCGGCGACACTGCGCAACAAAATATGTCCGTTTTGCCAGAATTCGGCTTTTTGCTCGTCCGAGATCGAATATTCTGTTTTTTGCGGTTCGGCAAACATTATTCCTTACTTTTTAAGCTCTTTCGTAATTCGCCCGACCGGGTAAACTCCGATTCTTTTATCCGAATACGGCGAGCGTTCGTAGAAAAACTGGAGTCGCGCCCGCGGACTTTTGGCAAATTTTTCGTCCTTTAACTTTTCTTCAAATTCCTTGCGCAAATTGGCATCTTTGGCGAGCATTTCGGCGGCGATTTTTTCCATAATGTAATCGCTGAAATATTCCTTCATCTCAAACACGGCGTTGAAAAATCCCCAACTGGCGAGCGAATCGGTCGAATTTGGTTCCAATAAGTGGATCGCGACATTCGCCGTTTCCTGATCGAGCCGGACCAATACGGAATTGGCTGGGAACGTCCGCGTTTCGGTGATCGGAACGGTCTTAAAGGTCAGGGGCAAACGATTTTCAAACGAATTCGCCGCCCATTTCGGCTCGGTCAAACGATAACTTTCAACTTCGACCGTTAAAGGCTGTTTGATTCTTTCAAAGTTTATGCCGTGCGCTTCGAGCCGTTCGATCGCGTCCTGCCACTGCGGCGGAATAATGTAGTAAAGCGGCGGCGCAACGCCCTGATTGATCTTCGCATCATCGAATTTTTTGACCGTCACATCTAACGGTTTCGTGCCGTAAACCAGTTTTTTTCCGCCCGAAACCGCGCTGTCCTCAAGCTTGTATTCGACGGCTTTAAGCGCAAAATCCGCGAATTTATCGGTCAGACCGATTTGCAAAGGAAACTGCCGCTTAGCATCGAAAGTTTTGCCGCGATCGACGGTTTCTTCATCGGCTTTTTTGTTTGCTTCAAAAAGACTTGCTTTCGAGCGATTGATTTCCTCAAGTGTTTTCCAGAGCACGTCGTAAGTTCCGCGGACACGGGATTTATAAGGTTTGAGCGAATGTGTTTCGATCAGCAGTCCGGGACGATTGCGAAGCGCGACATAGCCGGTCGCAAATCTTGGCGTCGCGATAAAAGTATAAATTCCGCTCGTTACTTCGCGTCCGCCGAATTCTAAATAGTGAGTTAAAAGATTACCTTCTTTTTCGACTTCCGCTTTGATTTTTCCGTCGAAATATTCGTTCATCCAGTTTTTGATGAACGGCGAAACTTCCTGAAAATGCGCGTATTCGTAAGTGATGTTGTATTGAAAATCCGCGCCGTCCGTGACGTGCAGATCGAAGAAAAAATCGGGCTTCCAGGAATTCCAAAGGCGCAAAAAAGCACGCGTTTCGGGCGCGTCCGCCTTCATATAATCGCGGTTCAGATTCAAGCCTGCCGAGGTTGCCCGCCAACCCATTTCGTCGGGACCGTTTTGATTGATGCGATTATACGGCGAAGCCATTTCGTGCCCGTCAACATTGTAGATCGGCACGAAAAGTAAAACGCAATCTTTCAGCAAACCGGCGCGTGATTTGGTGATCGCAATATCGCGAAGCAGTGCAAATCCCGCGTCTTTGCCGTCAATCTCGCCCGAATGAATTCCGGCTTGAATCAAAATTATCGCCTTGCCGCTTTTTTTCGCTTGTTCGGGCGTAAATTCTTTGCCGTCCGAAACGATCAGAAGCGGCAAATCGCGTCCCTCGCCGCTTTTGCCGAACGATTTGTAAACGATTTTGTCCGATGATTTATCGAGTTTTTGTGCGAACGCGATCGTGTCGGCGTAATTCCAGCTTTTGCGGTAATCGGTCGCTTCCGCAAGAGTCTGCCAATCCTTCGGCACGTTCGGTGATTCGCTTTGCGCGTTTGCAGTCATAAAAGTTAAAAAGATAATGACGAAAATTTGTAAAAGCTTAATCCTTCGAAAGTTCATAGGAATTTATTTAACCACAGAAACGACAGCATTTCAGTTTTATTGATGAAC
>DATLOR010000421.1:0-11424 GCA_035536135.1 Pyrinomonadaceae bacterium | reverse complement strand
AAAATCGGCAATCCAAAATCCAAAATTGAATTATGGCAATACCAAATAAAGATGAAGTTGGCGGAAAATGGGAACAGGTCAAGGGAACGGTAAAGGACAAAGTTGGTGAATTAACCGGCGACCGCGACCTTGAAGCCGAGGGCGAAGTTCAGAATGCCGAAGGTGAAACACAGGAAACCTGGGGAAAACTCAAACGCGGTGTCGGTGAAACGATCGATGCCGTCGGCGATGCGATCAGCAATGCTGGAAAAAACGTCAACAAGTAATTTAACCAAAACTTAAAACGACCGAAAGCCGTTATCTTTAGCGGCTTTTTCTATTTTAAAATGAAGCTCGGCGCAAAATCACACCAGAAAATAGAAGATTTTTTTCGTGAATATCTCGGCGAAGAAGACTTTCGTTTGCCTGAAATTTATTTTTACGGCGGAAGATTTACGAATTATTTAACTTCTTTTTTGAAGATCGAAGGAATCACGATCGGCAAACGGATATATATTTTCCCCGAAAACTTCTGGGTCAGCGAAAATCAGAAATTAAGGCTCGAAGAAGAACTGGTCGTTCACGAAATAACGCACGTTCTGCAGTATCGGCGTGAAGGATTTTTCAGGTTTTTATGGCTTTATTTTAAAAGTTACCTGTCGAATTTAAGAAAAAGAGGGAAGTGGGATTTGATGTCGCGCGCCGAAGCCTATTTTGAGATTCCGTTCGAAGTCGAGGCGCGGAAAACCGCCTCCAAATTTGTTCTTTGGAGTAAAAAACGAAAAATTACGTGATTTTTTACTGCTTTGTCGAAAACTGTAATTCGGTCAGCGTTTCAAAATGAACTTTGCCCGATTCAAGTTCTTTCATCGCAATGCGCGTCGGTTTGGTTTTGCGCGGGTCGGCTTCGACACGAGGCGTCGCACCGCGTTGAAGCTGTTTGCTTCGCTGCGCGGCTAAAATTATCATGCGATATTTTGAGTCAATTGCCGGTTGCGCCTGCCGTCCGCCGTTTTCGGAATTTTCCGTATTTTCAGCGGTTTCTTCGGTTTCTTCGATTATTTGTTCTGCCATAATTTCCTTTAATCTCCAACTGTATTGAATTTAGAGATGTCGAAACTATCAAGAATACCCTGAATCGCCCCGGTTTGTCTAACACGCTTTAATCTTTCCGCCAAAATTATCGTCTGCAAATCATTGGTTGCGCGCAAACGGTCGTCGTTGATGACGATATATTCAAACTCCTGATATTTTTGAACTTCGCCGAACGAATTGCGCAAACGCAAGGCTAAATTTTCGTGCGTTTCGGTCGCCCGCGCCGTCAATCTTTCGCGCAAGATCTCATAGGTCGGCGGAAGGATAAAAATGCTCACGGCTTCGGGAAAATCCTTCATAATGTTTTCCGCGCCTTGCACGTCGATTTCCAGGATCACATCGCGCCCATTGTTAATGTCCTTATTGACCTGGGTTTTCGAAGTCCCGTAAAAGTTTCCGTGAACGACGGCGTATTCGAGAAAATCGTGATGCGAAATTTTATTCTCGAATTCTTCGTGCGAGACAAAAAAATAATCGCGCTCGTTTTCTTCGCCATCGCGCATCGGACGCGTCGTGTAAGAAACCGAATAACCGATATTCGCGGTTGTTTTCAGAACTTCCTTGATCAAAGTTCCTTTCCCGCCGCCCGACGGCGAGCTGATGATGATTAAATTTCCTTTCATTGTTTACTGTCAATTGTTTGTGGTTAGTTGTTCGCTGCTCATTGAATTTGCAGTGAACAACTAACCACAAACAACGAACTATTCTACGTTTTGCACCTGTTCGCGGATTTTCTCGATTTCGGATTTACACGCCAAAGCGTTTTCCTTAACGATCAGATTGTTGGTTTTCGACGCGATCGTATTGGCTTCGCGGTTTAATTCCTGCGTCAGAAAATCAAGCCGTTTGCCGACATCTTTTTCGTCCGCCATAATCTGGCGAAACTGTTCGATGTGGCTTTTGAGCCGCTGAATTTCTTCGGAAATGTCGCTGCGGTCGGCTAAATACGCGACTTCCTGCGCCAATCTGCCCTGATCGATCTCGATTTGCGAATCGGATTTTGAAAGAAAATCGCTGATCTTTTTCTTGAGCCGGACAAGATATTCTTCGGCGACATTATTGGATTCGCTTTCAATTACCGGCAAACGATTTTCGATTTCCGTCAGCCGAAAATTCAGTTCGTTGCGCAGCATTTCACCTTCGTTTTCGCGCATTTTTTCCAAATCGTCAAGCGCGGTATTCAGGGCTTTTTCAACACCGACGATAAAATCTTCGCTCAGATCATCCTTTTTCGGCAAAAGAACGTTCGGAAGCCGCGCGACAACATTCAGATCAGGCTCGCCCGTAAGCGAAAATTCTTCCTGCATCTGCTTCATCGCCGCCAGATAACCCGTGATCATCGGGCGATTCAGCTCGTAATTGATTTCCGTCGTGCGCTCATAACTTAAGTTTACCTCGATCCGACCGCGCGAAAGACGGTTTCCGATCTGGCGTTTGACGGTCGATTCAAGCGCGCCAAGCTCGCCCGAAAGCCTTAAATTTATATCCAAAAAGCGGTTGTTGACTGTTTTTAATTCAACGGTGACGGCAAAATCCATTTCCTGCACTACGCCGCGACCGAAGCCTGTCATTGATTTCATAAGTTTTTATATTTAACCACGAAAAAGCCTAAAAATTCACGAAACGATTTCAGTTTCTTCTTCGGCAAACTGCATTTCGTAAAGCCGTTTGTATGTTCCGCCTTTTTCCAAAAGCTCGTCGTGCGTTCCGGTTTGAACGATCTTGCCTTTTTCCATGACGACGATCTTGTTGGCTTTGCGAATCGTCGAAAGGCGATGCGCAATGACGATCGAAGTTTTATTCTGCATCAGATTTGCCAGAGCTTTTTGAACGAGTCTTTCGCTTTCGGTGTCGAGCGCCGAGGTTGCTTCGTCCAAAATCAAAACCGGCGCATTGATCAAAACTGCGCGGGCAATCGCAATTCGCTGACGCTGACCGCCGGAGAGAAAAATTCCGCGCTCTCCGACAATCGTGTCGTAACCGTTCGGCATTTCCGCGATAAAATCATCGGCAAAGGCGATCCGTGCAGCTTCGGCGATCATTGCATCGGTCGCCTGCGGATTACCGTAAGAAATGTTGTAGCGAATCGTGTCGTTAAACAAAACGGTTTCCTGCGTAACGAGCGCGATCTGCTTTTTCAAACTCAAAAGTTTCACGCCGCGCAAATCATTTTCGTCCCAGAAAATTGCGCCGTCCGTTGGGTCGTAAAGCCTTTGAACTAGTTTAATTAAAGAGGATTTCCCGCCGCCGCTTTCGCCGACGAGCGCGATCATCGCTCCCTTTGGAATCTCTAAACTGACATTTTGGAGAATCTTTTTATCGTCGGTTTGATAATTGAACGAAACATTTCTGAGCTCGATCTTGTTTTGCAGAGATTTCAGTTCAACCGCATCGGGTTTTTCGGGCAAAATCTCGTCTTCGTCCAAAATATCCCAAACGTCGCGCGCCGCCGCAAAGGCTTTGGTCAATTCGTTGTGCTGGCGCGAAATTTTTCGCATCGGGTCGTAGCTGCGGAAAAGAAAGAATAAAAACGTGAAAAATTGCGCCGCGTCCATTGCTTTGGCATTGATCTCGCGCAGACCGAAGTAGAAAAAAACGATGACGGCGATAATGCCGATTAGTTCGATCGTCGGCGGCGAAGTCGCGGCGATCTTTGCCGAACGCAGGTTTGCGCGGGCGATGATGTTGGCGGCTTTCAAAAAGCGCGATTTTTCGCGTTCTTCGGCGGTGTAGGCTTTGACGATCGTTTGGTTCGCGAGCGTTTCCTGCGCCGTATCGGTCAAAAGTTTGTTGCCTTCAAACGATTCTTCCGCTAATTTTCTGAGCGATTTGCTGAATTTTGCGGTCATTCCGCCGATGATCGGGGCAATGATCAAAGCTCCGAACATTAACTTCGCGTTGTAGTAAAAAGCCGCGCCGAGAAAGGCAAAAAGCATAAAAGCTTCGCGCAGAACGTCGCGCAGGTTTGACGAAACCGCGAGCTCGATCGCCGCGCAGGAATTGACCAGCCGCGAAACCAGATAATTCGTGCGATGGCGTTCAAAAAAGCTGGTCGGCTGCTGCAAAAGATGTTCGTAAAGTTCTTTGCGCAGATCCAAAACCGCCGTTTGCCCGATCTTTGCCATCAAATACGACGAAAAAAATTCGGCAATTCCTTTGGCAATCGTAAACGAGAGCAAAAGCACGGAAATCATCACCCACGCCCGAAACCAATCGTTGCGCGGGATCAGGCTGTGCAGATCAAAAAGAGTTTTTGATTCCTGCGAGGGATTTCCAAGAAATTGGTCAAAAATCGGCACGAGCAGTGCGCCGGTTGCCGTTTCAAAAATCGCGCCGAGAAACATTGCGACCGCCGCAATCACAAAAATCATCCAGTAAGGGCGCAGATATTTTAAGAGTCGTTTGAAATCCTTCATCGGCTTACAAAAATTTGAATATACTTTCCGCAGGCGCGGATTACAAATTCAAGATTCAAGATTCAAAATTATTTTGCCCTTGAATCTTGAATCTGTAATCTCGAATCTTGAATTTGGCGAAGCCGTAATTTGCAACGTTAAAATAAAATATGGCATCTTTCTAAAGGCATCGCGCTTTTCGGAGAAAATATGCAAAATTCAAAGATAATCAAATACATAGCGACATTTTTATTCATTTTTTCAACCGTGATTTTTACCTTCGGGCAAGTTGACGTGGCGCGGCAGACGACCGCGATAACCTATCCTTTGGACGAAATCGTGATCACGCAGTTTCGCGGAACGACGCGTTTTCCGCGGATGAAGGGCGAAGGACGAATCAAACGAACGAGCAAAAACGGTACGGAAATCGAAGTGACGGTTTCGAAAATGCCGCGCCCTTTCGAACTCGGAGCGGGTTTTGCGACATATGTGTTATGGGCGATTTCACCCGACGGGCAGGTTGACAATCTCGGCGAAATCAAACGGCGCGGGACTTTTGAATTCGATTCGAAAATTTCTGTGACCACGCCGCTGCAGACATTTGCGCTGATCATTACGGCGGAACCGCATTTTCTGGTGCGCCGTCCGTCGCAGGCGATCATGCTTGAAAATCTGAGTCCGTATTCGCCGACCGGAAAGACCATTGCGACCGTGCGGGCGGTGCAGTATTTCGGAAATTCGTCGGATTTTTTCCGCGATGCGCGAACGCCGGAAATCGCCGAAATTGATTATCAAAAAACGCCTTCGACGATTTTGCAGGCGAAACAAGCCGTTGCTTTAGCGAAATTTGCCGGAGCGGAACGCGATGCGCCCGAAGACTTTCAGCAGGCGCAAGCACTTTTGCTGAACGCGGAAAACGCGTGGAAGGCGAGCCGCCCGGAAGAAACGATCGACATCACGGCGCGGCAGGCGATCTCATCAGCAGTCAAAGCCGAGCAAACCGCAATTGCCCGCAAGGAAGCCCGCGAAAAACGTAACGAAAAAACCAAGCAGGACGCGGAAATCCGCCAGTCCGAAGAAAAATATACGGACGCGCTCAATCAGGTTGCCGACCTCAAAGCCGAGCTTGCACGCGAAACGCGCAACCGCGAGCTTGCCGAACGCGATGCGGCAAATTATGCCAATCAAGTCAAAGAATTGCGCGAAGAGCTCGGCAAAGCGCGTGAAGAATTAGGCAGAATCAAAGTAGAATCGCAAAACGACAAACAGCGTCTCGAACAAATCGAAAAAGAAAAACAGGAAGCCCAGCAACAGCAGGAACAGCAAACCCGCGTGGCGCAGTTTCAGGCAAATCAGGGGGTTTTACTGCAAAGCCTGAAACAATTCGGAACGGTTCGACAAAACGAACGCGGGATTGTTCTGGTGTTGCCCGAAAATTTCTGGACAAGCGCGCGGGTCAGCAGTTTTGCGCCGACCGCGCAGGGAAAAATTACTTCGCTCGCACAGCTTCTGGCGAGCAATCCCGACTATAAGATCTCGGTCGAATCGCACACCGACAACAAGGGAACGCCCGAAGAATTACAGGCTTTGACACAGGAACGCGCACAGGCGATCGTTGACAAACTCATCAGTTCGGGCACAAATCAAGACCGCGTCGAGGCAAAAGGACTGGGCGCGACACTGCCGCTGGCTGCCAATACAACGGTTGCCAATCGTGCGAAAAACCGTCGCGTCGAGATTGTTTTAACGCCGATGCTGTAATCAAAAACGGCAAAAACACGACTCCAAAATGTGTTTTTGCCGTTTTAATTTTTAAAGACGGTAATCCTGTCCGGCGGAAGTCCGACCACGCATTCTTCGCCGACCGTTAAACCGACGAGCCGTAAAACCAAGGCTTCGAGCACCAAGCCGTTGGCTTCGAGAACGACGAGCGTGGTTGCACCTTGAAATCTGACATCCGTAATTTTAGCTTTTAACAAATTATCTTCGGGAAATGACGCGCCGAACGAGATCGAAATATGCTCGGGTCGAATGGTCAGAATATTGTTCTGATTGATCGGCGCAAATTTCGATTTGTCGGGCTTGGCGGTAAAAAGACGGTGTTCGCCTTTGATGGTCTGAAATTCGGGAGTTTCGATTTTATTCGAGGTCAAACGCCTCGCTTCGATCAAATTATTTCTGCCCGAAATGTATGCAACTTTTGCGGATACGGGGTTTAGATAAATTTCCTGCGGCGTTCCGATTTGCAGAACTTCGCCTTTATCCAAAACTACGACGCGGTCGCAAAGCGTCATTGCTTCTCCAAAATCATTGGTCGCAACAATGACCGTTAACTTTCTTTGCCGGACGGAATCTTTGAGCTTTTTATAATTTTCATAGCGCAAAAGCCTGTCCATATAACAAAACGAATCGTCGAGAAGCAGAACGCTTTCGGCATTTTCCAATGCTTCGTTTAATGCCAAAACCTGACCTTCGCCATCGGCTAACTGCGATTTTTTTTCGGTTTTGAAAAGCTTTTTCCAGAAAGATTCATTCGTTAATTTCGGGAAATGAAAATTACGCTCGTCGCACGAAAGCATCGTTACATCGTTTGAATTATGATTAATCGTTCCGCCGCTGCAGCTTTCGGAACCGCTGATAATGCGAATTAAAGTCGATTTGCCCGCGCCCGTGACGCCGAAAACGCCGAGAATCTCGCCTTCGTCAGCTTCAAACGAAACGTCTTTCAAAACCCAATTTTGTTCGTATCTTTTGGAGAGTTTCTCGACTTTCAAGGACATAGTTTTACTTTTTAATGGAACTTTTATCTGGAAACTTCGTGCAAATTTAGAGTATTCTTTTAGCATCAAAAAAATCAAGCGATTGTTAAGCTAAAAGTTTATGACTGAAAATAAAAAAACTCTGAAACGAAAAGCGGCGGAAGCGGGTGGTTGGATGGCGGCACGACGCGTTGCCAAATCCGTTCCTTATCTCGGAACATTTATGGCGATCGGGTTTGTCGGTTACGACATCAAGAAAAAAGGTGTTTTCAAGGGCGTGCTAAACTCAGGACTGGACGCCATTCCGTTTGTCGGAACGGGCAAAAATCTGATCGAATTTTTTACGGGCGATCTGCTTCCCGATAAAAAAGATTCGGGGAAAAACGGGAAATAGAATTATGAAAAACTTAACGGTTAAATTTACGGCGACGGCGGCGGCGGTTTTTTTATTGCTCGGACTTTTTATTCTGGCGGCTCCGGCGAACGCACAGACCCGGAAGAAAAAAACGACCAAAAAGAAGACGACAACTACCTCGACGGTTCCAAAACCCGTGTCGCCGTCAACCCTGCCCGTAATTGTCAGTCAGGCAGACCAGTATTCGGATCAGAACCGGCAAATTATTACGGGAACGGTCGAAACGCCGACCGAAAATCAGGTCGAAACCGAGCCCGAAACATTTGATGAAAAACTGAGCAAAATGAGCACCCGTATGAAGGAAATGAGTACGCGTGTGAAAACGCTCGAATCCTCGAAACAAAACGAATACGACGAAAAACAAAGACGTCTGCTCCTGAATCTGGACATTCTGACCCGTGCCGAACAACGTGCCGAATCTCTCAGAAAACAGCTTTTCGAATTGGTTGAAAAGGAAAGCTCGATCAAAACGAAACTCGAAACGATCGATTACGATATTCGTCCCGAAATGATCGAACGCCAAGTCGCTTTTGCCGGAACAATGCGTCCCGAAGAACTGCGCGAGATGAAAAAGAAAAATCTCGAATCCGAAAAGCGAAATCTCGAAAGTCTGCTGATCCAAATTCAGTCGACCAAAACCAATCTGGAACAAAACGTCCAGAAAGCCGATCAGTTGGTTGAAAAACTTCGGGCGGTGCTCGAAAAAGATATCGACGATGCTTTAAGCGATCAGCCGAAAGAACAATAGAAAGTTTCAATCAAAATAAATCTAAAAAAAACTTTAGTTTGCTGTCTGCCTTGCACGGCAGGAACAAGCTAAAGTTTTTTTAGATTGACAGTCAAATAAAAATAACCCGGGAAATTTCAAAAATCTCTAAAAAACTTGCAAGCCAAAGCAACTTCGCGCGTTCTTTAAAACGTCAAACAAGCGTAAATAAATAAAAATCCGCGCTTAAACTCTGTTTTTTGGGAGAAATTTATGAATCTGAAATCCATTTCAATGGCGGTCTGTATTGTCTTTGCCGCCTTTTTTTTCGCACTCTCCGCTTACGCGCAAGGTGTTATCATACCGATCATTTGCGATATGCGCCCATGTACGCCGCGACCGATTCCGCGTCCTGTGCCGATTCCGAACGCGCTTCCCGTCAAATCAATTCAGATCGATACAAAAATTAACGGGCAAGTCGCAACGACGCATCTCGAACAGGTTTTTCGCAACGACACGCCTTACACGCTCGAAGGCACGTATTTTTTTCCGATTCCCGAAACGGCTTCGATCGTTGAATTTGCGATCTGGGAAAACGGCAAAAAACTTGTCGGCGAAGTTCGCACACGCGAAGAAGCGCGACGAATTTATGATGAGATCGTTCGTCGTCAGCGGGATCCGGGACTGCTCGAATATGCGGGAAAAGATTTGTTTCAGGCTTCGATTTTTCCAATTCCGCCGAATTCCGACAAAAAACTCGAAATGACCTATTCACAGGTTTTGAAAGCCGAATCCGGCACCGTCGCGTATCGCTACCCGCTCGGAACGGGCAGAAATCTCTGGCAGAGACAGGCGGACGAAAATGTTCGGCGAAATTTGCCGGCGCAGACGTTCGGCACGGTTTCCGGCAAGATCGAGATCGTCGGGCGCGAAGCCTTGCGGAATATTTATTCGCCGTCGCATCAGGTTGAGGTCAAGCGGAAAGGCGAAAATTCCGCCTCAGTTTCGTTTGAAACGTCGAGCAACGATAACGATTTTCAGCTTTTTTACGGTTTATCGAACAACGATTTCGGAATGTCGCTGCTGACCTACCGCGAACCCGGCAAAGACGGTTATTTTTTGCTGCAAATTTCTCCGAAAGACACTGTCACGGAAAGCCAGTTGGTCAATAAAGACATCGTTTTCGTGCTCGACACATCGGGTTCGATGGCGGACGAAGGCAAGATGGAAAAAGCGCGCAACGCACTGCTTTTCGGCGTCCGCACCTTACGCGACGGCGACCGTTTCAACGTTATCAATTTCGCCGGTGAAGAGCATCTTTTTGAAGACAAGCTGATCGCCTCGAACACCGACAACCGCAGGCGCGGCGAAGAATTCGTCAAAAAACTTCAGCCGAACGGCGGCACGAATATCAACGACGCCTTAAAAGCCGCTTTGAAACAATTCGATTCTTCGGACAGACCGAAAATGCTCGTGTTTTTGACCGACGGTCGCCCGACGGTCGGTGAAGCAAATATTGATAAGATCATTAAAAATTCCCGTGAAATAAGGGTTGACGGCTTAAGGATGTTCACGTTCGGCGTCGGCTATGATGTCAACACGCAGCTTCTTGACAAGCTTGCCGAAGAAAATTCGGGAACGGCTGATTATGTCGAGCCGAAGGAAGATCTGGAAATTAAGGTTTCAAACTTTTTTACGAAAGTTAATTCGCCGGTTTTGACGGGTTTGGAAATGGATTTCGGCGGCGTGCAGACCGATTTGATGTATCCGCGTGCGCTTAACGATATTTTCAAAGGTTCGCAATTGACAATCATCGGACGTTATCGAAACACAAGCGATTTGAACAACATCACGCTGCATCTGAAAGGAAAAACGGGACGCGAAACGCGGACGTTTAATTATTCGGATCTCGATTTTCCGCTGCGAGCCGACAAGAACGAGTTTTTGCCGCGTCTCTGGGCAACCCGAAGGGTCGGCTGGCTGATCGAGCAGATCCGTTCGAACGGCGAAAACAAGGAACTGCGCGACGAGATTGTTGATCTCGGAACGCGTTACGGCATTGTCACGCCTTACACTTCGTATCTCGCGACTGAAAACGGTTTTCAGATTGACGGCAGTTCGGGTGCCATCAATTCAAATATAACCCGGCAAAGAGTTGATAATTTACCGAAAGGGACGACCTTCAGCTCACAAGTCACCGTCACCGGAGAAGATGCCGTCAGGGCGAGTAAAGATGCGAAAAGGAAACAGGAAACCGTGAGCGTGACATCCGACGAGGAATTGATCAGAGTTGACGGGCAAATCGCGGTCAAAAAAGTCGGTGTCAAAACTTTCTATCTCGAAAACGGCGTTTGGATCGATTCCGAATTCAAGGAAGAAGCCAAAATATCGGAAACGAAACTGCAATTTGCTTCAAACGAATACTTCGATCTGGTTGCGAAAGAAAAAGAACTGGCGCAATTCTTCGCACTCGGCGAACAGGTCGTGGTTGTTTGGAAAGGAAAGGTTTATCGAATTATTAAGTAATGGATGAAGGTTGAAGGATGAGGGATGAAATATTATTTTTTTCTGAACTCATCCTTCATCCTTCATTGCTCATACCTTATCAGCGGGTGATTTTTGGTGGAAAAAAGGTTATCTTTAAATTCATCATAAATCGCCTTTTATTTTGCTTGAGGGAGAATTTTTAAGTGGCTTTTATCAAAAAAACGGGTTTATTTTTATTTGCGATATTTCTTTCGATTCAATTTGTTGCGGCTCAAACAAACTGGAAACTTAATCGCGGCAAAGGCAGCGGCGATCTGGTAGCCGTCTTTTTTACTTCGGCAGAAAAAGGCTGGATCGCGGGCGACAACGGTTATCTGGCGTGGACGGGCGACGGTGGACGAAACTGGACAAAACAGGAAATCGGCACCACCGAAAACATCAACGAAATCTATTTTCGCAACGACGACAACGGTTACCTGGTCGCGGGCAAGAAAATGTTTATCACACGTGACGCCGGACGCACCTGGCGCGAAACACAGATCTATCGCACCGGCGAATTCGGTAGAAACTCGCCCGATTTCTTAAGTA
>DATLOR010000420.1:0-11706 GCA_035536135.1 Pyrinomonadaceae bacterium | reverse complement strand
AGCATTCTCGACGGTTCGAGCTTTCGCGTTCCGCAGGGAACGACGCAAAATCGTCTGCAATTTTCGGACGCTTTTTCAATGGTTGCCGGCAGTCATACATTAAAATTCGGCGGTGAGTTTCAGCGCGTCGATTCGAGCTTGTTCTTAGGCGTTTTCCGGCAGGGCAGAATCGAATTCGTGCAGGATTTCGCCAACGCCGACCGCAACAACGACGGGCAGATCAACGACGGCGATCTGCTTTTCGCCGTCACTCTGCGAAGCCAGTTTCCCGACCGCGATCTGAATTTGTCGGATGTTGACAACAATTATTTCGCCTTTTTCGCACAGGACGATTGGCGCGTCACGAATAATTTCACGCTCAATCTCGGGCTGCGCTACGAAGCCGATACAAACGTTAAAAACAATTCGGGTTACGGCTCGGTCAACCCGCTCGTCGCTTCATTTTATAAGGGCGACCGCAAGGCGGATCTGAATAATTTCGCGCCGCGCATCGGTTTTAATTACTCGGTTTTAAGCGACAAACTGAGTTTTCACGGCGGTTACGGAATTTATTACGACCGCGTTGTTCTGGAGCTCATCACGCTCGAACGCGGGCTCGACGGACGCGCTTTGCCCGTTTCGGTGCGTGCCGGAAACGCTCTCACCGACCAGAATGGCGTGCCGATTTTCCTTGACCAGAACGGAAGATTTTTGCCGTTTGCGCCGACGATCGCCAATCCGTTCAGCGGTTTTGTTCTGCCGGGCGCGGGCGCGTCGGGAATCAATATCATCGACAACGATTTGCAGAATCCGATGGTTCAGCAATCGAATCTCGGGTTTCAATGGGAATTTGCGCATAATTACGTTTTTCGCGCCGATCTTCTGCATAATTTCGGGACAAGCTTTATCATCGGACGCAATATCGGTGTCGTTAATAATCCGGTTGTCGGCGGACCCGACCGCGTGGTCAATCTTGAATCGAGCGTCAAATTCAAATACGACGGCTTGCTTTTGAGCGTCGAGAAAAGATTTGCCGATCGTTTCAGTTTTCGTGCCAATTACGCGCTTTCCAAAGCCTTCAATTACGCCAACGACGACCAGATCCCGTTCTCGAACGGTCCGATCAATTCAAATAATCTACAGCTCGAATACGGACCGACGCCGAATGACCAACGCCACCGTTTCACCCTTGCGGGCACGGTCGAATTGCCGTACGGTTTCCGGCTTTCGCCGATTCTGACGCTCGCTTCGGGCGTTCCGATGGACATAATTCTGCCCGACGGTTCATCAAGAATCCCGCAATTGCAGCGCAATGCGGGCGGGCGGCTATTCAAAAATGCGAGTGAGTTAAATGCTTTTCTGACGCAGTACAACGCTTCGCGCAGTCCGGCAAACCGGTTACCGCTGGCGCCTGCGAATGCAAAATTCAACGATAATTTCAGTTCGCTCGATCTGCGGTTGGCGAAGATCTTCAAGTTCAAGGAAAGATTTAGTTTAGAACCGATCGTCGAAGTTTTTAATGTTTTTAATACGACGAATATTTTAGGCGTTTCAAACACTAATTACTCGGGTTATGGAAACGTTTTGGGTACGCCGAATTTCGGTCAGCCAGTGACGACCGCGGGCGGAGTTTTCGGTTCGGGCGGACCGAGAGCTTTTCAATTCGCCGCACGATTTACTTTCTAAAACTTTCCGCCACGAATAACACGAATGACACAAATAATTTGATTCTCATTCTTGTTATTCGTGTAATTTGTGGCTAAAAATGCAATTAAAAAGACAATTCGGATTGTGGACGACAGTTGTTTTACTGGTCGGTCAGTCAATTGCTGTCGGTATTTTTCTCGTACCGGCGGGAATGGCGAAATCGGTCGGCTCACCGTTTTGGCTTTTGGCAATTTGGGTTTTGATGGGCGCAATGACCCTGAGCGGCGCATTGTGCTACGGCGAGCTCGCGGCGCGATTTCCCGAAGCCGGCGGAAGTTATGTTTACCTGCGCGAAATTTGGGGAAAACCGGCGGCGTTTCTTTACGGCTGGATGGATCTGCTCGTGCTTGATCCCGGTTTGACCGCGATTTTTGCGGTCGGATTGACAAAATATTTTGTTTTTCTCGTGCCGCTTTCACCCAATCAACAAGCGATTTTTGCGATTTCGGTCGTGATCGTTTTAGGTTTGATAAATATTCTGGGCGCCAGGCTCGGCGCAAATTTGCTGAAAGTTTTGACGTTTCTGAAAATCGCGACCTTGCTTTTTATCATCGCCTTCGGTTTTCTCGGCGGTTTTGGGAATTGGAACAATTTTATCCCGTTTTTTGCCGTTCCCGCTGACACTTTCGGCGCGTTTGCGGGCGGCATCGTCAGCGCATTTTTCGCGTTCGCCGGTTGGTGGGAAGTGACGCGCGTCGCGGGCGAGGTTGAAAATCCGGAAAAAAATGTGCCGAAGGCTTTGGCGATCGGCGTGGTCGCAATCACGATCATTTATATTCTGACGAGCGCGGTTTTCTTTTATCTCGTGCCGCTCGGTAATGTCACCAGCGACGAGACTTTTGCGGCGCAGGCGGGCGAAGTTCTTTTCGGTAAGATCGGCGGAATTGTTTTTGCTTCGATCGTGATCGTTTCGGTTCTGACCACTCTGGTCGCATATTTGATGGTTTCGCCGCGCGTTTACTATGCAATGGCGAAAGACGGTTTGTTTTTCAGGAGTTTCGGCGAGCTTCACCCGCGTTTCGGAACGCCGCACCGCGCCACGCTGATTCAAATTGTTTTAGCCTGTATTTTGATTCTTTCGGGAACTTTCGAGCAGATACTTTCATACTTCTTTTTCGTCGTCGTATTTTTTATCGCGCTGACCGTCGCAGGGCTTTTCAAAATCCATAAAAGCGAGTTTTCAGGCTATAAAACTTTTCTTTATCCGCTCACACCAATTTTCTTTTTGGTCATTACGACGATTGTTTTGCTGATGATTGCGATGAAGAATCCCGTGCAAAGTTTCTTGGGTGTCGCGGTTGTTTTGTTGGGCTTACCCGTTTATTATTTGATTTTAGGTAAGAAACAGAACACAAATTAAACAAAGCGATCCTGCTTTTTCAGCTAATTTTTTATGTCAGAAAAAAAAACGTCGTGGCTCAAGCCTTCGCTTGATTGGCTTTTAATCTTTGTTCCGATCGCCTGCGCTTTGCGGTTTGTGCCCTCGCTTGATAATCCGACCGCGCTTTTTATCGTTTCGTGTATCGCGGTGATTCCGCTCGCGGGTTGGATGGGCAAAGGAACCGAGCATCTGGCGGAACATCTCGGGCAAGGCGCGGGCGGATTGCTGAGCGCGACCTTCGGAAATGCGGCGGAATTGATCATTGCGCTTTTCGCGCTTTCAAAAGGCTTGGAAGGCGTTGTCAAGGCGTCGATCACGGGTTCGATCTTAGGTAATTTACTGCTTGTTTTAGGACTTTCGCTGCTGACAGGCGGTTTGAAATTTAAAAAGCAGACGTTTAATCGAACCGCCTCGAGTATGTCGGCAACGGCTTTAACACTGGCGGCGGCGGCACTGCTTGTCCCGACGATTTTTCACGAAGTAGCCGGACGTATTCCCATCGCGCAAGGCGGTTGGACGGCGCAAAAAGAACAGCATCTGAGTCTTGCGATCGCGGCGGTTTTGATTATCACCTATATTCTGACGCTGATTTTCTCGCTCGTGACACACCGCAATATGAAATCTGCCGACTCGATGCACGCGATGGAAGACATCGGCGAAGAGCTCGAACACGCGGGCGAGCATTGGTCGAAGAAAAAAGCTCTGACGATTCTTTTAACCGCGACGGCTTTTGTCGTTTTGATCGCCGAATTTCTGGTCGGCGCGGTCGAAGAAGCGGGCAAAACGCTCGGTTTGACCGAAGTTTTCGTGGGCGTGATCGTCGTCGCGATCATCGGCAACGCGGCGGAAAATTCGTCAGCGATTCTGATGGCTTTGCGGAACAAGATGGATTTATCGCTCGGAATCTCGCTCGGCTCATCTCTGCAAATCGCATTGTTCGTCGCGCCGGTTCTCGTTTTTGCGTCGTATCTTTTCGGCAAGCCGATGAATCTGGAATTTACTCTGCCCGAAGTTTTTGCGGTGATCATCGCGATCCTGATCGTTCAGCAGATCAGTTCGGACGGCGAAAGCAATTGGATCGAAGGTGTGCAATTGCTTTCGGTTTACGCCGTGCTGGCGATTCTGTTTTACTTTTTGCCCGACGTTCATTCGGCGGTCGAGGCGTTGGCTCATTAAAGCAAAAAAATATGTCTGAAACCAAAAAATCATCTTGGCTCAAGCCGTCGCTCGACTGGCTTTTAATCTTTGTCCCGATCGCGATTGCTTTGCGGTTTATTCCTGCATTCGAAAATCAAACCGCGCTTTTTATCGTTTCGGGTCTGGCGATCATTCCGCTCGCAGGTTGGATGGGAAAAGCAACCGAGCATCTTTCCGAACATCTCGGACAGGGAATCGGGGGACTTCTCAATGCGACTTTCGGCAACGCGGCGGAATTGATCATTGCGCTTTTTGCTTTGTCGAAAGGTTTGGAAGGCGTTGTCAAAGCGTCGATCACGGGTTCGATCATCGGCAATATGCTGCTCGTTTTAGGACTCTCGCTGATCGCCGGAGGTGCGAAATTCAAACAGCAGGTTTTTAACCGGACAGCCGCGAGCACCGCCGCGACGGCTTTGACGCTTGCCGCGATCGCGCTTCTGATCCCGACCGTTTTTCACGAAGTCGCCGATAATGTTTCGGTCGCGAACGGCGGCTGGACAGCGGCAAAAGAGCAAAATTTGTCGCTCGCGATCGCGATCGTTTTGTTTATTACTTATCTCGGCACGCTTTATTTTTCACTCGTCACGCATAAAGGCTTGTTCGTCGGCGAAGCCCTGCAGGGCGCGTCCGAAGAGGTCGGCAAAGAGGAGGAAGCGGCGGGCGACCATTGGTCAAAAGGCAAATCCGCGCTTGTCTTGTTTATTGCCACGGCGTTTGTCGCGCTGATCTCGGAGTTTCTGGTCGGCGCGGTCGAAGCGGCGCGCAGCACGCTCGGGTTTACGGAAGTTTTCGTCGGCGTGATCGTCGTCGCAATCATCGGCAACGCGGCTGAACATTCGTCGGCGATTCTGATGGCGATGCGGAACAAGATGGATCTAACGCTTGGTATCGCGCTTGGTTCGAGCTTGCAAATCGCGCTTTTCGTCGCGCCGGTTTTGATTTTCGCATCGTATCTTTTCGGCAAACCGATGAATCTGGAATTCACAATTCCCGAAATCGTCGCTGTGTTCGGTTCGATCCTGATCGTTCAGCAGATCAGTTCGGACGGCGAAAGCAATTGGGTTGAAGGCTTGCAATTGCTATCGGTTTACACGATTCTCGGCATTTTGTTTTATTATTTGCCCGATGTTCATCACGCGGCAACCGAAACTTTGGGCGGTTCAACACCGGCGCCCGCGCATTAAACAACTAGGATTATTCGGGATTTCGTTGAGGAAATAAATCCGAAATCCGAAATCCCGAATCCAAAATCGCTATGGCATGGATAAAAACGATTCCGTTTGAAGAAGCGGACGAAAAATTGCAAAAAATTCTTTTGGAAACGCGGAGTTCGTATCCGCAGGAATATGCGGGACCGCAACCCGCCGCAATTCCGGTCAACGAGTCGATCGTTGATTCGCACACGCTGATTCCCGACGCGCTCTATCATGCTTTTTCCACCTTCAGCGCATTGATGTCGCCCGATTTGCCGCTTGAGCGGCGTCAGCACGAAATGATCGCGACAGTTGTCTCGGGAACCAACGATTGCTTTTACTGAGTGGAATCTCACGCAGAGTTTCTGCGTCGCGTAACTTTGGATGAAGATTTGATCGAGGCTTTACGCCGCGACTACAAAACCGCGCCGATCACGGAAGCCGAACGCGTGATGTGCGATTACGTCGTGCAATTGACGAAAGACGCGACGAAAATCCATCCTGTTTATCACGAAAATCTTCGAGCCGCGGGCTACAATGACACCGCGATTTTGCAGATCACGTTGATCGCCTCGTGGTTTAATTACATCAATCGCGTTGCCGACGCGCTCGGGGTCGGGCGCGAACCGAAATGAAAGCAGATCTAATAATTTACAACTCTCAACTCGTCACCTGTGCATCGAACGAAAAACCGAAACGCCTTGCCGAAATGCAGGATGTCGGTTTGATCGAAAACGGCGCGGTTGCAATTTCCGAAGGAAAAATCCTGGCGGTCGGAAAATCCGGCGAGATTTTGCGCGAATTTGAAAGCGAGGAAACCGTTGATGCAGGCGGCAAGGTCGTTTCGCCCGGATTTGTCGAATGTCATACGCACATCGTTTTCGCGGGAAATCGTCTGAACGAATTCGAACTCAAGATCAAAGGCGCGGATTATCTCGAAATCCTGCAAAACGGCGGCGGAATTCTTTCGACGGTTCGCCAAACGCGCGAGGCAAGCATTGCCGAACTTGTCGAACAAAGCCGCCAAAGGCTTGATAAGATGCTTGCGCTCGGCATCACAACCGCCGAAGTCAAAACGGGTTACGGGCTCGACACGGAAACCGAACTCAAAATGCTCAGCGCAATTTTGGCTTTGAACGATTTGCACGAAATTGACTTGATCCCGACTTTTCTTCCAGCGCACGCCGTGCCGCCCGAATTTAAAGAAAATTCCGATAAATATGTTGATTTGATTTGCCGGGAAATGCTTCCGAAAGCAAAACAAATTATCAATCAGCAATTATCAATTATCAGTCATTTCGTGGATGTTTTTTGCGAGCGAAATGCCTTCAATCTCGAACAATCACGGCGTGTTTTAGAAACTGCCAAGTCGCTCGGCTTCAAACTAAAAGCGCACGTTGACGAATTTACAAACCTTGGCGGTGCGCGGATGGCGATCGAGCTCGGCGCGACGTCGATCGATCATCTCGACGCGATTTCCGGGGAAGAAATTGCCCTTTTAGCTGAATCGGAAACGATCGGAGTCGTCACGCCGACCGTCAATTTTAATTTTGGGTCAACCGAATTTGCCGACGCGCGCAGATTGATCGACGCGGGCTGTGCGATTGCGCTTTCGACCGACTACAATCCGGGCAGCGCGCCGTGCCCGAGTTTGCCGAACGCGATGGCGATCGCCTGCCGCTATCAAAAACTTCTGCCGTCGGAAGTCTTCAACGCCGCGACCGTCAACGCCGCTTTTGCCGTTGCGCAAGGCGAAAAAATCGGCTCGCTCGAAGCCGGAAAACAAGCCGATATTTTAATTTTTGACACGCGGGATTTTCGCGAGATCGCTTATGAATTCGGCGGAAACCCGGTTGAAAAAGTCATCAAAAAAGGCAAAACTGTTATTTAAATGAACGAAATTATTTTAGACGGCGAAAGCCTGACATTTGAACAGACGGTCGCGGTGGCTTACGGAAAACCGGGCGAACCGCGCGTGGTTTTGTCCGAAAAAGCCAAACAGCAGGTTAAACGCGCCGCGGAAGCCGTGCAGGAATTGCTCAGAAGAGGCGAGATCGCCTACGGAATAACGACCGGATTCGGTGCGTTCAAAGACAAGATCATTTCGCTTGAAGAGGTCGAGAAACTGCAAAGAAATATTGTCGTCAGCCACGCCGTCGGTGTCGGAAATCCGTTCGATATTCCGACCACGCGGGCGATTATGCTGATTCGAGCCAATACTTTAGCGCGCGGATTTTCGGGCATTCGGCTTGAAACTTTGCACCTTTTGCTCGAATTCTTAAATCGCGGAATTCATCCCGTGATTCCCGAAAAGGGAAGTCTCGGTGCGAGCGGCGACCTTGCTCCGCTGGCGCATATGGCTTGCGTTTTGATCGGCGAGGGCGAAACGGAATTTCAGGGCGAAAAGCTCTGGGCAAAAGATGCTCTGGCAAAAGCCGGCTTACAGCCGATCAAGCTTGCCGCGAAAGAAGGTTTGGCGCTCACGAACGGCACGACGATTATGACCGCGGTCGGGCTGCTTGAAACTCATAAAGCCAAACGCCTTGCCGAATTAGCCGATATTTCGGGCTGTCTGAGCCTTGAAGCATTGAACGGCACGACGCTCGCTTTCGATGAGCGGATTCACGCGCTTCGCCCGCATCCGCGGCAGATGGAATGCGCGGAAAATTTGCGCGGCATTTTGGAGGGAAGCGAATTTACCCGCAAATTTGATTCGTCGAATGTGCAGGACGCGTACACGCTTCGCTGTATTCCGCAGGTTCACGGCGCGTGCCGCGATGCCGTCGCTTATGCCGACTGGCTGATAAAACTTGAACTCAACGCCGTCACGGACAATCCGCTTATTTTTATTGACGAAAACAAAAATATCGAAGTCATTTCGGGCGGAAATTTTCACGGCGAACCGCTCGCGCTCGCGTTTGATTATCTCGCCATCGCACTTTCCGAACTCGGAAACATCAGCGAACGAAGGCTGATGCGGCTGACGGACGAAGCTTCGAACGCACACGTATTGCCCGCATTTTTGACCGAACACGGCGGGTTGAATTCGGGGTTTATGATCGTTCAATATACTGCCGCCGCGCTTTGCACCGAAAACAAAATTCTCGCGCATCCGGCTTCGGTTGATACGATCCCGACTTCGGCAAACGTCGAAGACCACGTTTCGATGGGCGCAACTTCCGCACTCAAACTGCGCCAGATCGCCGAAAATCTCGAACAAATTCTCGCGCTCGAGCTTTTTGCCGCCGCGCAGGGCATTGATTTTCGCCGCCAACGCATCGGCGCGGACAAAAAGCTCGGACAAAAAACTCAGCCTGTTTATGACAAGATCCGCCGGCAAGTCCCGTTCATCGAAGAAGATACGCTGATGTATCCGCACATTGAAGCCGTCAAAAAATTAATCAAAGAAATTGTTTGACGAAAAAACTTGCAATCGTAAAAAATCTGGAATAAATTGCTCGTAATCCGGCATTTATGAGATGACAAACTTGTGCAAGGAAAAAGTTGAAGTGCAAACATCAAAAGTTTTGGAAGACGGGCAAAAATCTCTGGTCAGGCAATGCGTTTCGGTTTTGCGGCAAGGCGTTGCTTTGATCGAAAATCTGGACGACGCGCTTTTTACGCGATGCGAAGCGTCGGAAAAATCGAGCGTCAGCGTTCATTTCCGGCATAATCTCGATTTTGTGACGAACTTTTTGCGCGGACTGGAAAACGGAAAGCTCGATTACAATCGGCGGGAAAGAAATTTGCTGGTCGAAACGAATCGGGAATACGCGATTTCGCGTTTTAGATCTGCAATTTCAGAACTCGAAAAACTAACGCAGGAGCTTTTGGAGAAAAAGATTCTGGTTCGTTCCGAAACGATCGAAAATCTGTGGTGCGAATCGTCGGCGATGCGCGAACTCGAATTTTTGCAAAGCCATACGATTCATCACTACGCTTTGATTCAAACAAAACTTTTATCTTTCGGCTGCGAAGTTCCGAAGGATTTCGGTGTTGCGCCTTCAACTCTTGAATTTTGGAAAAGCCAAAGGGCTTAACGATTTAGGAGAAAATAGATGAATATTTTGAGTTGGATTTTGCGGATTGTCATCGCGGTTATTTTGCTGCAGACATTATTTTTCAAATTTACGGGCGCCGAAGAATCAAAATTTATTTTTACGACCTTGATGGGTGAAAACGAAGCCGTCGGACGCATCGGTTCGGGCATTGTCGAACTCGTTGCCGTCGTCTTGCTTTTTATTCCTTCGATGACCTGGCTCGGCGCGATTCTCGCTCTCGGAACAATGTCGGGCGCAATTTTCAGTCATCTGACCAAGCTCGGGATTGTCGTCAAAGACGACGGCGGTTTATTATTCGGTCTGGCGGTGACGGTTTTTGTGATGAGTCTGGTCGTACTTTTCATCAATCGCAAAGAAATTCCGTTCGTCGGGCAGATGTTCTTCGGTATTCCAAGTCAGAACCATCTGCCGCAAGCGGATGGTTCAACTCCCGATTTATGATTTTTGACGGCAAACTTCAACCGCCCGCTTGCGGCAGATGGTTCCGACTTTAAGGCAATGACTTTTTTCTGGCAAATTATTGAAAAACGCCGATGGCTTTGGGCTTTCGGCGTTTTCGCGTTTTTGTTTGCCGCCTATTATTTCGGCGCAAATCTGGTTCAAAGCGATAATTTCGCGGTGCTGAAAAGTGGAATTTTCGCGCCGCAAAACATCAAGGTCGAAGAATTTTCGACCGCCGCATTGTTTTTGATTTTCGCTTCGGCAACTCTAATCAGCGAAGATTTGGCGTGTATCGGCGCGGGCGTGCTCGCTTCGCAGGGAAAGATCAGTTTGGCTCTCGCAGTTTCAAGCTGTGCGTTCGGCATTTTCATCGGCGATATTCTGCTTTTTATCGCCGGAAGGTTTTTGGGAAGAAAAGCTTTGAAAATAAAGTTTATCAACTTTTTTATCTCGGAAAACGCGTTTGAAAAAAGCTCACACTGGCTCGAACGCCGCGGAATGAAAACGGTCTTTATCAGCCGTTTTATTTTCGGTCTGCGTCTGCCGCTTTATTTTGCGGCGGGCGTTTTGAAAACTTCCTTTTGGCGTTTCACGCTTTATTTTTCGATTGCCGTCGCGATCTGGACGCCGATTTTGGTCGGCGCGACCTTTTGGCTCGGCGCGGGGATTGTTAAAAATTCGTTGTTTAATCAAAATCTGTGGCTTGCCTTTATTTTGCTCATCGCCGGTTTGTTATTTGTTGTCAGAGTTTTACAACAGCTTTTGACATGGAAAGGACGGCGAATCTTTTGGGGGAAAATCAAACGCCGCTTCATCTGGGAATTTTGGTCGCTGCGCGTTTTTTATGTTCCGGTTGTTTTTTATATCGCGCGGCTTGCCGTAAAACATCGCAGTTTGACGGTCTTTACCTGCGCAAATCCGGCAATTTTGGCAAGCGGTTTTGTCGGCGAATCGAAGGAAGAAATTTTACAAGGTTTACGGCGATCCGAAGCCGCGCAGACTTTTTTGCTCAAACACACATTTTTATCAAAAGCTTTTTCCGCCGGAGAAAAACAGAAAATTGCCGGGGATTTTATGACGGAAAATGCTTTATCGTTTCCGATCGTCTTAAAACCCGATGTCGGCGAACGCGGTTTCGGCGTTCAAATTGTCAAAACCTTTGAAGAACTTGAAGAAAAATTATCAGTTTCGGACGAAGATCTGATCTTACAGGAATTTTGCGGCGGCGAAGAAACAAGCGTCTTTTATTATCGTTATCCGCGTGCCGAAAAAGGTGAGATTTTTGCCATTACCGAAAAGCGTTTTCCGCGTGTGACGGGCGACGGCTCTTCAACTTTGGAAGAGCTGATCCTGCGTGATAACCGCGCGATTTGCCTGGCGAAAAAATATCTTGAGCGCAACGCCGGACGGCTTGAAACAATTCCCGAAAGCGGAGCGGAAGTTCAAATCATCGACATCGGAACGCATTCGCGCGGCGCGATCTTTCTCGACGGCGGCTGGATGAAAACCGAAGCATTGGAAGAAAAAATTGACGAAATTTGCCGTGGATTTTCGGGATTTTATTTCGGCAGATTCGACATTCGCTGCAAATCTTTCGAAGAATTCAGCCGCGCCGAAAACTTCAAGATCGTCGAACTAAACGGCGTCACGAGCGAAGCGACAAGCATTTACGACCCGAAAAATTCGCTGTTCGATGCGTATAAAATATTGTTCGAACAATGGAAGATCGCCTTTGAGATTGGTGCTG
>DATLOR010000419.1:0-5901 GCA_035536135.1 Pyrinomonadaceae bacterium | reverse complement strand
CAGACGATTTTGAGATCGGCTTTTTGGAACGCCACGGTCATAACCCGGAATTTCCCGTTTCGGACAACTGGAAATTTCTCAGAGACGAACTGCGCGAAGAAATCCGAACGCGCTACTTTGGTGAGAAAATAATCGGCGTTGGGCACTCGCTGGGCGGCGTTCTGCATTTTCTCGTCGCGGTCGAAAATCCCGAACTTTATAAACAAATAATTTTGCTCGATGCGCCCGTCATCAGCCGTCTGAGCAGTCACGGTTTGCGGTTTCTGAAACTGACGCGGCTGATCGACCGTTATTCGCCGTCGCAAATGACCAGAAACAGACGGAATTTTTGGGCTTCCCGGCATGAAGCCTTCGAACATTTTAAGAAAAAGCCGAAATTCAAAGCGTTTGACGAGGACGTTTTGCACGATTATGCCGAATACGGCACGATCCGAACCGAAAAAGGTTTTGAACTTTTTTTCGCCCCGGAAATCGAAGCAAAAATTTACCGCACGATCCCGCATCATCTCCCGGCATTTCGCGGAAAACTGAAAATTCCGACCGCTTATATCGGCGGAACTCATTCAAAAGAAGGCGAGCTGGCGCGGCTTTCTTTTATGAAAAAACACTTTCCGATCGATTTTTATCAGATCGAAGGCTCGCACCTGTTTCCCTTTGAAAAACCATTTGAAACTGCCGAAATACTCAAAAGAATCGCTAAATGCTGATATAGCTCAGTTTAAGCGTTACCGGGCAAATCTTTACCAAATCATTTTGACCGATGGATAAATCAATTTGAAAAAAAAAGTGTCAAATTGTGTTAAACAATGTAAATAGTTGTTGACAAAATTTTGCAACTCTAGTAGCTTTTAATTTGTAACGAGACGAAGCACTCGTTTCCCATCGCCACCTATAAGCAAAAAAATACATCGCGGCAACAGTTTCGGAATAACGAAAATAAGTTTGCACAAATCAAGGATGAATAAACGAAACAGGTATCTCGGCTCTGCAATCAGTTCAGACCTATCAAGAAATGTCCCGTCTTTGCTGTCAATCCTGAAGGGTGGTAAAAATTCTGCTAAATAATGCCGAAGACCTGAATCGTTTGGGTAACCAACAAAAAAATCATAGAAGTAAAGATTGGCGCGTGAAGCGTGTAAGGAGTAGAAAACAAAAATGCTATTCGGTAAAAAGAAAGGTGTTGCCGGCTTAGATGTCGGCTCAAGTTCGGTCAAAGTCGTCGAACTCGAAGGAAAATTAAACAATTTGAGTCTGGTCGGATTGGGCTACGAAAATTTGCCTGACGATACGATCGTTGACGGTCAAATCATGGAAATGAATGCCGTTTCCGAAGTGATTCAAAATGTTTGCAGAGACCATCAGATCAGTGCCAATCAAGTCGTAACGGGTGTTTCGGGACATTCGGTGATTGTCAAAAATATCGTTTTGCCGCCGATGAGCCGCGACGAGCTGGAAGAATCGATCGACTGGCACGCCGAAGAACACATTCCTTATGATCTATCGGACGTCAGCCTCGACTATCACGTCACGAATCAAAGCAACGAGGCGACGAACGTTCTGATCGCGGCTTGCAAGCGTGAAAGAATCGACAGCTTGAAACAAGCCGTTCAAATGGCGGGAAAAACGCCGGTCATTATTGATATCGATACTTTCGCTTTGCAGAATTGCTACGAGATCAATTATCAGCCGGATGCTTCGCAGGCAGTTGCCTTGCTCAACATCGGCGCTTCGACGATGAACGTCAATATCGTGCAGGGCGCAAATTCGGTTTTCACGCGCGACATCACGGTCGGCGGAAGCCAGTTTACCGACATTCTGCAGAGAAATTTAGGCTTGAGCTTCCAACAGGCGGAAGCCGTCAAACGCGGCGTGCCGGAAGCGGCGCAGGGAATGGACGAAAAAGCCATCGAGCCGCTGATGAACAACGTGACCGAAATGGTCGCGATGGAAATTCAGAAAACATTCGATTTCTACCGCGCCACGACCGAAGACACGGGCGTGCAGGTGCAAAAGATTTTGATTAGCGGCGGCGGTTCAAAACTTGCCGGACTCGCGGAAGAGCTTTCAAGCAAGCTGGAATTACCGGTCGAAGTTTTAGATCCGTTTCGCCAGATCAAGGTTGATACGCGGAAATTTGACCCCGATTATTTGAGTGAAATTATGCCCGAAATGGCGGTTGCCGTCGGTTTGGCAGTGAGGGGAGTAGAAGCAAGATGATTAGAGTAAATCTTTTACAATCAGTTACGGAAAGACACCACGGAGCGGCGGCTTCGGTTGAGCGCAAGGTCGGAAGCGCGGCATCACGCCTGCTTTTGATGAGTCTGGCAGTCGCTTTTCTGCTTTCGGCAGTGATCGGCTGGGACGTAATCAGTACGCAGATGGCGAAAGTCGATGCCGAAAAACGTCTCGAAGAACAAAAACGAATCGCCACCGAGCTCGAAGCAGTGATGAAAGAGCAGAAGGAGCTCGAAACGAAGATCACGGCAATTGATGCCCGGATCAACGCGATCAAAGACCTTCGCTCGAAACAAGCCGGTCCGAGTGCGGTTCTCGAAGCCTTACGCGAAAGAATCACGATGACACCGGGAATTTATCTCGACAGCGTTGAGCAAAAAGGCGACCAGCTGGAAATCAGAGGAACTTCGAACGAAGAAGCCGCGCCGACCCAGTTCGGTAAAAGCCTCGAATTTTCGAACGGATTGTTTTCAAATCTGAGCATTGAAACTGCCCGTAAAGAAGACCCGATCCAGGCGACGCCGACGGCAACGACACCGACGAATCCGGCAGAGGCTCCGAAAAACGTATCTTTTACTTTTACGATTCGCTGCGCCTACACGCCTTCAAAAGCCGCGCAGCCGAACGGTGCGACGACCGCGTCGACCACCACCACCGCGCCTCAGCAGCCGCAGAATCAGGCGGCAACTCAGCCTCAGCCGCAAACCGGCGGAAACCCGCCGCAAGTCGCCAAAAATTAACAATAAACAGTTTTTAGGATTAGATTCGGTTATTTAGAAAACCAAAAACAAGAAGGAAACCGAGATGTTAGAAAAATTCAAAGCCCTAGCTTGGCACATGCAATTAATAGTTTTGGTCGGTATCGCGGCATTGGTGTACCTTTCGGTCTGGTATTTTGTGACCAGCGGAACGCGCGCCGAAATATCCGCCCTCGAAGACCAGATCGCCCAAAAGACTTCGCAAAACGAAGCGGCGCGAATCGCCACCCAGCGCATTAACGAATTTCGTTCGCTCTATGCCAGCAAATCGCAGGAATACGACGAACTGAAGGTCTTACTGCCGGAACAGCGCGAAATTACCAACGTTCTGCAAGGTTTGCAGGACACGGCGGGCGAAAGCCGTCTGGTCGTGATGCGTTTTACGCCGCGTGAAGATTCTCAGCAGGAATATATCATGGCGAAGCCGGTCGAAATCGAAGTTGACAGCAATTTCACCAGTTTACGGGACTTTTTTGAAAAAATGGCGAAACTTCAGCGCATTGTTTCGATCACCGATTTCAAACTGATGACGCTGAACAATCAGAGCGATGCGCGCACACTGCACGCCCAATTTTTGTTGACCGCTTATTATGCGACACCGGAAGATCTGGTCAAACCGGCGGTTCAGCCGACTAAACCGGGACAGAAACCTGCGCCGAACGGACAACAGCCTGCACCGCAACAACCCGCTGCCAAATAATTTATAAAGAATTTAGAGATTTCTTGAGAGAGAAAAGTTATGTTGAATAAATCGAAAATCACACGTTTTCTGAGTTTGAGTTTAGCCATTGCCGGATTTGTTTTGGTCGGCGGACATTTTGCGCAGACCAATGCACAGGTTGACCCGTTCAAAACGCCCGCCTGGAAGGCAAAGAAAAATCCGGCATCACCTGCTTCCACAACGACGGGCGGCAAAACCAAACCTGAGAAAAAAGGTCCGCCGCCGATCGTTCCGGTCGGTGCTCCGGCGATCGACCTGCGAATCAATTATTACAAACAACAGCGCGAAACGGCGGCGGCAAACGGAATGCCGGTTCCGAAAGTGACCAGCGTTCTGACGCTCGATGAAATGTCGATCACGGGAATTTTCAAAACGCCGCGCGGATTTGCCGCGATGGTCGAAGCGACGCCGATCAAATTGTCCTACACGATTTATCCGGGCGAGAAGTTTTTCGACGGTCAGCTCGTCGCGATCGAGGAAAACCGCCTCGTGTTTCGCAAGGTCGTGAAAATGACCAACGGAAAATTTATCTCGTCGGTCGAAAACAAAACCTTGCGTCAATACACCGTTCGCCAGGAAATCGAAGGAACCGCGCCGGTTGAAAACAACGCCGCGAAAACGGAAGTTGTCAATAACAACAGCGCCACTCCGACGACTCCGACGACGAATATGACCAGCACCGCGCAAACCGAAGATAAATCGAAAACGGTTACGCCGTCGGTCATCGTTTCGCCCGTTGACGAAATGAACAAACAACCCGAATCCAAGCCGGAAGATTCCGTCAAGGATAAAAACAAAAAGAATAAAAAACCAACAAAAGTTGCCAAAAAATCTTAACTTATCCAAATTTTGAGGCGGAAAGCTCCCGCATTTCAGCCTTGTTCCATTCTAAAATTAAACCCGAAATCTCCGGTTAGAGAGAATAAATTTACTTGGGAGGAAACATGAATTTTCTTCGGAATACAAGCGTCGTGTGCCGTCGTGCCCTGTTCGCTTTCGTGATCATCAGTTCTTTATCTTTTGCGGTCTTCGCGCAAAAATCCACGCAGGAAGGTTGCAGAACCTACGGCTGCGCCGGGTTTGTCGGCGAGCCGATCAACTTGAAGGTTGTCAATGCCGACATCCGCGACATTCTTAACTACATCACCGAACAATACGGAATCAATTTCGTGATTGATAATTCGGTCAAAGCAGTTCCCGTGACGGTCAACGTTAATGAAGTTCCGTGGAATCTCGCACTTGATTCGATTCTGGAATCGCAGGATCTGGCGATCGAAGTCAAAGGTCCGATCCTGCGGGTTGCCGAAGCCGGAAAACTTGCCAAAGAATTTGAGGTAAGAAACCTAAATAGAGCCAACAAATTGGACAGTGCAGACCTTTACACGGAATTTATCCGTTTGAATTATGCCTGTGCCGGAACCTGCGCTTCGCAAACCAGCTTCAAAGGCGGCTCAACATCAACCAGCGGCGGCAGTGAAGACCAGGGAATTCTGGGCGTTGTCAAAAAACGTCTTTCGCGCCGCGGCGCGGTCGAAGTTGATTCGCGCAGCAACACGCTCATCGTCACCGATGTCCGCGAAAATATCGACAATATCCGCCAGCTCGTCGTTTTGCTTGACCAACCCGAACCGCAAGTCGAGATCGAAGCCCGCATCGTGATCGCTTCGCGCAATTTCAGCCGCGATCTGGGCGTTCAGCTTTCGGCGCTCGTTCTGGGCAGAAACGGCGCGGCAGCCGGCGGCGGTACATTACCTTCGACGACAACTACCGGCACGACTCCGACTCAAACCGATACGAACACCGGATTGCAGCTTCCGAGTCAGATCAACAAACAGCCGAACGGAAATTTAGCCTCGAATTTGGCTAATACGGTAATCGGGCTGACAACCGGTGTTTTCGGGACGGCGCAGATCAACCTGCTTTTGACCGCCGGAGAAACGAAAGGACAAGCCAAAATCATCGCCACACCGCGTGTTACGACTTTGAATAACCGTAAAGCCGAAATCGAAAGCGGCACGCAGATTCCGGTCGTTACCACGCAGCCCGGCGGCACCGGCACTACCGGCGGCGCTCCGGTCTTTACGACGCAGTATGTTTCCGTTCCGCTTCGTCTGGAAGTGACACCGCAAATTACCGATCTCGGAACGGTTGTCCTCGATGTCGTGACGGAAAATAATTCCATCAGTT
>DATLOR010000418.1:0-20321 GCA_035536135.1 Pyrinomonadaceae bacterium | reverse complement strand
GCTCGGAAAACTGTCCGATTTCCGCCAGCATCTTGTCGGCAGTAAGCCGCTGGTCGAGATTATAAAAGCCGTAAGCGATAAAATAATCGGCGATTGTTCGAGCTTCAATATCATCGCCTGCCTGCAGAAAGAAAGAGCGGGCGAGCTTGAATTCGCTGACGGCAGCGTCAAACCTGTTTTCAAGACATGTCCGATAACCCCGGCGGATGGCTTGCTGGGCTTTTTTTAAGAGTTCGATTTTATCTTCCGAAACAGTTGCGTAGAACCCGGCTAAATCCGAGCCGAAATTATCTCCGATACGTTCTTTTTCGATCCCGCCAAGATAGCGCAGGGCTTGAAGTTTTTCCGATCTTCCGCGGCGGTCGGAATTGACGAACGACATCGCCAGTCTTTGCGGCAGATATTGTTCGCTGATCAGCTCGCGGTTTTGACTCATCAAGCGAAAGGCTTCATCGTCGTTTCTTTGTGCAGCGGCGCGAAGAAAAGCTTCTTCGAGCGCGTCCGCCGAAATATCCGAAGCAGTTTTCGATCGCAAAGAGTCAAGGCGGCGCTCGGCTTCACCTGCCCAGCGCGAAGCTGAATCTATTTCCAAATATTTTTCCCAGGCGGATCGCGCTTCATTGGGTAAATTGGAAGCTTGCAGGCAATCCGCGCGGTTAAAGTAGGCTTCTCCGAGCTGCGGATCCAACTCAATTGCTTTATCAAAAAAATCGAGTGCCTTTGGAAGCAGTTCGGAATTTTCATTTTTTTCGCCTGCCGCCGAATATTTGTATTTTTCAAGGCAGGCGACCCCCAAATCATTAAGAATTTTGGCGTTTTCCGGCGCTTGGATTTTAGCCTTTTCGAGGACTTCGACGGCTTTGTCAAAATCTCTTTTGGTAAGATAAAGCCGACCAAGGGCATGATAGTTTTCGGCGGTCGGATGCTGTTCGATCTCACTTCGCAGGGACAGTTCGGCGCGCTCGCGCGCAATCAGGTCAATCGTTTTTTCATTTCCACTGCCCCGAACCTGATTAAAAGGAGCATAGTCAAAATCCGTGATGCGGGCTTCAAGCGGACGCTCCTGGCGATAGACCTGCTGAAGTGAGCGCATCGCTGAATCCGCTACCGAGGAGCGAAAATAAAAATAACCGACAAGTAACGAAGAAAGAATAATAATCGTCGCACCGGCGGCAACCGGCAGCGGCGCGGAAACAAGATTTTTAAAGATTCTCCAAAAATTTTCTTTTTTCGGCGGGCGGCTTCTTTCCTTTGCCTGTTCGTTAACATATTTCCTAAGGGCTTGCGCGAACTTTACCTTTTCCCGTCTTTCATCAGAAATCAGGAAATGTGATTCAAAAGCTTTTTGTTCTTCAGGATCGAATTCCCCGTCAGCGTAATCTTGAATTAACTCTTCCTCCAGCCGCAAAAGTTCCTTGAAATATTTATCATCTAACATTAATCGTTCCTCAATTCGATCGGTCTCGACTTGAAGATTAATGAGTCCGAGTAAGTATTTTCGTAGTTCGACTTTCTTTCCGGCTTGGTCTGACATCTTAGCGACTTTCCATTTAAATATGTTTATTTTGCATAAAATGTTTCAACAAAAATTTTTCTCCACGCAGTTGCGAACACATTTCTGGATTGTTTCCCGTAAGCGCAGAATGCGCACGCGCAAAGTTTGATTCGAAATGCCCAGCCGCGCTTCCATTAATTTTCTTTGTTTGATTTTGGCTTGTTTTTCACCTTGATAATACTCAAGAATCAATTCCTGCTGGGCGGGCAACATTTTCGCCAGACATCTGTCAAGACATTCATAGTATATTTCGGAATTCTCTGAGGCGGCGTTTTCTTTAATCAAAGTAGCGGGCAGTTCTTGAAGTTTGGGTTTTTTGGAATACTCTAAAAAAACCTTTTTGGCGACGCCGTAAAAAAATAAGAAAGGCTCCCCCTCGTAATGTTCGGAAAGCCATTTAATTTTGCCGACCACACGGTCAATCGTTTCGTCAGCCAGTTCCTCGGCGATACAGGAGCCCCGCGCATAAAAGATTTTTATAAGCCGGTTGCGAACTGATTCGTAGATCTTACCTGCCGTGTCCGCATCCGGGTGAAGCCAGTCGAGAAGTTTCGCGAAATTATCCTGATTAATCTCTACTTTTGTAGCCATTAGGAGTCCGTGATTCCTTAGTTAAAATCAAAATAGAAAAGATAACGTCTAGTAAATCTTAATAAAAAAAGCTCCCGTGTTGATTATTTTAAGGGAGTTTACGTTTATTTGTTTGTTTAGTCAAGCATTATTTATGATCCTCTTTATTTTCTTTCGGGTAAGGCACAAAAGGGTAAACGGTTTGAGATGAGATATGGTTTTATGATGCTCGGCGGGTGGACTGCTCGCGAGTGGATCCCCTGAATGGTTTTGGGCAAATATTCAAAAATAACTGCATAAATTGTCGGTTTTATTCATTTCAACCGAATATTTATGCAAAACCAACAAGATTAATGAGCTCAGGAAATTCAATTCATCTGATCTGAAATCTCAACAATGTTTGTCGTCCGGTAAAATAATCACCCCGGAACGCGTTCAGAACCGCGGCGTTTACCTTTTTGTAGATTTTAGGTTTCGTTTGGTTTTCGAACGACGAGAACCGAACAAGGTGCGTGATGAACAAGGGCGTCGGTCGTTGAACCTAAGAGCATTCTTCCCCAAAATCCGCGTCCGTGCGAACCGACGACGACCAGATCGGCGTTCCACTGCCGGGCGGTTTCGATCAGAATCTGTTCCGGAGTGCCCATTGAAATCTGCGTGGTCAAATCAATATTTGAATCCGGAAAATGTTCCCGGATCAGCGCGGCGGATTGTTCGGCAAATTCTTCCGCCTGTTCCCGCGCCGAATTTTCGAGCTTTTCGGAAAACTCGGTCGGCGACGGAAAAACGTCGAGCGGCAGAGTAACTTCATAGACGGAAACGATTTTTATCGCCGTCTCTGCTGGTTTGACAACCATCTGGCAACATTTTTCGACTGCTGCACGGCTAAAATCCGAACCGTCGGTCGTAATTAAAATTTTCACTTAAACCGCCTCCTCATAAAGCTTCAACTGACATCGATATTTTACACCATACAACTCGAAATTTTCGATACAAAATACAGCCGTCAGCAAATTACTGCGTCATCAAACCTTTTGCCGATCACCCGTTTTCGGCACAGAATCCGGCGGCTTTTAAAATTTTTCACGGTGCATCATCAAAAGAATCCTTTCAGGTTCGGGATGACGATGATTTGGGAAAAGATCGCCTTTAAACGGTCGCCGGATAAAGTAAAAATATTTTACTTGAAAAAACTCGAATTAATGTGTCAATATGTGAAAGATTTTCAACGTCAAGCACTCTTTTACTACTGAACGCGGATAACGAGCCTTTTTGAGCTTGTCTTGACAGGCGCTCTGCCGGCGTTCTCTATTTTCAATTTATCTTGCATAAATAAGGAGACAATTTTATGAGCGATTTCCAGATGAAGCCGAAGTTTTATCCACTCAAGCCCGAGAATGCCGAAGGATTTAAAAAAGCCGTTGCATGGTTTGGCGGTCGTGAATTTATCGCCAGCTTGAAAGGCATCATTATGTACGCCATCTATGGCGAAAATATGGATCCGCGTTCCTGGATGAAGCCGAATATTTACCCGAATGTCGAGGAAAAAATTCATTATCAAAAAGTAGATAAGGTCAAAAATAAAATCAAAGGGGAAGTTGAAAAAAGTTCCGGCGTTGATGAACTTTCGGACGCTGTAGCTGAAACCGTCGCCGCCGAGGAAATTAAAAACGATGCCGCGATTCAACAGGAAATTGCACAAAAGGTCATCGATGAATGGGCAAAGAAAATCTTCGACTACTGGGAATGGAAACGCACGCACTTTAAATTTTGGGAAGATTACCTCCAGAGTCAGGATTTTTGGAATAAGCTCGAAGGAGAAAATAAACAACTGAGTGAGTTTTGGTTTGATTACATTGCCGATTCGGGCGACGGACAGATGGGCGTTTATGGTGTCGGATGTATGTGTTTTTCCGACCTTTGGCTGAAAAATGATAAAGCTGATCCGGAAGCAGAATCACAGCCGGAAAAAGGTGATCCGGCAATCGAGTTTGCGCCGCCGGAAAAAAAAGACTGGGATGAATATACGCTGCTTCCGCGCGGCGCTTTTCTTTTTGTCGGCGGCGATACGGCTTATCATTCGGCAAACTACGCGACTCTTTTTGAAAGATTTCAAACGCCGTTTCGCTGGGCTTTTACAAGCGTCAGAAAATTTTTGTTTGAAAAATACGAACCGAAATTAAAGCTCAACGAAAATTTCTTCTGGCACGATGGTCAGCAAAAGCCGATCATTGAAAAAGAAACCAACGAAGAGAATAAGGATTGGGACGGAACAATTTCGGCGAAAATTAAAGAAAAGCGTTATTTGAATACCGTAATTAAAGAAAAACAATACTGGGACTCCGAACCGCCGCGTCCCTTTTTCGGAGTTCCGGCAAATCATGATTACTACGACAGCATCGACGGGTTTAACCGGCAATTTCGCCGCCCGCCTTTTGAAGATGTCGAAGAAAACATGATTTACAACGACAGCAAAGGCAAAGCTTTTCTACAAATTCCGACTTTCTCGCGTGAACAGGAAGCAAGCTATGTTGCCATCCGGCTGCCTTTCGATTGGTGGATGTTCGGCATCGATTCGGAAAACGAGAAGCTCGATTTCCGGCAGGAAGTTTTTTTCCGGCAGATAATGGAGAATAAGCCGAAGAAACTGATTTTGGCGACTCCCGAACCGACCACCGTTTTCGGCAAAAAAAGTTTACCGGCTGAAAAAACCACTACCTACCTGAAAACCATTACCGAATCGCTCGAACTTGAACAGTTTTTCCTGACTGACGGTAAACTTCAAAAAATCAAGCCCGGTCCCGTTCTAAACGAAACCAGCGAAACCTATGAAGGCTACTGCCGTCTCGATTTATCGGGTGATGTTCATCATTACGCGAGGTATTGGGGCGAAAACACCCGCAGGTTTAAAGGTGAAAACACATGTGATTTCACAGGCGAAAACAATTGCGGTTTCGAAGGCGGAAACAATTGTAATTTTAAAGACAGCAACAATTGCGGTTTAACAAACGGACGGTTTTCTTCGAACAACTACGCTTCTTTGGTTTCGGGCGGCGGCGGCGCGTTTTTCGATACGACCTCAACGCTGATCGGCGAGGTGCGTGACGAGCACGGAAATATTTTGCTCGATAAAAAAGGCAAGCAAGCACTCGGTGAAATTCCGCCGCAAAAATTGTATCCGTCCGAAAAATTGGCGATCGAACGCACGGCGGATAAAATCTTCGATTTGTGGAATATTAAAAAAGGCGGCTATATCCAATACGGCGGCGTGATTTTTTCGGCGATAATTTTCTTTTTCTTGACGCAGTTCTCAAATGTCAGCGAATCATTTAACAAATTTGAAAACAACTTGAAAACAAAGGGTTTCGGCGCGGTCATCAGTGCCATTCCGCAAACTTTCAGCGACTTTTTAAGCCACGAAAGACCGGTTGCCGGAATTATTTTGGTGGCAGTGATGATCCTAACGATGATCTGTGCGCTGCGTTTGAATAATCTGATAAAAAAGATCAAGGAAAAAGGTTCCGAGCAGTCTATTAATGAAACCGCCGAAGAAGAAATGCTGCAGCTCGGTCGGATAAAGAAACTGATAATAACCTCGATACCGTTTTTCCTAGCCGGCGGAATGTACGTTCTTTTTATTTTTGTTTTCAAATCCGGTCACCTCACAGGCACCGAAAGTGTCGAAGGGTTTGTCAACAGTTTGTTTCTCTTATCTCACATTATCATTGCGGGGCTCCTGGTTTGGCTGAGTTTTGAATATACGAACTGGCTGGCGGTAAGATTTAAACTTGTCCGCAAGTTTCCGCAAAAAACCTTTACGGAAAAATTGGAAGACCCGAACGAAAAAGCCGATAACTTTCTTTTGGATTCGCTCGGAGAATCTCCTAACCCGTTACTTAAGAAGCTCGGAAAATCAAATAATTTCTTTCTCAAAACTCTCGGAAAATTTGTCAGTTTCATTTTGAGAATTTTCGGAAAACTCTCCAGAGAGTATTCATATAAATACTTTCCGGCAAACTTGGTGGTAGTTTTAGCTCTCGCGGTTTTAATTTTCGGCATCGGAAATTTCGGCGATGCGGAGCTCGGCAAAATACTGGCGGATCTGATCTTAGTTTTAGTCGTTGCCGGCGGTTTCATATTGTTGGCAGGTATTCTGGCATACGGAACCGGCGCGGCGTACCAAGATCAAAGCGGGAAAAACCGGTTCTTAATCATCGGTTTGTGGCACGCGGTTTTACAGCTTTTCACGTCTTTCATTTTATTTTATTACGCGCATTGGAAAGTCGTCCTCGGAATTTTCGTGCTGGTTACGCTGCTTAACGGCTTCTCCAAAGCCGCTTACCGCATAAATTCTCTTTTCCCCGACACGGGAAATGAAGACAAAGGCGATTGGCGAAAAACTCTGCGAACGTTTGTGAATTTCCGTCTGGTCGCCTGGATGATGAAACATAGCAAAGCCCTGCTAACCGTTTCCTGGGTTATTTACGGTTTGATCGTTCTTGTAGCGCCTTTTGTGTTATTTCCCGGTTCAGAAAGTTTGAATGAAACAGTCCGCCGAAAAAGTCCGCAAATCATTGGTTTTTTTACAAATTCGCCCAATGAAAGGTTTGTCTTTTGGACTTATATCGCGCTTTCGTTTTTGATCATCGGCTTTATCGGTTATCGAATGAGCCGTGTCTGGTTCAGCTGGTATCTCGGCGTTTCGGTTTTGTATAACGGGCACAACAACGAAGCCGGCGGAATGGCGCGGATCGAAGATTTCAAACAAATTCTGCGCATCAAGGTCGAGCCGGAAAAATTAACCGTCTTTGTCATCGGATTGGACACGGCACGCCCGAATCTCGACGAAAAATTAAAGCTCAAACTGGTTGATAAATTTGAACTGCATTGCACCAAAGCGACTTGAGAAGATTGCCGATTATTTCATCGGCAATCTTTTTCGCTATTTTTGAGCGACATAAAACATTTCTTCCGCCGGACGCAGCGGGCGATTGAGCCAAAGGGGACGGCGCAAACCGTTCGGTCCCGGCGCGGGACGCGTCATCTCAAGCCATTTCTTGTAAATCGCAAAGGATTTTTCCGTGTCAACGAAAACGTCGCCGTACTGGTCTTCTGCGTGCGCTTTTTCGACCGAAACCTTCTGATGCCAGCAGTGCATTCCCGAGATCGGATCGGGATGCACGGGAAACGTGATGTTCTGATGAACGCCGCCGTCCGACCAGAAAATCCGCGCGGTGTCGGGATCGTCTGATTTGGTCGGGCGGATTCCGTCCACGACGCGCATTTTCCATTTGCCTTTAGCAACTTCGTCGATCGTCACCTGATTCATCGACCAGCGATTCGCGGTGGCGTCCTGCTGCCGCCGCCAGCGTCCGAGATGGTGCGAACAGGCGACGACGCCGGGTTTCATTCCTTCCGTGACCCAGGCGCGATTGACAAAATAACCGATGTCGGTGTTGATGCGCACCAGATCGCCGGTTAAAATGCCCCAGTTACCGGCGTCTTCGACCGAAATCCAGAGCGGATTACGATGCGAGATTTCGTTGAGCCATTTCGAATTTCCCGAACGCGTGTGAATCAAGGTCGGCAGGCGAAATGTCGGGACGAGCGTGATCTCGTTCTTTGATTTATCGTAAGTTTCGGGATGAACGTGGCTTTTGATATAGGTCGGAAAAGCGTATTCCGCCCATTTCCAATCCTTCATCGTCGTCGAATAAAATTCCTGCCGGCGCGACGGCGTCGGGAAACCCGTCCGCGCAGTTCCTTCGATCATCACACCGATATTTTTACCGTTTTTGCGGACATCGCCGGTTGATTCGTCAATTTCCGCGCCGCTTAATTCATCGTCGGAAAGCGCGTGCAGATGCTTGTTGTAAGACATCGCTTCGACCTCGAACGCGCCGAATTTCCGCATATATTCGAGCGGCGTTAAACCTTCTTCCGCCGCTTTTTCGGGCAAACCTTTCGTGTTTTCAAAAATGTATTGATAATATTCGTCGATCGTGATCTTTTCGCCTTCGCGATACGGCGACATAAAATGTTTGCGGATTCCGAGGCTTCCGTCCGGGTCGATCCGCCACGACAATTCGAACCAGAATTCGTCTTCTTCCCAGACTTCGCCCGGATTCGTTTCGTAGGTAAATTTCACTTCCTTACCCATTTTTCGCGCGGCTTCTCTGAGAATCGGCTGGCGAAACCCGATCCACAGACCCGAATGAGTTTCGTAGGAAACAAGGTCGTGGCGTTCCGAGGCGTGTCCCATCGGCAAAACGTAATCGGCAAAATACGCGGTTTCGTTCCAAGTCGGCGTGAGCGCGATGTGCATTCCGATCTTTGATTCATCCGAAAGCGCTTCGATCCACGTAAAACCGTCGGGATAAGTCCAGACGGGATTAAACACGCGCGTAAAATAAACCGCCAATTTTCCGCGTCCTTCTTTCAAAAAATGCGGCAGCAGGAAACTCATCTCATAATGCGCGAGCGGGTATTCCATCGGAAAATGAAGCTCGTTCCAGAACTTTTGCGCGGGCGGCGCGCTGAATCCTTTCGGTTTGAATTTGTTCCACGCCGACGGCGAAGTTCCGCCGACCGTGCCGACGCTTCCCGTCAAAACATTCAAAAAATGCAGACAGCGCGCGACTGCCCAACCGCCGAGGTTTCCGCTTCCCGCGCTCCGCCAGTTGTGCGACGCGAAACGCGTTCCCGCTTCGCCGATCTTGAGGGCAATTTCCCGGATCATTGCGGCGGTCGCGCCCGATTCTTTTTCCGCAAATTCGGGCGTGTATTCGGCGTAAAGATTTTTAAGTTCGGTGATGAAATTTTCAAACGTAACTTCCGCCGAAGGGTTTAATTCCTTCAAGCTGTCGCGCCAATTTACCCAGTTTTTGAGGTATTCGGCATTGTATAAATCTTCCTGAAGAAGAATATTGGCAATCGCCAAAAGCACGGCGGCTTCCGATCCGGGCTGCGTCGGCATCCAGTAATCCGCCATCGAAGCCGTGTTCGAAAGGCGCGGATCCATGACCGCCAATTTCGCTCCCGCCATCATTCCTTCGATGATGCGCTGGGCGTGCGGGTTGAAATAATGCCCCGATTCGAGATGCGCGCTAATGAGCAGAATAAAACGCGCGTTGGCGTGGTCGGGCGAAGGGCGGTCAAAATTCTGCCACATCGCATAACCGAAACGCGCCCCGGCGGAACAAATATTAGTATGCGAATTATGCCCGTCAACGCCCCACGACTGCAGGATCCGGTCCATAAAACCTTCGTGTCCGGGTCGCCCGACGTGATAGACGACCTCGTTGCGGCGTTCTTCGAGCAAAGCCTCGCGGATTTTTCCCGCAATATCGTCCAAAACCTCATCCCATGAAACCCGCTCCCATTCACCGGCGCCGCGTTTTCCTTTTCGCTTCATCGGATAAAGGATGCGGTCAACGTCCGTGATCTGATTGATCGTCGCCGGACCTTTCGCGCAGTTGCGTCCCCGACTGCCCGGATGATACGGATTGCCTTCAAACTTGCGCACCTTTAAACTGTCTTTTTCGATATAACTCAAAAGTCCGCAGCCCGATTCGCAGTTAAAGCAGATCGTCGGCACGATCATATAATTTTTCTTCTCGCGCCGGTTCCCGCTCGTCGGTTCATATTCGGTCCAATCGTCCCACATCTCCGGCGGCGGATAATTTTGGAGGTCGCCCGGCTCGTTGATGCGCGGAATTTCTTCCTCTTCAAAGGCGTGGAGATTTTCGATTAAGCCGAGCTTTTCGGCGATGCTCTCGATAAATGATGGTTTATGTTTTTGCATAAAAATTAACTCAATGGAATTCGCTGTGGTGCTTTGACCCAAATGTCCTCGGCGAACCAGAGTCCGGTTAAAATCAAGATTCCCGATAAAACAAAAGCCCAGGAAACTCCTGCGAAAAGTAAAAGAATTGGCACGATGTTGCCCGCGAGAATCATTCCGAACCAGAAAGGCTTTGAAAATTCGCCGTGCGTGATCATTTTGACAGTTTTGTGCGCGTCGTCGGTCGTGTGCGTCGTCGTCAGTTCAATGGCGAGCGTGACGAGATGAAAAACGAGCGCAGCGATGGTCAGAAAAGTGACGACCTTTCGGAAAGCTGGATTGACATCCAAAATCGGCAGCGCGATTAAAAATACGGCGAACCCAGCCATGACCGAATGGATGATCATATGCAGCCCGAGCATCGGCGACTGCCAGAAATCGCGTCCTTTTGCCTGCGCGAAAAGAAACGCCGTGTATACTGCCGTCAAAAGCGCCAGCACAATTCCGACGGGTTCGATGACTTTCAAAACGCTTTCAAGATTTAGAATATTTTTAGAAGTAAGAAATGATGCGATCAGCCAGAGCGTTAGAACCGCGCCGTAAGCCGTGATGATGTACGCGCCGCGCGACAGCCACGATTTCCATTGCGGGCGGAACAAAACATTCAAAAAACGGTCGGGACGACCCAGATCCATAATCAGCAAAACGCCGGTTACTGCTAAGAAAATAAACGAAACGATCGCGCCGAATTGTTTGACTTCGGGCGGAATCCACATAAAATAGCCGAGCAAAACGGGCAGGAAAAACGCGCCTGCCGAAATCGCTTTGGTCAAAATATAGGCGGAAACTTCCCAGCCCCAGAGCACGCCTTTATTTGGCGCATCGTAAACCCGGCGCGCTTTTTTGCGCGGTTCGATCTGCACGAAAGATTGTTTTTTGACTTCTTCCTTGAGCGGCGATTTGGCGATGCGTTCTTCGGCGTATTTCGCAAAATGTCCGACGCCGGTCGCCTGGCTCGACCACATATAATCGGTTTCAGCGTTGGCTGCGGTCGGATTCAATGAAACTTTGTCGCCGTCGATATAGAAAAGTTTCGGGTTCGTGCCCTTTTCGGGTTTTCGAACGGAAACGGTTTCACGCGCGAGCAATTTTGAAATTTCGGTTTCGGGATTGTCCATATCGCCCGAAATGATCGCGTGTTCGGGACAGACGACGACGCAGGCAGGTTCCAGACCGATGTCGACGCGGTGCGTGCAGTAGTTGCATTTCGATGCCGTGTGCGTTTCCGGCTCCATAAAAAGCGCGTCGTACGGGCAAGCCTGCGTACAGGCTTTGCAGCCGATACACCGCCGGTTGTCGAAATCGACGATGCCGTCCGCGCGCGTGTAAAGCGCGGTCACGGGACAAATCTCGACGCACGGCGCATCGGCGCAGTGATTACAGCGCATCACCGAAAAAAGCCTGCGCGTGTCGGGAAATTCGCCTTTTTCGATGTATTTGACCCACGTTCGATTGACGCCGACCGGAACCTGATGTTCCGATTTACACGCGACCGTGCAGGCGTGACAGCCGATACACTTGCGGTTATCAATGACAAAACCAAAGTTCATATCAATTCCTAATTTTGAAATTAAAACTTATTGCTAAGAAATTGTGAAGTTTTATGCGGTGTTTTGTCTAGTGGCAAGAACATTTTACGATTTGATAATTCTCAATAATCGATCATTTCAAAACCTTTTTTTCCGAACTTTCGTTATATAATCATCAATTATCGATACATTCTGAGGAGAAAAATCTATGTCTTTTAATTTCCGGCAAAAATTGGCGGCAGCGGTCGCGCTTTTCGCTTTGAGTTTGACGACTCTCGCGCAAACCAAAGCGTTTGATCCGAATTTTATGGATCGAACGATCGAGGCTTGCGATAATTTTTATCGTTATGCCGTTGGCGGCTGGCTCAAAAACAACCCGATTCCGCCTGCTTATTCGAGTTGGGGCGTTGACCAGATCGTCGAAAAAAACAATTACGATATTTTGAAAGACGTGCTTGAAACCGCCGCTAAAAATACGAAGGCGGCAAAGGGCACGGACACGCAGTTGATCGGCGATTTTTACGCGTCGTGTATGGACGAAGCCGCGATCGATAAAGCCGGCGCGAAACCGCTCGAACCGTATTTCAAGCGCATTGACGGCATCAAAGATGCGGACAGCTTGCGCAATGTCATCGCATTTCTGCAAAAGCAAGGCTATTCGCCCGTGTTTGCCTTTTATGCCGATTCCGACCAGAAAAACAGCGCGATGAATATTGCCAATATCCGGCAGGGCGGATTGAGCCTGCCGAACCGCGATTTTTATACGAAAGACGACGAGAAATCCAAAGAAATCCGCGAAAAATTCGTCGCGCATATGACGAAAATGTTCACGCTTCTGGGCGATACGGCGGAACAGGCGAAGGCACACGCCGATACGGTAATGAAAATCGAAATGCGTTTCGCGCTTGCCTCGAAAACGCCGATCGAGCTGCGCGACCCGGTCGAAAATTATCATAAAATGACGCTCGCGGAAGCCGATGCCGTCACGCCGAACTTTAAATGGGCAACATTCGGCAAGGAATTGAACGTTCCCGCCTATCCTGAATTAAACATCGGTCAGCCCGATTTTTTGCGGGAATTCAATAAAATGACGACCGACGTTTCGCCTGCCGATTGGAAAACCTATCTGCGCTGGCGCGTTTTAACGCGTTCGGCGACGCGTTTGGCGAAACCTTTTGAAGACGAGAATTTTAATTTTTATTCAACGACACTTCGCGGAACGCAGGAACAACAGCCGCGCTGGCGCAGATGTTTGCGGTCAGCAGACGCTAATCTCGGCGAGGCTTTGGGGCAGGAATACGTCAAACGCGCCTTTACGCCCGAAGCCAAGCGCAAGATGAACGATTTGGTCGAAAATCTGTTCGCGGCTTATCGCGAGCGCATCGAAAAGCTCGATTGGATGGGCGAAGCGACGCGCAAGGAAGCACTGTATAAACTTTCGACATTCCTCCGCAAAATCGGTTATCCCGACAAACTGCGCGGCTATAAAGGATTATTAATCAGCCGTGATTCTTATTTCGATAATGTTGCCAATGCCGTCTGGTTTGACACCAACCGCGATTGGCAGGACATCGGCAAAAGCGTTGATAAAACGCGCTGGGGAATGACTCCGCCGACGATTAATGCCTATTACAACCCGAGCTTTAACGAGATCGTCTTTCCCGCCGGAATCCTTCAGCCGCCGTTTTTCAATGTCGCGGCGGACGATGCGCTCAATTACGGAAACGCGGGCGGGATTATCGGTCACGAAGTGACGCACGGTTTTGACGACGAAGGCAGTCAATACGACGCCGTCGGCAATCTGAAAATGTGGTGGACCGCCGAAGACCGCGCGCGATTTGAGAAAAAAGCCGACTGCATCGTCGAGCAGTTCGATAATTACGAGGTTTTGCCGGGTTTGAAGATGCAGGGCAAGCTCACGTTGGGCGAAAACATCGCCGATTTGGGCGGTTTGGTGATCGCTTACAACGCGTTCAAAAAATCGATGGAAGGCAAACCGCGCCCCGCAAACATTGACGGGTTCACGCCCGAGCAACGCTTTTTCATCGGCTATGCGCTCGGTTGGATGGTCAATCAGCGTCCCGAATCGATCCGCACGCAGGTTCTCGGCGACCCGCACGCGATTCCCGAGTGGCGCGTGATCGGACCGCTTTCGAATATGCCCGAATTTGCCGAAGCGTTCGCCTGCAAAATGGGCGATAAAATGGTCAACCCGAAGCCTTGTAAAGTTTGGTAAAATTTGCCGAAAGGAAAAGTCCGCTTTCCGGCGGGCTTTTCCTTTTGCCTTAAAACCTGTCAATCACCGTCAGACCGGTTCCGCGAAAATTGTTCATTTGCGCGAGCTCTGTTAAAGATTCTTCGAGCGAAACGGTTTTGCCGATGAGCTTTTGCGGCTGTAATTTTCCCGCCGAGATCATTTCGAGCATTTCCCGATATTTATACGCCTGCATTCCGTGACTGCCCAAAATTTCGAGTTCTCTCGCAATCACCAGATCCATCGGAACGAGGGTTTTGTGATGCGCGGATTCCATAATGCCGACTTGAATATGCCGCCCGCGTTTTCGTAAACAAGCGATCGAATTAAGACAGGTTTCGGGACTGCCGAGCGCATCGATCGAAACGTGCGCGCCGCCTTTGGTGATCTCTTTAACGGCTTCGATCGTGTTTCCGGCAGTTTTGGAATTAATGATCGCCGCCGCGCCGATCGATTCGGCAAACGCGAGTTTTTCATCGTCAATGTCAACCGCGACGACATTTGCGCCAAAGGCGGCGGCAATCATGATCGCCGAAAGTCCGACTCCGCCCGCGCCCCAGACCGCGAGCCATTCACCGCCCGAAATTTTGCCCTGCGCGGCGACGGCGCGAAAAGAGGTCGTGAACCGGCAGCCAAGCGACGAAGCCGTGACAAAATCGATTTCGTCGGGAAGTTTGACCAAATTTGTATCGGCGTGATCGATCGCCGTAAATTCGGCAAACGCGCCCCAAGCGGTAAATCCCGGCTGAAACTGAAAATCGCAAACCTGGCTGTTGCCCGACGCGCACTGCGGACATTTTCCGCAGCCGCAAACGAACGGCAGGGTCACGCGGTCGCCTTTTTTCCAATTTTTAACATCTTTGCCGGTTTCTTCAACAATTCCGGCAAGCTCGTGTCCGGGAACGTGCGGCAATCTGATGTCGGCATCATTGCCCATCCAGCCGTGCCAATCGCTCCGGCAGATTCCGCACGCTTCGACGCGCAAAACAACGCCGCTTTCGGTCGGGATCGGGTCGGGAACAGTCTTGATCGTCAAAGGCTCCTGAAATTTTTCGTAAACGGCGGCTCTCACTTTTTTTCCTCACATTTTATTTATCATTTCTTTGAAAGCTCCGCAAAGCGTTAAATCATTCAAAATAAAAAGACAGTTCATTTTCAGAACTGTCTTTGCGGTTTGAGGAGCAAATTATGACAAGCTAAATTGAGGTGATCTCGATTCGGTTTTCGCTGATCAGGAAAAAGGCTTGCGGCTTTTTGCCGCGGTTTTCGTTGTTCCGGTTTTCGTTATTGCGATTTTCGTTATTTTTCGGCTTTTTGTTTTCTTCGGGCTTGATTTCGGCGTTTTCCTTTTTCGGTTTTTTCCTTTGCTCTTCGGGCTGCTGCTGTGCCGAAGCCGTCAACGAAAAGCCGATGACCACAATTGCCGCAAATAATGTCTGTCTTAAAAAATTCATTTTTCTCTACTTTCCTTTCGGGTGTATCGGGGAAAGAACTGTCTGGTTTGTTGCATTATTTCACAAATACGATGCCTGTTATTTACCCGCTGATCTACGCGAATTTACGCGAATATTTTTGCTGATTTTATTTCGCGTAAATTCGCGTAGATTCGCGGGCAAACTTAAATTCGTCCTACTTTTGATAAACAATACGCCCGTTGAAAATCGTGTAAACCGGCTCGGTCGTTAAAATTTCCTTCGGCTCAACGGTCAATAAATCCTTCGAATGAACGACCAGATCCGCGAGCATTCCAGACGCAATTGTGCCTTTTTCGTTTTCGGCAAATTCGGCGTAGGCTGATTCAAAAGTGTGACAGCGAATCGCCTGCGCCATCGAAAGCTTCTCCTGCGGCTGCCATCCGCCCGCAGGAACGCCGTCCGCATCCTGTCGCGAAACGGCGGCGTAGAGCGTGTTGTACGGGTTGATCGATTCGACCGGAAAATCCGTTCCGAACGGAACGTGAACGCCGTAACTCTGCATCAGATGCCACGCATACGCGCCCAAAACGCGGTATTCGCCAAGCCTCGATTCCGCCCAACGTTTATCCGAAATCGCGTGCGAAGGCTGCATCGAAGCGATAATTCCGAGCTCGGCAAAACGCTTGAAATCCGACGGATTAACGACCTGCGCATGTTCTATGCGATGACGGCGTTGCTTTAACGTATTTCCCTCGATATCGCCTTCTAAATTCCAAGCCTCCGAGAAACCGGCAAGAGCCATTCGATTTGCGCGATCGCCAATTGCGTGAAGCGCGATCTGAAAACCGGCAAGATGACGTTCGACCATCATTTTGCTCAATTCTTCCTGCGGTCGGCGCGGAATTCCGCTGTTTTTATCGTCATCGGAAAAAGGCGCGAGCATCGCGGCGGTTTTCGAGCCTAAAGTCCCGTCAACATAACCTTTGACTGCGCCCAAGTGAAGACGATTTTTGTCGTCTTTGAACGAAGCAAATTCGTCGCGCTGGCGTTTTAATTCGGCAACGGAATCTTCAAAATCCTGCCATTCCGAAACGCGTACGGTCAGTTTATCAGCCTTTAAAAATTCGCGGTAAAGCTTGGTCGTTTCGTAACCCGAATTGTCCTGCACCGAAGTAATCCCGTAGCGTCGCGCCATATCGAGCGCGAGCTGCATTCCTTTGTTCAGCTGTTCGGGAGTCGGCGGCGGGATCAGTGCGGAAACCAGACCTTGCGAAGTTTCCTTCAAAATTCCCGTCGCTTCGCCCGTTGCGTCGCGTTCGATCTCGCCGCCTTCGGGCGATTTTGTATTTTTATCGATTTTCGCCATTTCAAGCGCCTTTGAATTGACCCAGCCGACGTGACCGTCAACGCGCACGAGAAAAACGGGATTATTCGGCGCGACCGCGTCCAAATCTTTGCGTGACGGAAATTTTCCGCCCCAGAGCGTATGATCCCAGCCGCGCCCGATGATCCATTCCCCGGGCTTTACTTCCTTAACTTTCGCCGCGACCCGTGCTTTTGCTTCGTCGGGCGTTTTCGTATCGAGCAGATTGACGGTCAAAAGCGCGAGCGCGCCGCGCAAAAAATGAACGTGCGCGTCGTTGAATCCGGGCGTTACGAGCTTTCCCTGCAAATCGATTTCTTTGGCGGCTTGATATTTTGCTTTTAGATCGTTGGTCGCGCCGACCGCGATGATTTTTTCGCCGTCAACCGCGACGGCTTCCGAGACCGAAAACTGTGCGTCAGCCGTAAAAACTTTGCCGTTAAAAAGCAAAAGGCTGATTTTCTGTTTCGTCTGCCCGAAAACAGTATTCGGCACGACGAGCAGATTCAGAACGATCGAAATTACGAGTAACTTTTTTAACATTTGATTTCCTATTTTTTATTTTGCTCTTTTGGAACAACAAAACTCTCACGAACGAAACCTTGCCGTTTTTCGCCCTTTTCGCTGTCGGCAATTTGAACGGTCATTTTCCGCTCTTTGTTATTTCGGTTTGGATTTGTCGAAGTGTAACCGATTAAATATTGTGCGCGAAGTTCGTAAATCAACGGTTTGAGATTTTCGAGCAAAGGCTTTTTATAATTTTCCTTACTTGTCGGAAAATGAACCGTTCCGCCCGTCTTTAAAGCGATTTCATTGGCAAAAGACTCTGACTTTTCCCGCACTCCGGTTTCAAGCCCTTGCGTCAAGGCAATAACGAAAACCTGAATTCCGCTGCCTTCGAGCTTTTCAAACAATTTTTTTTTCGTATAAAAACTATCGCGGTCTTCGCAATCGCTGATTAAAACGATCGATGATTCCGTTAAATTATTTTCCTTTTTTCTTTTGATAATTTCTTCCGCTGCAAGATAAAGCGCGTCAATTACTGCTGACGCGCCGCCCTGGATATACATCTGACCAATAGCTTTATTTAGCGATGCCTTATCCGAAGTCCAGCTTTGCATTACCATGATATTATCACTGCTCACGAAACGGATCAGTAACGCCTCGTCTTTTCCCTGTAGATTATTCACCAAAATTTGACTAATATCATTAATTCCGTTTAGCTGCAGACGCATTGAGCCGGTATTATCAATGACTAAACCCATATTCAGATTCGGTTCTTTTTTTGTCAAAGACGTAATTTTTTGCTCGACGCCATCTTCAAATATCTTCAAATCTTCCTGTTTAATACCATCGACATATTTGTTGTTTGCGTCCAAAACCAACAGATTTGTTTTAACTTCAATCGGCTTTTGCTCGGTCTTTCTATCTTTTTCCTTTGATTTTTCCTGTGAAAAAGCTGAACTGCCAATGGCGCAAATCAAACATAGGGCGAAAATGGTTTGTAAAAGTTTCATTTGAAATAACCTCGTAAAGTTTTTGTGTGATTATAAACTCAAATCAAAAAAACGCGAAGACTTTTTTCGTGCGTTTGAAACATTTGGCTTTAATCTTCTAAACAGCTAAAATCCTTTTGCAATTCATTTTACAAACAGGTCAACAATGAAAAAATTTACAATCGCTTTCTTTTTAACTTTAATCTGTTTTTCGCTCACTGTGTCCGCACAGATCCAAACCAATATTCTGGTGCAGATCGTCAAAGCCGAAGACGAACGCCGCTTTGACAAAACTCTCGAAGATTTGATGAAAAACCCGAGCCCGAAAATCCGCGTGCGCGCTACGCTTGCCGCCGGACGTATCGGCAATGAATCGGCGATTCCCGCGCTCATCAATCTTTTGGAAAACGATAAAGACACGGAAGTTCGGACAATGGCGGCGTTTGCGCTCGGCGAAATCGAATCGACAAAAGCGGCGGACGCGATTCTTAAGGTTTTGCGCGATACGAAAAATGCTGATGCAGTTCGCGCCCGGGCGACGGAAGCGGCGGGAAAGATCGCGGCGGCAAATGCCAAGGACGAAAAATCGAAAGATCTGGGCAAAGCGATCTTGGAAACCCTTGAATTTGAAGACGCGCGGCGTTCGATTTCGAGCCGCGATGTGATTCTTCTCGGTCTGACGGCGGTCTTACGGGCGCGTCCCGAACAGGGCGATGCGGCGACGGCGAAATTTTTGACCTACCCGGATGAACGGATCCGCATTGATGCCGGCAACACGCTGACCCGGCTTCGTGCAAAAAACGCGAACGAAGCGCTTCGCAAAATGCTGGCAAACGATTCAAACGCGGCGGCGCGTGCCAATGCGGCGCGGGCGCTCGGCGCGGCGGAAGATAAAGATTCGCTCGATTTGTTGATGAAAGCCGCTTTGAGCGATGAGGATTCGCGCGTGCGCGTTTCGGCGATTCGCGCCGTCGGCAGCCTGAAGGATAAAAAATCTGCCGAAAAATTGATCCAGCGCGGCGAAATTCTTCTCGCGCAATCGAAAAGATCGAAGTTCAAAAATCCTTCGGAGAAAAGCGAACTGCTTGAAATCGCAACGGTTCTGGGCAGACTTTTACCGAATTCGGACGATAAAAAAGCGGTCGCATTCTTAGACAATCTGCGTCAAGCCGATAAATTTTCATCGCCCGAAACCGAAATCGCGCTCGCGCGGATTGCGCCGAAAATCTATGTCGATTCGGTTGTCGCCGAAGCCCAAAGCCTTTTCACGGAAGATTGGCGGACGAGTTCCGCCGCGTTTCAGGGTTTGGGCGAGATTGCCAATCTCGAAGCGAATAAGGAAACGGACGCGGTCAAATCGCGGACACGTGTTTTACTCGTTCAATTTATCAGCCTCTGGCTGACGAGCAATCCGAAATCGAACGCGACCGACAACGCACGATTTGCGATTCCCGATCTGATCCGCGCTTTTGCCGCCTTTAAATCGGAAAACACTTCGGGAATCCTGCGCCCGATGCTCGAAATCGAACCCGACATTTTTATCCGCGCCGCGATCGCTGAAATTTTGGGCGACCAACCATCGAGCAAAGAAAATGTCGAGGCTTTGAACAAAGCCTTTACCTATTCGCTTTTAAGAGATAAAACCTACAACGACGCGACGCTCGCGATTATGGACGCGCTTTTCAAGCTCGACAAAAAAGAAGCCTCCGGCTTCGCCATTATCGCGCTCAGCTCGTCGGATTATCTCGTCCGCAAAAAGGCGCTCGAATGGCTCCGCGACGAAGATTTGCAAAAGGATTTGCCCGGTCTTCCGACGATTTTGGAAAATGCGCTCGCCAAAAAGAAAGATCAGCTTTCGACTTTCAGCATCAGCTCAAAACTCGGCGTGATTCTTAATACGAACGCCGATTACACCCGCGCCGTTTCGCGCAAAAACGGGAGCGTGAAAGCCGTTCTAACGACCGAAAAAGGCACGTTCACGATCGAGCTGATGCCCGAAGACGCGCCCTTGACGGTCGATAATTTCGTTAAGCTTGCCCGCGCTAATTATTTCAACGGCTTGGCGGTTCACCGCGTCGTCCCGAATTTCGTGATGCAGGACGGCGACCCGCGCGGCGACGGCAACGGCGGTCCGGGCTGGGAAATACGCTGTGAGCTAAATATGCTGCCCTACGAACGCGGCGCGGTCGGAATGGCGCTTTCGGGCAAAGACACGGGCGGTTCGCAATGGTTCGTCACGCACTCGCCGCAGCCTCACTTAGACGGCGGCTACACGGTTTTCGGGCGCGTGAACGAA
>DATLOR010000417.1:0-5901 GCA_035536135.1 Pyrinomonadaceae bacterium | reverse complement strand
GCGAATGCTGGAATGATTACATCAACTTTTAATTGAAAAATATCGTTTCTATTTTTGTCGCCCAACTTTATTGCATTCGGGCGAATGCTGAGATTGACTACATCGTAGAGCGTTGATTGAAAAATCAAAGGTCGCCGGTTCAATTCCGGCAATTCGTGGAAACGCGGATTTAGCTCAGAAGCCTTCGGGCTTTACACGTCAGCTTACTTTTGTCGTCCGATTCTTTTTATGTGGATTGTAGCTTAACGGGCAAAGCGTCGCACTGTGAATGCGAAAGATGCGTGTTCAAATCACGTCATTCCACCCAAATCGATTTTGGATTTTAGATTTTGGATTTTGGATTTGTTTGGTTATGAAATCATTTCATTTCCCGTAGAGTCATTAAATCACGAAAAGATTGCTCATCGCGATAGCAAATCCGCAATCCGAAATCTAAAATCCAAAATCAAATATGGGGCTGTGGTCGAGAGGTGAGGCACTTCACTGTCTATGAAGACGATGACGGTTCGAGTCCGTTCAGTCCCGCCAAAACATTAAATCAAAAAGGAGAAAATTTATGCTGGAAAATTATTTTTGTCGGAGGTTAACGCAATGATGTTATGAATTTTTAATAACTCATAGAATTTCGCGGAAATTAAAACAAAAAATTTCGGAAATTCTATTTGAGAGGAAAAACCAAGTGAGCAAACAGAAAAAAACAAAATACCACGTCAGAAAACGAGTTTTCCTGAATCGTGATTTGGATATGCGGGCATTCGCGATCGCGATCGTCGAAGATACGCGAAGCATTCCGAATGAAAACGATAATGAATGGAAATGGGGCGAGATTCAATTAAATCTCGGTGATTGCTACCGGCACGTTTCGTTCGATTTCAATATGGACACGAAAGCAAACCGCGCCGACAGCCTTTACAAGATCCGTAAAATTGCGGAAATCGTCAACGCCGTCCGCGAAGCGATCGAGATCGAAGCCGATTCGATCAGTCAACGGCAAACCGACCAGCCGAAAGCCAAACAGTCTAAACCAAAGGCAAAAAGCGCGGCAGGTTAAATTTACAGGGTTGGATAGCTGAGACAGATTAGCGTCGGTTTGAAGAGCCGAAAAGGTTGGCGCGATACCAACTCCAACCACCAGCTGTGATTTGGGATTTTGGATTGCGGATTTGGGATTTGAATTCCGAAATCTGAAATCCGAATTCCCAAATCAATTCAGCCGATTAGCTCAGCGGATCGAGAGCGGCGGTCTTCTAAACCGCAGGACGTTGGTTCAAATCCAACATCGGCTATGTCAATTTTCAAACAATTTTTAGCCAATTAGCTCAGCGGAAGAGCGTCTGTCCAACAAACAGAATGTCAAAGGTTCAACTCCTTTATTGGCGACCACTTCGATTTGGGATTTCGGATTGCCGATTTGGGATTTATTACTATCCGCAATCCGAAATCGCAAATCCCAAATCATCTTGGCGGTGTAGCTTAAATGGATGAAAGCGTCGGTCTCATAAACCGAAGATTAAAGGTTCGAGTCCTTTCACCGCAACCAATTCAATTTCGGATTGCCGATTTGGGATTGAAATAAATCCGCAATCCAAAATCCAAAATCCAAAATCGCCTTGGCGTTGTAGCTCAAATGGAATCAGAGCGTCTGTCTTGTAAACAGTTCGATGTGAGTTCGAATCTCACCTTCGCCTCCAACATATTTTATCAAGCAGGAATGGAGCAAAGTTGGCTCGGCGGGTTCATATTCCGCAAATCGGCAGGTTAAATTCCTGTTCCTGCAACCAATTTTTCACGGAACATAGCTTAAACGGCGAAAGCGTTCGGCTGATAACCGGAAGAGTAAAGGTTCGAGTCCTTTTGTTCCGACCAAATTTTCAAACGGGGCATAGTTTAACGGCAAAACAATCGTCTTATAAGCGATATTAGCGGCAGATTACCGCAAGATTACGGGTTCGAATCCTGTTGCCCCGATTATTTATACAAATCAACGATCTTACCTAAACAAACGCGGACGAAAGAAGCGCGAGGACGAAAGAATGCTGAAAATATCATTCCTTTGTTCGCAACGAACACACTTGTCTTTTGTCTGACGATGCGATTCGACGCCCGCGTTTGCCTACCCAATTCGATTTGGGATTGGTGATTTGGGATTTCGGATTGATAAATAAAAGTTCTGATTAAAAAGTTATTGGCTCGTAGCTAATGGGGAAGCAACCGACTGTTAATCGGTGAAATGCAAGTTCGAATCTTGTCGGGTCAGCCAATCTTATTTGGGAATTAAGATTTGCGATTTCGGATTGAAATAAATCCGAAATCCGCAATCCAAAATCCCAAATCAATCTCGGTCGGTAGCCAAGTCCGGTTAAGGCACTCGCCTTTTAAGCGAGGTATCGTGGGTTCGAATCCCACCCGACCGACTAATTATTAACTTTATTGTTTAGGAGGAATCCGCAATTTTTGCAGGTCAGTGCGGCAAAATGATTGACACAACCGCATTTCGAGCATTTATTAAGATTAATCGGCGAGCCTTCGCGTCGTATTTTATTCGTAAATTTTTGATTAGGCTGAAGGACAACTTTAAGTTTATCTTCCCGATCGCCGCGATAAGTATAATAAGCTCCGATTATCAAACCGACGATTCCATAGAGCCGCATGATCCCGATCATAAATTCCGAGCTGCGCGAAGTGGCGGGTTTTCCCGGAGAATCTGAAATAAATGAAATTACCAATAAAATAAATCCCACTACCAAAACTGTTCCGTGAGGCGTATATCTATCCAATAATGAATAACTAACGACCGCCAGGACAATGGCGAGTATAAAATAAATGACAAATGCGTTCATTTAGAAAGCTCCTTGTTTCTTTAAATTTTGCAGGATAAAGGCAAACTTATTTGGAATCTGAATTACCCAAACAAAATAACACGGAAACATTTTTTTTATCAAGGCTTTTTTTTAACTTGTTGATAAACAAGCCTCAAAATTATTATTGCCCGAAATTCGGCTCATCAATTTTCCGGCAATCTTCGGCGAATGCTGAAAAGACTACATCATTCCAAATGACGCGGACGTTGGTTCAAATCCAACCGTTTTGAATCGATTCAAAACGTAGCTCAGCCCGGTAGAGCGCGAAAAAATGTCTTTTCGATCTGGTCGCCGTTTCAAATTTAACGGGCGAATGCCGGATATGACTACATCTTGAAACTATGCGCGTCATATCCACAAACTTGTCGCCCAAACTCAAACTTTCCGAAAGGAATGCAAATCTTGTCCAAATAGGAGGAAAACAATGGCAAACAAAAATTTATTTCAAACGGTCAAAGGTTTATTTACACCGAAAACCGACACGATCAACGAAGCCGGCGGAACGGCTTATCGGTTGTCGCCGAAACACGCATTGGCGCAATATGCGGCGACGGGTTGTTTCTCGCAGACGTTTTACGCCGACGCGAGCGAACAGCTCGATAAAGTTCTCGCTTTGGCAGAAGAACTCGACGCGGAATTTATCGCACGCACGGCGGTTTACGCCCGCGAAAAAGGTTTTATGAAGGATATGCCCGCCTTGCTCGTGGCAGTACTTTCGACCAAGGATAAAGCATTGTTCGAAAAAGTTTTTCCGCGTGTGATCGACAACGGAAAGATGCTTCGCAACTTCGTGCAGATTATGCGTTCGGGCGCGGTCGGGCGTAAATCGCTCGGTTCGCTTCCGAAACGTCTGGTGCGCGAATGGTTCGAAACGCGCCAGGCGGAAATTATTTTCAAACAATCGGTCGGACAATCTCCTTCGTTTGCAGACGTTTTGAAAATGGTTCATCCGAAACCGAAAGACGACGAAAAAGCGGCGCTTTACGGTTATTTTATCGGTCGTGAAATCGATGCGGATCGACTTCCCGAGATTGTCCGTCAGTTTGAAAAATTCAAAAACGGCGACTCTTCGGAAGTTCCGCCGGTTCCCTTTCAAATGTTGACGGCTCTGCCGATCTCAACCAAGGAATGGACGCAGATCGCACGAAATGCGGCGTGGCAGATGACACGGATGAATCTCAACACTTTCCAACGTCACGGAGTTTTTGCGGATACGGAAATGGTTGAACTCATCGCTAATCGTCTGCGCGATCGTGAAGCCATCAAACGGGCGAAGGTTTTTCCGTATCAATTGCTCGCGGCATATAAAATGGCTGAAGCAAACACGGAAATTCCGCGCGCGATCACCGAAGCATTACAGGACGCGATGGAAATTGCGACCGAAAACGTGCCGGAAATCAACGGGAAAGTTTATGTTTTTCCGGACATTTCGGGCTCGATGCATTCGGCGGTCACGGGTTACCGCAAAGGCGCAACGAGCGCAGTTCGCTGTCTGGACGTGGCGGCTTTGGTCGCGGCGGCGATCCTTCGTAAAAATCCGACGGCGGAAGTAATTCCCTTCTCGGATTCGGTCGTCGAAGCAAAGCTTAACCCGCGCGATTCGGTCATGACGAACGCCCAGAAGCTGGCGAGTCTGCCTTCGGGCGGAACGAACTGTTCGGCGCCGCTTCGTCAGTTGAATCGATACAAATCGAACGCCGATCTGCTGATCTACGTTTCGGATAACGAATCGTGGATTGATTCAAACCGTACGTGGAACAGCGGCAGCGAGACGATGAAACAATGGAACGAGTTCCGAGAGCGCAACGCGCAGGCAAAACTCGTCTGCATCGACATTCAGCCTTACGCCCACACGCAAGCCAAGGAACGTGCCGACATCATGAACGTCGGCGGCTTCTCAGACCAGGTGTTTAAACTGGTTTCAGAATTCGCCAACGGAACTTTGTCAGCCGAACATTGGGTTGATGTGATCGAAAAGGTTGAGGTTTAAGGGTTAGCGATGAGCAATTTTGTTCATCGCTAATTCTATGATATGTTGTTCGCAAATTTACAATTCGATCAAAGAAAAACAACTATGTCAGAGGACCCAAAACCGGAAAAGAAAAGTTTTGTTAAATTAACGCAGCTTCCTGAGAAATTCTGGGAAGTTTTGATTGTTTTTGCTTTTATTATTTTAATTTCTCCATTTCTCTCCGGTATGGATTTCGGAGTCATAAAAACTCCGAAATTCTCACCATATTTGAGTGCAATTCTATTTCCGATTGCCAGTTGCATATTCGTTTTAACAGCTTTAGCTTTTTATCCATTCTACGGTAAATCAAGGGATAATAATTTATATTGGACCATTACCATAGTGCTTTTCATACTACTTTTAACTGAATTACTCGTTTTTTACTTTTATCCGACGATCAATATAGAAAAAATCGAACTTGACCATGTTAGTGAGCATGGCGTTGCACATATTAATATAGTGGGTAATTCCAGAAAACTTTTTAGTAACGATTTCAAAATTTTTGTTTTTACCCGTGTAATTGAACATGGGAATGAATGGTGGCATGACACGGATGCCGATACAGATTTTAATCCGACAGCAAAAAACTGGAAAGCAGAAGCCATTGCCGGAGACGATAGTGAAAATCGGCGCATCTGTTCAGCAACCGAAGTTGAAATAATTGCTATTGGCTCAACCGATGAGGAAATGAATAAAGAGTTTGCAAATAATAAAAATGCAGAACATCACATTAAATATATAGATAAGTTTATGATAAACAGCGGGATTGCTAAAACTGTTATTGAACCGCCAAGCCTCCCTAAAAATTGTAAAGAATAATGTAAGCTTGTTTCGTTAAATACTTAAACCTAATTTCATTTTGGCGAATGCTGCCGAGGAGTACATTGGTATAGAAAGTTCGACTCTTTCCCGCCCGAATTTATTTGACGGGCGGAACTCTCGATCAAACTTTGTCGCCAAATATTAATCAAAAAATGTCCGCCCACAATTTCACGGAAAAATTATTGCCACCTTAATTTAATGCTTATG
>DATLOR010000416.1:0-9443 GCA_035536135.1 Pyrinomonadaceae bacterium | reverse complement strand
ACTTTGAAAAAATTGAAATCAAAAGTTTCGACTAAAACTCTATTTCCCAGTTCGTAATTTAAATTTTCTTTCTTATCTTCTTAAAAACTCTTTGACTTAACTCCTTAAATTTAAGTAAACTACACGAACTTTCCATTTCTAAAATATCGAGTTTCCGGTGGCGGAGATTTGTCTTTTTCGGAACGATTTTTTCTGTTCTCCGACAAAGACAGATATTGAATCTGCTTTTCGATGTTTTCCGAATGAAAACCATTCTGTTAATAAAATTTTGGAGGATTTTCAGTTGTGTTAAAAAAATTAGTTTTTGCCGCGTCTTTTGTTCTTCTTTTCTCGATTCAATTTGCAAACGCCGCACAACAGGTCGGACCGATCGACGTTTCGGGCGAGATTGACGGCGCGCCGTATCGCATCGCAGTTCCCGCAAACTGGAACGGCACGCTTCTGGTTTACGGTCACGGCTACCGCGATAAAGCCGATCATCCGGGCGAAGTTGATAACCGCAACGCCGATATCGCGCCGAATGCGGCGCTCGCAAACGCGCTTCTGGCGCAGGGCTACGCGCTTTCGGGTTCGGCTTACAAAGACAACGGCTGGGCAGTCGAAGAAGGCACACAGGATTTGAAAAACGTCGTGACCTATTTTCGCGACAACATTACCAAACCCGACCGCACGATTCTCTGGGCGTTTTCGATGGGCACAGTGATCGGTTTTGATAGTATGGAACGCTTCGGCGGAATCTATGACGGCGCGTTGTGCGGCTGTGCGGTCGGTGCGGGCGCCACGCAGTCGTGGGATTCGGCGGGCGATCTCGCGCTCGCTTACGACACGCTTTTCGGAATGCCCGCAACATGGGGAACTTTCGGCGATGTCCGCGACGATATTGATTTTGAAACGGAAGTTCAGCCGAAATTAGTGTCGGAAGTTACGAATCCCGCCAATTTCCCGAAATTTGAATTCATTCGTCTGGTTGTCGGCACGCCGGGACGCGGAATCACGCCGCCTGCGCCGCCGGCTTTTTATCCGGGCTGGCTTTTTACCGATATGTTTTTCACTTTGGAAGCACGCTCGGAACTCGAACGCCGTGCGGGCGGTCCGATCGTTCAAAACTTAAATCGCAATTACAGCCTGACTCCGGCGGAAAAAACTTATTTGATGGGTTTCGGAATTCCGTCTGCCGTGATCGACGGCTGGCTTTTGCAGATGAACGGTCAAAGATACGTTGACGCGCCGAACTATTCGCGCAATTACGTCGAACATAACGCGAATTATTCGGGCAAGATCAAAAATCCGATTCTGACGATGCACACCGTTCTCGACCCGCTCGTGACCGTTTCGCAGGAAGCGGAATACGCCGAAACCGTCAACAATGCCGGACGCAGCCGTTTGCTTTTTCAGACTTACACGAACGGCAACGGTCACTGCAATTTCACCGGACCGCAGCTGATCACTGCCGTCACAGCCATCAACACATGGGTCAAAGACGGCACCAAACCGACGGCGGCAACTTTCCCGGCGGCTTTAGGCTTTATGCCGAATTTCGTTCCGCCGCCAATGAATCAACCCTAACGATTTAGGATTTTAGATTTTGGATTTTGGATTTAATGGAAGAAGGCGATGATTTCAATTGAAATCATCGCCTTCTTTACCTATTACCTGTTACTTTCCGTCATCGCCGATCGCTTCGACCGGGCAGGCTGACAGGGCTTCTTCGCAGAGCTCGAATTCTTCGGCGGTTTCGGGTTGTTTGTAAACGTAGGAATAACCGTTTTCGTCGTTGCGCGTGAAGTTTTTCGGCGAAGTGTCGCGGCAGACATCGCAATCGATACACTGCGAGTCAACATAAAATTTCCCGCGCACATTTTCGCGAAGTTTGTCTTCGATTTCTGCCATTATTTATAAATTGATTTTATCTTTTTGCCGTAACGAAACGGAAAACTGTCGCGGCGCAGAATTTCGACGCGGTTCAGAGCAAAGATGTCAAAATTGTCCGCGTCACCGTAAACGGTCGAAAAAGCCCCTTCGTAACCCGCGTCTTTGATCGCTTCTTTAGCAAAACCGGTAAAAAACCCAGCCGGATAAGCAAAAACCGAACATTCCTTTTGCGTTAGATTTTCGATGATTTTTTTTGATTCGTTAACTTCGAACTTTATATCTTCTTCGCTGATCTGATGAAAAAGACTGTGACTGACGCTATGCGAATTAAACTCGATTCCGCCCGCCGACATCTCGCGAACGTCTGTTTCCGAAAGATGCTCGCGCACGCCTTCGCCGTCTGCCGTGACCCTGTCGGTCGTCTGCCCGATGCACGACGTGACCAGAAAGATCGTCGCCTTTGCGCCGTATTTTTTCAAGACCGGAAAAGCGTTCCGGTAATTATCTTTCCAGCCGTCGTCAAAAGTGACCGCAATCGCTTTCCGGGGAAATTCGCCGTTCGCGCGGTAAAATTTGATCAATTCGGAAGCCGTGTAAAATTCGAAACCTTTCTTTTTCAGGTAAGCGATCTGCCGCTCGAATTTTTGCGGAGCGGTAAACGCGCCGCGAATTTTGACATCGGCGGTCGGCAGATCAACTTTATGATAGAGCAAAGCAGGAACTTTCATTTACAGATTCGGGTTTTCAAAAATACTGATGTCGGAATCGCCGCGCGTCAAAAACCAGTTTTCAGGGTTATTCAATAAATCTCCTCGCTCGTCCGATTTTACCATAAACTGCAAAGGATTTTTGACGCGCCAGAAACCGGAATGTTCAAGTCTCTCCTGGACTAATGCATCAAGCGCGTCGGTCACCAAACCGCCTGCTTGCCGCTCGACTGCGATTCGTACCGATTCCTGTAAAAGCGCGTCGATGATCTTTGCCGGGTTCTTCGGATGATAACAAATATCGCTGATCGCGGCTTTCGGAACCGCCCCGCCGGCGCCCGGTTTGCGGAAAAACAGAACAGCGTAACCGAGCAGCTTCGCGCCTTCATAATAACCGATGATGTCGAATTTTTTTCCGGGCTGGCGCGAGAATTGCCATTCGAGATATTTCACGTCGCGCCGGACGGCGCACGACCACTGCGTTTCGGCTTCAGCCCAAAACGTCTCGAAAGAGCGGTCGAATTTTTCGACCACGCGGACATTTTCGTTTTTCTCAAATCGCGGGCGAAACGGCGCGAAGGCAGCATTTACCGATTTGCGCAGGAAATTAATTTTTGCAATTTCGCGGATGTCGTTGGCGGGAAAAAGCGGTTTATGAAAACGCGGGACATTGACGATAATTTTATAACCCGCGTCCTGTAATAATTTTGTCGAGCCTTCCTGCGCGGCGGTATTGATGACCAGACCAAAAGGAAAAACTTCGTGCGCCGCGTTGACTAATTTTTTCGCCAAACCGCGCCGCCGGAATTCGGGCGCGACGATCATATCGAGAATCCAGATCGCTTTGCGATTAATGCCTTCGACATTAACTTCGACCGGAATCGTGCCCACCTGACCGACAATTTGCCCGCCGCTTTTGGCAACCCAGATCGGCAGTTTTTCAGGCTCTTTGTAGGGCGCTTGCAGGTAATGCCAATCCCAGAAACTCTCGTCGCCCATCCGCGGATTGTCGTCGTAAGCTCTTTGCAGAAACGCAATTTCCTTGTCCTTGTCGGACAATTTCAGCTGTTCGATCGTGATCTCGTCTGGCATTTCGGCGGTAATTTCTCAGTTCTATTTCCCTTGATTTTTCTCCGTAAAATTAATCATCCGCTCAAGCGCAACGAGCGCGTAATGTTTTGTTTCGTCGTCGACGACAATTTCGTTGACGACGTTTCCTTCCAAAAGATTTTCCATCGCCCACGCCAGATTTTGCGGCGCGATGCGGTACATCGTCGCGCACATACAAAGGTCGGGCGCGAGAAGATGAATCTCTTTGTCGGGAAATCTTTCTGCCAGACGATTGACGAGATTGACCTCGGTGCCGATCGCCCATTTTGAACCAGCGGGTGCGTTTTCAACGGTTTTAATGATAAAGCTGGTCGAACCGTCCAAATCCGCTAAATCGACAACCTCACGCGGGCATTCGGGATGAACGATCACCTGAACGCCGGGAATTTGTTTGCGGATCAAATCGACGTGCCACGGCTTAAAACGTCCGTGAACCGAACAATGTCCGCGCCATAAAATCAATTTCGCTTCGTGCAGCTCTTCTTCCGTGTTCCCGCCGAACTCTTCGTGCGGATTCCACAAAACCATCTTATCGAGCGGAATTCCGAACTTTGCGCCGGTGTTTCTGCCCAAATGCTGATCGGGGAAGAAAAACATCTTGTCGTATTCTTTAAGATAAACGTCAAACAGCGGCACGGCGTTCGACGAAGTGCAGACGACGCCGCCGTTACGCCCGCAGAACGCTTTGATCGCGGCGGTCGAATTCATATAGGTGATCGGCGCGACCTTCTGTTTCAAAACGCCGATCTCACGCAATTGTTCCCACGCGTCTTCGACCTGTTCGATATTCGCCATATCCGCCATCGAACAACCCGCACCCAAGTCAGGCAAGATCACGCGCTGCCCGGGTTTGCCCAGAATGTTCGCCGATTCCGCCATAAAATGAACGCCGCAGAAAACGATATATTCCGCGTCCGTTTGCGAAGCCATCACCGAAAGCTGATACGAATCGCCCGTCAGATCGGCGTGCCGGATGACATCGTCGCGCTGGTAATGATGCCCGAGAATAACGACGCGCGAGCCCAACTCCTTCCGCGCAAATTCAATGCGTTCACTGATTTCCGCGTCCGGCATGACGAGATATTCTTCGATCGGTCTGACTGCTTCCAAAACTGCTGACATTTTCTAAAACTCCTCTGCTGTTTGATGCAAAATCAATAGTTTTCGTAAAGGAAAATAATTGCACTTTGAGAAAACTTTCGCAAGGAAAAGAATTACCGCACATAATTAAATTCTCTGCCAGTCACTAAACTGAAATCATCTTCAGTAAGCCATTGATGAGCATCTTCGTAGCTTTGGCTTTTGTGGATAATTTCGCTTTTCGTTGAATCAACAACAATTATTTCTTCCTGATTTTCGGGATTAGGCAATACAACAACCAAATAGGCAGGAAAATAGTTAACTCCATCAACATACCAAATTTCAAACCATTCTTTTTCCGGGTCACTCAATTTCATTACTGGTTCAATATATTTCATAATAAATAAAAAGAGAGCGCAAATATTTTCTGCGCTCTCTTTATTTCTGTGGTGAAAGTTTCTTAAACGTCCAGATTTTTTACGTCCAGAGCGTTTTGTTCGATAAAGCGACGGCGCGGTTCGACCTGATCGCCCATCAGAACGGTGAAAATCTCGTCCGTTTCGATCGCGTCTTCGATGCGCACCTGCAAAAGTGTGCGTTTTTCGGGATCCATCGTCGTTTCCCAGAGCTGTTCGGGGTTCATTTCGCCCAGTCCTTTGTAACGCTGGATCGAGAGATCCTTTTTCGCCGCGTTCATGATTTTTTCAAGCAAAACCTCGCGCGAGTTGACGGTTTCCGATTTTCCGTTTTCGCCCAGAATGAACGGCGCGGGGAAATCGTTTTCGAGCATTCGCTTGATCTCGATCGTTTTTTGAAACTCGACGTAGCTCGCTTTTTCCCAATCGAAGATCTGGGTCGTGCCGTTCGGATAGGTTATTTCGATTTCCGAAAGTCCGTGTTCCTCGTCGTTCAAAAGCTCGGTTTTGTAGCCGGCGGCGGCGACTTTGCTTTCGACCTGTCCCATCAAATCTTCCTGATCGAAAATCTTGCGGAGCTTGACGTTGTTGTTTGCCAAGACGGTCGTAAAACCGTCGATCAAAGCATCGAGAAGTTTTGAATCGTTATTCAAACGCCGCGCGAAACGCGAAAAATAATTCTGGTATTCAACGATCCGCTCCAGATTTTTCGAGAGTTCGCGTCCTTCGACCGGACGGTCTTTGGATTTCACGACCAGATCGTCGGTCGCCTGTTTCATCATAAAACGAAACATCTGTTTTTCGTCCTTGATGTATTCCTCGCGTTTGCCGCGTTTGACTTTGTAAAGCGGCGGCTGCGCGATGTAAACGTAGCCTTTTTCGACCAGCTGCGGCATTTGACGATAGAAAAACGTCAAAAGCAGCGTGCGGATGTGCGAACCGTCAACGTCCGCGTCCGTCATCAGACAGATTTTGTGATAGCGAAGTTTTTCGACATCGAAATCGTCCTTGCCGATGCCCGTGCCGAGCGCGGTGATCAAAGCCTTGATTTCGCCGTGTCCGAGCATTTTATCGAAACGCGCTTTTTCGACGTTCAGGATCTTACCTTTCAAAGGCAGGACCGCTTGATTTTTGCGGTCGCGTCCCTGTTTCGCGCTGCCGCCCGCCGAATCGCCTTCGACCAGATAAATTTCCGAAAGCGTCGGGTCTTTTTCCTGACAATCGGCGAGCTTGCCGGGTAAGGTCGAAGTTCCCAATGCGCTTTTGCGGACGATTTCACGCGCCTTGCGCGCCGCATCGCGTGCCCGTGCCGCATCGACTGCCTTTCCGACGATTTTCTTCGCCACAGCCGGATTCTGCTCGAAAAACTCACCGAGCTTTTCGTTCAAAAACGATTCGACCGGACCTTTGACGGGCGAATTGAGTTTTCCTTTTGTCTGACCTTCAAACTGCGGCTGCGGAATTTTGACGGAAATGATCGCGACCAAGCCTTCGCGCACGTCGTCGCCGGTCAATTGTGTTTTCGAGTTTTTGAGTAGTCCCGAACTTTCCGCGTAAGCATTGATCGTACGCGTGATCGCGCCGCGAAAGCCCGAGAGATGCGTACCGCCGTCAACCGTGTTGATGTTGTTGGCAAACGAGAAGATCTTCTCGTCGTAACTGTCGTTATACTGCATCGAAATTTCGACCGACAATTCATCCGAGATCTGCTCGAAATAAAGCGGCTCGTCGTGGAGCGGCGATTTATTTTTGTTCAGATGCTTGACGAATTCGGCGATCCCGCCCTTATAGTAAAATTCGTGCGATTTTTCGGCTTCATCGCGCTCGTCCTTGATAAAAATGCGGATGCCTTTGTTCAAGAACGCTTTTTCGCGCAGCCGTTCCGAGAGTTTTTCAAAACTGTAAACGAGCGTTTCGAAAATTTCGCCGTCGGGTTTGAAAGTGATCTTCGTGCCGCGTCTGTTGGTTGTGCCGGTTTGTTTGAGCGGCGCATTCGGAATTCCGCGCGTGTATTCCTGCTCGTGCGTTTTGCCGTCGCGCCAGATTTCCAGTTTGAGCCATTCGCTCAGGAAGTTTACGCAGGAAACGCCGACGCCGTGCAGTCCGCCCGAAACTTTATAGGAATTCGAGTCGAACTTTCCGCCCGCGTGCAGAATGGTCATCACGACTTCCGCCGCCGAGCGACCTTCCTGTTTGTGCATATCGGTCGGAATTCCGCGTCCGTTATCAATAACCGTGATCGAATCGTCAATGTGGATCGTCACTTCGATCGTGTCGCAATAGCCGGCGAGGGCTTCGTCAACCGAATTGTCAACGACTTCGTAAACAAGGTGATGGAGTCCGATCTCACTCGTCGAACCGATATACATCGCCGGACGCTTGCGCACCGCATCGCGCCCTTCGAGAACTGTGATCGAATCTGCCCCGTAAGTTTGTTCTTTTGATTTAGCCAATTTTTGTTATTCCTCTATTTAAAATTTTGGTGTTAAAAGTAACCTCTATTGTAACATTTTTCTGTGAATTAAAATAGTGCGGAAAGCAATAAATATCTTATTCCCGAAGCATTTTCGCCGTTCCGTTTTCGATCGTGAAAATCTCTGCACCGGCGCCGAATCTTTCGATGAAATTTTCTTTCGAGGTCGTCACGAAGGTTTGCGTTTTATCGCTCAGAAATTCGAGCAGCTGCCCGATCCGTTTGTAGTCGAGCTCGGCATCGATGTCGTCGAGCAGAAAAAGCGGATATTCCTTGTTTTGCTCGAAATAAACCGAAACGGTCGCGAGCTGTAAAATTAAAAGTGCGCTCCGCTGCTGTCCGGATGAGCCGTATTTTCTGAGGTCGTGCCCGTCGAAATTGATTTCCAGATCGTCGCGGTGCGTGCCGATTAGCGCGTGTCCGCTCGCGAGTTCGGCTTGGACGCGCAGGTTTAATCTTTCCTGAAGAAGCGCGGCGTAATCCGTCAGATCGCCTTTTCCTTCGAGCGATGAAGCATAGCGAATCGAAACTTCCTCACGACCAAAAAGTTTTTTCTCCAAAACTTCGTTCAACCGTTCGACATAACGGATCCGCGCTTTATGAATCCGCGCCGCGAGATGAATCAGCTGTTCGTTCCAGGGTTCGAGCAATTCCGCGACTCTTTCGAGCGAAAATCCCTTGTCCTGCGCCGATTGCAGAAGCGAATTTTTCTGCCGGATGACGCGGTTGTAATCCGTCAGGGTTTGGACGAACGGCGGGTAGATCGAAACGATTCCGCCGTCTAAGAATTTGCGCCGCGCTTCGGGCGTACCGCGCACGATCTCGAGCTCGTCGGAATTAAAAATGACGGCGTGAAGCTCGCCCAAATAACGATGAATCGTTTCTTTTTTGTTGTTGACCGATAAAGTTTTCGTGTTTCCCTGCAGAAAGACTTGCAAATTGCGGTGAATTTCGGCACTCTGTTTAACAGTCCCCTTAACGATGGCGAGTTCTTCGCCGAAACAAATCGTTTCCGTTAGTTTGGCAGTTTTAAAAGATTTGGTTGTGGCAAGCAGATAGATCGCTTCGAGCCAGTTGGTTTTCCCCTGTCCGTTTTCGCCGAAAATGATATTCAAGCCTTTTCCGCAAATGATTTTTCCATTGAGATTGCGGAAATTCTCGGCTTCGAGCGATTCAAGTAACATACAACCATTTTAACATAAACGGATTCTAAAAATTCCCCCGAAACTTTTAGGAATAAAACCCGATATAACAATTTAATTTAAATAGTGTTGGCAATTGTTCAACACACCCGAATTCTCTGATTGCATTATAAATTTATGAAAATTTCAAAAGTATTTCTCTGTTTAGCGTTCGTTTTGTGCTTTTCATTCTTTGCTTTTGCTCAAAAAGGCAAACAATTCGCGGAAAATTTCTCGGCGGCGGCGATGGACGGTCAAACCGTCGAACTCGATTCTTTAAAGGGAAAAGTGGTTTTGATCACCTTCTGGAATACCAGATGTCCGATCTGCGACAGTGAAATTCCGAAGCTCAACCGGATGGCAACAAGTTATAAAGGCAAAGACGTCGTTTTTCTCGGGCTGACGACCGACAATCCGACCCGAGTCGAAAGTTTTCTGAAAATGAAACCGTTTAATTTCAACATTATCCCGAGCAGTTTCGGCGTTTTGATGAAATATGCCGACCGCGATCGTTCGGGCAATATCAGTATGGGTTACCCGGCTTATTTTCTCGTTAATCAAAACGGCGAAATCGAGATGATAGACAGCGGTTGGGACAAAACCG
>DATLOR010000415.1:0-4816 GCA_035536135.1 Pyrinomonadaceae bacterium | reverse complement strand
GCGGGTGTTTCCGTTTTCGTCTTTGTTTCCGGTTGTTTCGTTTCGGTCCTGGCTACGGTTTCCTTCGGTTTTGTTTCGGTCGAAACATTCGCATTCGACGGACTTTGCGCCAACGCGTTCGAATTTTCCGTGTTCGCATTGGCTTCGGCGAGATTGACGTTATCGGGCGGTACCTGCACCATGATCACCTTTTTATCGGCGTCCGTGTTCGACGGATTATTGCTCAAGCCGAAAACTTCGGGTTTATAAACATAAAAGCCGAAAACCGTGCAAGCCGCGACCAGCAAGCTCCCGAGAGCCGCGCCGATCGCCAAACCGCGCCGCGATTTTTTACCGTCTTCCGCCGTCGCCGCGAGCGGATAAATTTTCGCGCTTTTCTCTTCTAAATCGCCGGTGACGACCTGCGGTTTGATCTGCGTAACTTTCGATTCGTCATTGGGAAACGTTTCGGTCAAAATGTCCGACTGTTTGAAATTCGAGATTTTCGAAGCGTCCGACTGAAGCTGGGTTTTCTGCGAATAAATATTCGTTCCGAGCGGACTGCCCTCGAAAGTTTCGGCATTTTCAAGCGGCACTTCGTCCTTGACGGCTAAAAGCCGCGCGCGCATTTCCTTCGCCGTCGGGGGACGCTGTTCGGCGTTCAAAGCCATCGCTTCGAGCAAAACACGCGAAACTCCGGCGGGAATTTCCGGGCGGATCCTGTTGGCTTCGATCAGCGGGTCGGGTTTATCCGACAAAACATTCATCGCCCGTGTCAGCGCGTCAGCCGGCGGAATGCCCGTCAAAAGATGATAAAGCGTTGCCGCCAAAGAATATAGATCGCTGCGCGGATCGGTTCCCGAACCTTGAATCTGCTCGATCGACGCGTAATTGCGCGAGTATCCGAAAACGCTTTTCGCGGCGGTCGCCGATTCGGCATTCGTGATATTTCCCTTCGCCAGACCGAAATCGAGCAGAATGATCTGTCCGCGCGAGGTTAATTTCAAATTCTGCGGTTTGATGTCGCGGTGAATGACGGGCATTTCCTGCGTGTGCAGAAATTCGAGCGCGTCGAGCAATTGGTCAGCCCAGCCGAGAACTTCTTCGACGCTGAAAACTTTGCCTTCCGATTCGAGCTGTTCGGAAAGGTCGTCGCCGTCAATAAATTCCATCACGAGAAACTGACCGTTGCCGTCGATAAAATGATCCGAAACGCGCGGCAGAGCGGGATGCCGCAGACTGTTCAAAAGACGCGCTTCGCGCTCGAACGCCTTACGGAATTTTTCGTCCGTGAAAAACGTCTCCTTGATCGCGACCGTACTTCCGAAACGCTCGTCCGTCGCCACGAAAACCGCGCCCATGCCGCCTTGCCCGATCTGCTTTTCGACGCGATACCTGTTTTGTAAAACTGTTCCCGCTTCAATCATTTTTTTTTGCTTGCCTTTTTTGATGAATTGCTCAGGTATTTTACTATAAAATGCCGAAAGCCTCAGTATAGTTGCCCGAGAATTTTACGCAAATTAGCAAATTTTGTTGCGTTTACGCAAAAAGGCAGACTTTTTGACAGTCTGCCTCGCTGATTTTGATGCCCGATTTTTTTGATTACCGGTAAGCATTTGCGCCGACTTTCGGCAGATTGTAAACGTCCGCCAGCGTGTTTAATTCGTAGCGCACCCGCGACCAATTGTTCTCGGTCGCCGCGCCGAAACGGTAATTCTTCATATTGCGGTCGATATCGCTCGCAATGTTCAAACATTTGCGAACTTCGTCCTTGTTTTCGACCCATGCGTCGCGGCGGTCGAATTCACGCGATAATTCATCCGTCGCGCTTTCCAGGTCTTTTGCCCGTTTATTCAGCCAATCTTCGCGGCTCGTGCCGTTTAATTTGCTCCGGTCAAGCGATTTGTCGTAATTTTTGACAAAATTATCAACCCGGTCTTCAACGCGGTTGATGATCGCTTTGACTTCCGCTTTCGAACGCATCTTTCCGCGCGATTCGCGCCGACGCTGGGCGTTGCTCACATCCGCAAACGTCAAAACCATCAAAACCGCCGCTAACCCGACAAACATATTTACAAAGTATTTTCTCATTTTCTTCTCTCTCTCCTTTTGCTTAAAATTAAGCCTTATTAATCTTTCAAAATAACGAGCGATTTCCTTTCGCTCGCCTATTCTGACGCGTGACTTTTTCAAAAAGTCGAAGAAATTTTCAAAAAAATTTAAATATTTTTTTCCTGTAAATTATTATGCAAAAACGAGTTTAGTCATTCGTCAGTAATGCCATTTAAGTCTCAAATCTGAAAACCGAGATCTCAAATAAGCAGAAATAAAACCCAAATCCCAAATCCCAAATCTAAAATCAATCGTGCCATTTTTCAGTCATATCGCACCAGATCGCGAGCCCGCGCCAGCTGCCGAATTTCTCATAAAATAGCTCAATTTCTTTGTCATCGCAAATTTGTTCGCGATTGTGTTTTTTGTAAAATGCGCCGCGCAAAAAAGAATCGAGCGCGAGTCCGTCGTAGCGTCCGACGAGTTTTAAAAGATTCTCCGCCGCGTAATCGCCGACGCCTTTGACGCTTTTCATTTCTTTTTTAAGCTCTTTCGTCGGTAATTCGGAATCGAGCCACGTTTCGGGATCTAATTTACCGCCCGCGACCTTTTCCGCGAGTTCCGCAAAATACGGCGAACGATAACCGGCGCGGATCTCGTCGCGGTAAAACTGCGCCGAAACATTTGCCATCGCTTCGGCGGTCGGAAAAGTACGCCTCCCGTCCGCCGATTCGAGCCCGAGCTTTTCGACCAGATTCCGCGTCATATTTTTCGTCAAGCCCCACGAACAATTCGTTGTGCAGAGAGTTTTGACCAGATCCTCGAAAACCGTCGGCGAACGAAGAAGTCTGCCGCCGTGCAATGCGGCAATCCAATTCAAACGCTTTTCTTTTTTCGTCAAACGATAAAACTCGCCGAAACTTTCATCAAGCCGCAAAATATGCCGGACTTCGCGCAGGATTTTCTCTTCCTCGGCTTTACTGATTTTTTCCTCGAAAAGCTCGATCTCAATGTTGCCGTCCCGTTCGGCAATGCTTGCCGCGAGCGGCTTTTCGCCCCTAAAAACATAGCTCAAACGCCAATTTTCGAGATCTAATTCAAACGGTAAAAGCTGACACCAACCATGACTGTAAACGGCTGTTTTAAAATTAAAATCGGGCGGTGTTTCAAGGATAAGTTTGGTTGTCATAGAAGAAATTTTAATCGGAAAACTTTTTCTTTACAAATCTTGACATTTCTTCGGCTAAAAACATTTTCGGTTCGTCTAAGAAATCGGGAAACTATTGCAATAATCGGTTGATAATAATGATAGAAATTTAATTAGGAAATAATGCTTGTTTTTTACAGGCAAAATCTTTATATTATTAAATTGTAAAACATCATTTAACGGAGTTTTTGATTCCCCTACCGTTAGAATTCAACCCGAGATAAAAAGTTAAAATAAGAAGATTGAGGAGGAAAGGGTATGATTGGCAAAAAATCGTGCTTAATGATCAAAGTTTTAAGCGCAAGTTTTGCTTTATTTCTGTTGTTTTTCCCTGTTATCGCGCAAGAAGATGATCCGAATCCCGACTCGCCGACCCCGGTTTTGTTGAGCGAAGCAGATTCGACCCGCGCTTTGACGGAAATTTCGACAACGAAAGTAAGACGCAGTAATCAATTAAGATTTCAAAACAAAGCATTTTCGCTCGATTCGCAGGCGGTTCTTTATGTCGCCAATATCGAATTGATGAAAGACGAAGGCGCCAATGCTTTTCGTGTTTATGTAGAGGATTCAAAAGGCAGAAAATACCGCTTTCCGGTCCTGGATTTACAGCCCGTCAAAGGTTTTGACGGAGTTTTTGCGTTGACCGTCAAACTCCGCGATGAAATTGGCTTCTGGCAGCCGCCTTCGGAAGACGGCGACGTTTTGGTCAATGTCACGTGGCGCGGTTTGACGAGCAACCGCGTGCGGCTCGGTTTAGGAAAAACGGGCGGCGAGATCAAGGACGATAAAGGCGCCGTTCCGACACCGCTTTCCGGCGTGCCGTATAAAACTTCGAATGATGACCCGACGACAAATCTTGTCGGTTACAAATATTCGGGCGACCGCATCAGATTTTTGGAACAGGCAACTTTCGGTCCGACCGTCGCGCTCGACAACCGGATTCGCCGCATCGGTTTGCGAACGTGGCTTGCGGAGCAATTCGAAGCACCGTATCCTTCGCTGAACAATCCGTATCCGAATGTTCCTTTGAAACCGGTGAATGCTCCGGCTGATTGCGACAATGATCAAACCGTTACGCCCGATGTTCCGGTGACCTGTTTCCGCGATGTCTATTCGATGTATCTGCCGCAAACGTGGTTTTACAAAGAAGCGCTCTACGGCGAACCGCAACTCAGGCACCGCGTTTCGTGGGCATTGAGCCAGCTCTGGGTAATTTCGGGCGTTGATACTCAGCAATCGAGCCATATGATTACCTATCATCAGCAGATCAGCAAAAATGCTTTCGGCAATTGGCGCACGTTGATGCAGGATATGACGCTCAATCCGGGAATGGGCAATTATCTCGATATGATTCGTTCGACGAAGAACAACCCGAACGAAAATTATCCGCGTGAAATTTTACAGCTTTTTAATATCGGTTTATTTATGCTCAATCAGGACGGCACGCTCCAGCTTGACGGGCAAGGCAATCCGATCCCGACCTACGACCAGAACACGGTCAATAATTTTACAAAAGTCTTTACCGGATGGCGTGATTGTAATGTTCAGGCGAGCTGCCCGAATATTGTGATCGGTGCG
>DATLOR010000414.1:0-4024 GCA_035536135.1 Pyrinomonadaceae bacterium | reverse complement strand
AATTGACGTCCGGGTCAATCGCCGACAAATCGACTTCCGGCGCGATCTCGCCAAGGATTTCCAGGACTTTGGTTTTAATTTCGTCTCTCGTCATAATTTTTCGGGCTCCTGTAAAAGCCGTTCGACGGCGGAAAGAAACTTACTGCCGCGATGTCCGTCCGAAGCGCGGTGATCGGCGGCAAGCGTCGCGTTGATCTTGAAACAGCCTTTGATGCGTCCGTCGCTGACCGAAACGCTTTCGTAGATTTTGCCGAAGCCGACGAGCGCGACCTGCGGCGGATAAATAACGCCGAATACGGTTTCGACTCCGGTTTCGCCGAGATTTGTGAGCGTTACGGTCGAATCCGACAATTCCGAACTGCGCAGCGTGCCGGCGCGCGTTCGCCCGACAAGCTCACGGAAATTTTTCATTAAACCGGCGAGCGTTTGCCGATCGACTTCAAAAAGCGCGGGGGAAATCAGACCGCCGCGGCGAAGCGAAATCGCCACGCCGATATTGATTTCCGGCTTCAGATCAAGCCGCTCATTTTCCCAGACGGCGTTTAATTCGGGCGTTTCCCTGAGCGCGAGCGCTACGGCTTTGATCAACAGAACACTGTATAAAATGCGGTCTTTGACCGGATATTTCGCGTTTTCCTTTTCCAGCCAGGCAAGCGAACGGCTCATATCGATCGACGTCGCGAGATAATAATGCGGGATTTCACGTTTCGAACGAGCCATCGCCGCCGCGATCGCGCGCCGCATCCGCGCGTAACGGTCGGGCTCATCAGTTTCGGTTTTGGGCGAAACCCGCTCTTTTTTTAATTCTCCCGACGCTTTCGCCGCCAATTCGACATCTTCGCGCTGGATTCGCCCGTTCGGACCGCTTCCCTTTATTTCAGCAAGGTCAATGCCGAGTTGTTCGGCAAGTTTTCTGGCAACGGGCGAAGCGTGAATACGAATTGTTTCAGCCGTTTTACCGTTTTGTGAATCCAAAGCCGGAGCGGGCGGCGGTAAAGCGCGGCTTTCAGGCGGCGGTTTTGCGGGTCCAATTATTCCTCCCGCTTTCCCGTTTTCTTTGATAATCGCCAGGGTCGTGCCGACCGGGACTTTTTCACCGGCTTTGACGAGGAATTTTTCAATCACTCCATCGGTGAAAACCTCGACTTCGATCACGCCCTTATCAGTATCGACCTCGGCAATAATATCGCCGCGCTCAACCGTATCGCCGACGTTTTTCAGCCATCCGATCAATGTACCGGCAGTCATATCCGCGCCGAGCATCGGCATTTTAAATTCAGCCATTTAGTTACTTCCTAAATTTTTCGGTAAAACCTCAGTCCTGTTTTTTGAATAAAGCCCGCATCAAAAGGCTCGCGCCGAGAATAATAAACAAAGCCGGAAAAATCGGCAGCGCGAGATTGAAAATCCCGCCCGCGCCCGCCACGAGTGCGACCACGCCGAGAAAAACCGTGAACCCGCTCATTTTTATTCCCGAGAAGTACCGGGCAAAATTGATCCCGAGCATAATCAGTCCCGCGCCGACCAGCCAGATATGGGACGGAAGTTGCCCTTCCGGCAGAAGCCACAGCCCGCCGATCATAATCAGAAACAGAGCCCAACCGGTTTCTTCAAGCCGGATGTTCTGGACTCTGTCATTTCTTTTGCTGTTATCGATTATTTGATTGTTCTGCATACATTTATTCTCCTTATAGTAAAAATTTTAATCGTTTAGCTTTAAACGAGATTCTTCCCGCCCGAACATTTCGCGGACGGTTTTGATAATTGTTTCGATCTGCGGAAGTGCTGCCTCTTCGAGATGTTTGGCATACGGCATCGGAACTTCAGCGCTGCAAACTCTCGCGACCGGGTAGTCGAGCTCGTCAAACGCGCCTTCCATAATTTGCGCGCTGATCTCCGCCGCCAGGCTTCCCGTCCGCCAGCCTTCGTCGACGATCACGGCGCAGTGCGTTTTCGCCACCGACCGCAGAATCGTTTCCCGGTCGAGCGGGCGCAAAACGCGCAGATCGACGACTTCCGCTTCAATTCCCTCTTTGCTCAAATCTTCCGCCGCCCGCAAACATTTGTTAAGCGAGCCGCCGTAAGTTATCAGGCTGACATCCGTGCCCGCGCGGCGAACCTTCGCTTTTTCGATTTCAAACGCCGTGCCATCGTTTTCCAACGCGCCTTCGGTCGGATAAAGCATTGCGTGCTCGAAAATAAAAACCGGGTCGGGTTCAGCGAGCGCGGCGCCGAGCATAAAACGCGCATCCGTGACGGTTGCGGGCGTTAAAACTTTGATCCCCGGAATGTGCGCGTACCAGTTTTCGAGACTGTGCGAATGCTGCGCCGCCAATTGCCGCCCGCCGCCGGTCGCCATTCGCACGACAAGCGGAACAGAGAACTGCCCCCCGGACATATATCTTAAAGTTGCCGCATTATTAACGATCTGGTCGAGCGCGAGCAAGCTGAAATTGACCGTCATCACTTCGACTACGGGACGCATTCCGCCGAGCGCGGCGCCGATCCCGGCGCCGACAAAAGCCGATTCGGAAAGCGGCGTATCGCGGACCCGGTCTTCGCCGAATTCTTCCAAAAGCCCGTGGCTGCAAGCGTAACTTCCGCCGTAACGCCCGACATCTTCGCCCATCAGAAAAACTCTTGCATCCTTTTGCATTGCCTCACGCAAAGCCGCGCGGACGGCTTCACGATAAGTCATTTTCAAATCAATTTTTTGTTCGTCGTTCATCATAAATAGGATAAAAACGTCCGCCAGCCTCATCGGCGAAACAGCGCGCCGTATAATTTTTCACAGGGCGTCGATTTTATGCAGCCTCTGGTTCGATCACGTCGAATTCAAATTCGGTCGATGTTTTTGCCGACCTTTCCAGTTGCCGGGTCGGCAAAAACATTGAACTTTGCCCGGTGCGGCTGTCTCTCGCGACCGAGGCAGCGGCTGATTATTTTCCTGCCGGCGTTGCCGTGTAAAGCGCTTTCCTGATCGCTACATCGCGCGGGTCGCCCGTTAGCGCAACGCTTTTCCGGTTGGGCACGTAGGCGTAACCGATTTGGGTTTCCGGGTCGGCGAAACCGAGCGAACCGCCCGCGCCCGGTGCGCCGAACGCGCTCGAACTCCCGAACGACCACGTCGGGCAGCTTTTCATAAAGCCGAGCGAGAATTGCACCTCGGCATTCATACATTCGTCGTAGAAACCGCCGACTGTTGCCGGAATTGCCGGCGCGGTCAATTCTTTCAGAGTTTCCTCGCGCAGTCCCAGTTCCTTGCCTCCGGCGGCGAAAACGCTGTAGGCGTGTGCGATCGAGCGCGCCGTGCCGACCCCGCCGCCCGCCGGAATTTCAAGATTGCGCGGGTAAACGTGCTTCTCGTCGTGAGCTAATTCCGACCCTGCGAGGGCTCTGGTAATGTTCGAGGCGCGAACGGGCAGGAAAGCCGACAGCGTCCACAAGATTGGCAGCCCCCGCAGCATCTCTGCAAATCCCGGATCAACGAGCGGCGCAAGGCGCGAATCGGGAATCGATTCGGGCAAACGGATGTAAAAATCCAGTCCCAAAGGCGTCGCGATCTCGTCCTGAAAGAACTGACCGAGCGTCCGGTGCTGCGGGTCGATCCGGCGCAGCAGCTCGCCTTCGTAAAATCCGATGGTGACGGCGTGATAAGCCTGCTTCGTTCCCGGCTCCCAGGCGGGCTTCTGCCGCGCCAAAACTTCCGCCAGTCGGTCTGGATCGGCGATCAGATTTCGATCAACCGGCACATCGAGCGCGAACAACCCGGCTTGATGCGCGAGCAGCTGGCGGACGGTGATTTTTTCCTTGCCGTTTTGGGCGAATTCCTGCCAGTATTCGGCAACCGGCGCGTCGTAATCGAGCCAGCCGCGCGAATGAGCGATCGCCAAAGTCATCGCCGCCATCCCCTTGGTCGCCGAATAAACAAGCGCCATCGTGTCTTCTTCCCAGGGCGCGCCGGTTTTGACATTTCGCACGCCGCCCCACAGGTCAACGACCTTTTCGCCCTTGTGATAAACCG
>DATLOR010000413.1:0-2576 GCA_035536135.1 Pyrinomonadaceae bacterium | reverse complement strand
CGGTCGTCACAAAAATATCCATCTCATTTTCGCGTTTATGCCCGTAAGCGTATTTTTGCCCGTAACTTGACGGCACGATCGGTGTGCCGATGACGGGCAGCCAGACTTGTCCGCCGTGCGTATGACCGGCGAGCATCAGCTTAAAATCCTTGCCGAGCGTTTTCGTGTAATTTAAAACTTCCAGAATATCGGGACTATGTTCCAAAACGATAAAATCTCCCGTTTGCGGGCTGGCGGCAACAACTTTTCGAAGTTCGGAATCGAAACTTAGCCACGAATCGAGCTTCAAATGGTCTTTGAGTCCGAGAAGCCGAAACTTTTGCCCGTTTTTTTCGATGATTTTTATTTCGTTGTCGAGAACCGTAATGCCGACGCGCTCCAATTCGGCTCTCACCTTCGGATCTCCGTATTCGCCGTCGTGATTGCCCAAAACCGCGTAAACGCCGAGGTTCGCCCGCAAACCTTTGAGATTATCGGCAACCGTTTTCATCGGCATTTTGAGTTCGCCACGATTCCTGAATTGCTGCGAAACATAATCGCCCAAGAGCACGATCAAATCGGGATTTTGTTCGTTTGCCCGCTCGACGACATAACGGATTTTTTCTTCCGTCGCGCCGCGTGAACCGCCGTGCACGTCGCTGATCGCCACGATCTTCAAGCCGTTTAACGACGGATTCCAGTTTTTGATCTTTATTTCCTGCTGATTGACAACCAGCCGGAAAGGCTCGATAAAATAAGCGTAAGCCAGGCACAAAACCCCGACAAACGCCAGAATTGCGATTGCCGAAATTATCTTTTTCCGATGTTTTTTTTCAAACTCGCGGTATTTTTTGAGCATTATAAATCAGTCATGTTCAGTCCTTCGGAAAGTATTCACGCCAACGCGCGTCAACAAGTTTCACAATATCTTCGCGTGGCTCGACCGTCTTCGGATACCAGGATTTCATCCGCGCATCGATGACGATCGGCGCAGTGTAGGAAATATGATTATTGATGACCTTGATTTCCCTGGCGTAAATATCGGTCGAAGGATTAAAGCGCGTCCAGGTTGCCCAGAGGAATTTTTCGGCTGAATCGGCAAATTCGATCGAATCGTGCAGAACGACCATCTGAAAATCATTAAAATTATTGATCATCGCCACTCTTTCAGCGAGCGTTTTGTCCTTTTCGTATTCCGTTCCTGCGAGCACGAGACAGCCGCCGCAGAAAACCTTCGCCGCTTTGATCCCGACGGGCAATGCACCGTGAAATTCCTTTACCAGTTCCCTTTTCTTCTCGCCGACACCGACGAGCATGGCTTTCGAACCGTGATTTATTTTGCCCGAAGCGTAATCGAGCGTGTCAAAAGACGTTCGGTCGAAGATAAAAAAGTCGCTCTCCCATTCGACGCGTTCGAGAATATATTCAAAAAGGGTTTTAAAATTGCGCAGATCCTGCGGTTTATCGGTCAACAGCAAAAATTTTGTCAAAGAAAGCTGACCTTCGCCCAGAATCCGAAAACCCGCGCTGAGTGCTTCGCGGGCGTAGCGTTCCTTAACAACCGCCGCCGCCAGAGAGTGAAAACCCGTTTCGCCGTAGCTCCACAAATCCTTGACGGCGGGCATCACGAGCGGAAAGAGCGGCGATAATAATTCCTGCAAATAATCGCCGATAAAATAATCTTCCTGCCGCGGTTTGCCGACGACCGTCGCCGGAAAAATCGCGTCTTTGCGGTGGAAAACGGCGTTTGCCTCGAAAACCGGATAATCGTGCGTCAGGGAATAATAGCCGTAATGATCGCCGAAAGGTCCTTCGGGTCTGCGCACTTTCGGCGCAACCCGCCCGCAAATCGCGAATTCGGCTTCGGCGATCAAACGATGATGATTTTTCAAAGGATTTTCGACCGTTTCGATCTTGCCGTCCGCGAGCACCGAGGCTAGAACGAGTTCGGGAACGTCTTCGGGCAAGGGCGCGATTGCCGCCAGAATCATCGCGGGCGAACCGCCGAGAAAAATCGTGACGGGCAAATTTTCGCCGCGCTGTTCGGCTTCAAAGTAATGAAAACCGCCGCCTTTGCCGATTTGCCAGTGGATTCCCGTCGTCTGCTGATCGTAACGCTGAATGCGGTACATTCCGAGATTGTGTTTTCCGCTCGTCGGGCTTTCCGTGTAGACCAGCGGCAGAGTGATAAAATGTCCGCCGTCTTCGTGCCAGAGTTGTAAAAGTGGTAATTCCTCAAGGTTTGCAGGCTGATCGCAAACCTCGAGAACCGGCGCGCGGCGAACTTTTTTTGTTCCTAATTTCAAAGCCGAAAACGCCAGATCCCTAAATTTCCAAAGTTCTTTCGGTTTCGGCGGAAGCAGGACTTCGACCGCTTCGACCGCTTTTTTAACCAATTCCTGGGGCTTTTTTCCGAAAGCGAGATCGATCCGCTTCGCCGTTCCGAAAAGATTCGTGACGACCGGATATTTCGAGCCTTTCACGCGCTTGAAGAGTAAAGCCTTACCCTGTTCGTCAATTACGCGGCGATGAATTTCGGCGATTTCGAGATATGGGTCAACCTCCGCCTCGATTTCGGTCAAATCGTTTTCCCGCCG
>DATLOR010000412.1:0-12349 GCA_035536135.1 Pyrinomonadaceae bacterium | reverse complement strand
TTTACTTCTTCGCCCTGATGTCCGATGACGACATAAACTTTGCGCGGCGCAAGCGCGGTTGCCGTCCGGCAAACGTGATTGATCAGCGGGCGACCGTCAAGTTTGTGCAGAACCTTCGCCAGATTCGAACGCATTCTCGTGCCTAATCCGGCGGCTAAAATCAAAACGTCAAGCATCCCTTTGCTATATGGAAATATTTTCCATAACCCCTTTCTAAATTAAAACTTTTTTGTGCGGTTCGAGCGCACAGAGCAAAACGACCTGCGCCAACTTTTCAGGATGATGCCGCACCATTTCGCCTTCGTCCAATAGATTACCATAAACGACCTCTGCGCCTTCAATCGTTTCGGGCGTGATCGAGCCGCGCACGCCGATTTGTTCGGCGCCTTCTTCCGAGTAGCGCATCAATTGTTCTTCGCTGATCGGACGGTTGTTGACAATAACGTAATCGAAATCAAGTCCGGGCGCATATTCGCGGACGGTTTCGAGATGTTTGCGCGAATTCAAGCCATCGGTTTCGCCCGGCTGCGTCATCAGATTGCAGATAAAAATTTTCACGGCGGAAGATTCGGCAATCGCTTCGGACACGCCGCGCACCAGAATCGGCGGCAAAAGCGAGGTAAACAGCGAGCCGGGTCCGATCGTGATGACGTCTGCATCGTAGATCGCGGCGAGCGCTTCCGGGAGCGGATGACAATTTTCGGGTTCGAGATAAAGCCGTTTGATAAATGCCCCGACCTTTCCGATGTTGGTTTCGCCGCGAATGATCGAACCGTCGAGAAGCTCGGCGGCGAGCCGGACATCCGACATTGTCGCCGGATAAATATGACCTTTGCTCGCCAGAATTTCGCTTGAGAGTTTGACGGCTTCGGCAAAATCGCCCGTAATTTCGGTTAAAGCCGCAAGAAAAAGATTGCCCAGACTGTGTCCGCTTAAATGTCCGTCGCCGCTGAAACGATGCCGGAAAACCTTCGATAAAAGATGCGAATCCTCGGAAAGCGCGACCATACAATTGCGAATATCGCCGGGCGGAAGCATCTGAAGCTCGTCGCGCAGTCTGCCCGAGCTTCCGCCGTCGTCCGAAACGGCAACGATCGCCGCCAGATTTTTCAGCCAGACAGGTTCGGTATCCTGTGCACCGACAAATCTTTTCAAGCCGGAAAGAAGCGTTGAAAGACCGTTGCCGCCGCCGATGGCAACAAAATTCAAACCGTAGGAATTTTGTGAAAACAGGTGGTTTCTCATCAGTGTTTGCAGAGAATTTATCGAAAATCCGAAGAATAGGCAAGAGGAAAATTTATCATTTCCCGTTTGTTTTGAAATTTGGGTCAGGCAAGCGCGTTTGCCTTGAAAAGTTTAACATTTTTTCGATTTAACGGGCAATAAGATTTTTATTCTTCTATTTTCAAAAGCTAATCTTCAGCGTGAATTCGGCTAAATTTGAAAATGCGCGCTTGAAAAACAGTGAAAACATTTTTAAATCTTGTAGATACAAAAAAACACTTGAAGAACCTGACTTCGATATGTTAGATTAGATAAGTGATTTGTCGAAAAGCTCGCCAGGCAAATTGCAAATTCCACTAAATAGTTGTTTTGAAAGGCAAATCATCTTCTTACCTCTATTGACCAAATTCCGAGAGAGAAAGTTTAATGTTAGAGACAACCGTCATCATACACGAACAACAGTTCCAAAGGATCAAGAACGTTCTGGCGCGTCTTTGCGTCGAATGCGCCGCCCGTGTTGTATTTTTGGTTGACCGCGACGGTCAGCCGATTGCATTTCACGGCGACATCGGCGATATGGACACGACGAGTTTTTCCAGTCTCGCGGCGGGTAATGTTGCCGCGACGACCTCGATGGCAAAACTGATCGGCGAAGACGTTTTTCCGGCGGTCGTTCACGAAGGCGAACGCGAAAGCATTTTTATCAGCGTGATCGGCAGAAGCCTGCTGGTCGTTGTTTTCGATGAACGCTCGACACTCGGTCTGGTCAAACTGCGAACCAAAAAAGCAAGTCACGAGGTTGCCTCGATTCTCGAAGCGATCAAGGTCGATTCTGCCAACGGACGACTTGACGAAAATTCATTTTTCGCCGAAATTACTGATGAGGACATTGACAGCCTTTTCAGCTAAAATCTATTATCAACTGGTAAAATTATGACATTTATTAATTACGCTTCACGCGAAATTAACTGCAAAATTGTATATTACGGTCCGGGACTCTGCGGTAAAACGACGAATCTGCAATATATCTACGATTCGACCGCGCCGCAAGCCAAAGGCAAACTTATCAGTTTGGCGACGGAAACCGACCGCACGTTGTTTTTCGATTTTATGCCGCTCGAACTCGGTACGGTGCGCGGTTTTAAAACGCGTTTTCACCTTTACACCGTTCCCGGACAGGTTTATTACGATGCTTCGCGCAAATTGATCTTAAAAGGCGTTGACGGCGTGGTTTTTGTCGCCGATTCGCAGGAAGAACGAATGGACGCAAATATCGAATCGCTTTACAATCTTGAAGAAAACCTGCAAACGCAAGGCTACGATCTGCTGAAAATTCCTTATGTGCTCCAGCTTAACAAACGCGATCTGCCGAATGTTATTCCGACCGACGAGCTGACCGCCGAACTCAACCGCAAAAACGAACCCGTTTTTGAAGCGACCGCCTCGCAGGGCGTCGGCGTTTTCGACACGCTCAAAGCCGTCGCGAAACAGGTTTTGACCGAACTCAGAAAAGGTTAGAAATATTTTTTTTCAAAAAAGTAAAAGCCGTTAAGTTTTAAAACTTAACGGCTTTTCTTGTGCTACTTATCGAATAATCCTTAAATTAACGTCAATTCGGGGTAAGACTGGAGCGCACGCGCCTTCGCGTGCAGCGGCGCAAAGCGACGTAAAAAACGCTTCGATTTCTTAAAACTTTTAAGAAATCGAAGCGTTTTGAGCGTTTTGGCAAACGCTTGCAGGCGGGTCGCCTGCGCTCCAGTCAAAGAAACTCTTTATCCCGAATTGACGTTAATTTAATCGTCGTCTTCGGGCGGATCGCACGTCGCGCAGAGTTTTTGCACTTCCGTGATTTTATCGCTCACGTCTTTTGCCATCTGACCGCACGTCGGGCATAGCGCATTTCGATGAAAGCAAGCCAGATTGTAGGCAGCCACTCCGCCGTAGTCATTGACAAATTGAACCGCCACATCCTTTTTGCAAAACGCGCATTTAACGATCGAACCTTCTTTGATATCAGTCATATTTTCTCCCGCGAATAAATTTGTTGACGATTCTAACACGCTTTTTCAAATTAAAACAGCTTCATAAAAAAGACGGCGTTCTCGCCCGCAAACATCATCCTTTGCACGGCTTACAGTTTGAGTCTTTCGTATTGCGCAAAGAGCTTTGTAATTTCCGCATTGAGAGCTTGTTTGGCAGACGGATCGGTTTCTTTGTCCCGCCGCTTGACGAGTTCTTCGATCTGAAACTGAATAATTTCCTGTTTTGTTTCCGGCTTTTTGTTTTTAGGGATTTGATATTTATTATCCATAAACTGATTTTACTACTTCGGATAAGTTTTTGGATACAAATTTGGCAGCTGAGGCATTATGCCGGATGGTTCATCAGCCGTAGAGCAAAATCATTCTCCGTATTCAACCTGCAATCAATTTCCAGTTTCGGTTATTATAAAAAACATTATGGGTAAACAACTCGAACAGTTTCAGAGCGACGGGTTTCTTATTCTTGAAGGATTCAATTCGGCAGCCGAGTGTGACGCGCTTGTTGAACGGGCGGCGGAACTGACCGCAAATTTTGACTATGACGGACACCCATCCGTCTTTCAGACCTCGGAGCAGGAGCGAACCAGCGATGATTATTTTCTGAACTCGGGCGATCGGATCTCTTTTTTCTTTGAAAAGGACGCATTCGGGGATAATGGAAAGCTGAAGGACGACCTTTTTCATTCGCTCAATAAAATCGGACACGCGCTGCATGATCTGGATCCGGTTTTTAAAAGATTTTCCCGCTCGCCTCAAATGAAAAAGCTGGCGGCGGATCTCGCCTTGTCCGATGCTCTGATAATCCAAAGTATGTATATTTTCAAGCACGCCCGGATCGGAGGCGTGGTCGACGTTCACCAGGATTCGACCTTTTTATATACCGAGCCCCAATCCTGCGTCGGATTTTGGTATGCGCTCGAAGACGCGACGCTCGAAAACGGTTGTCTGTGGGCGAAGCCGGGCGGACACCGCACCGCTTTGCGTTCATGGTTCCGGAGAAAAGCGGCAGGCGGAACGGAATTTCAAATCTTTGACGATACACCGTTCGTAATGGAAGAAATGATACCGCTCGAAGTGAAAAAGGGAGCTTGCATCGTTCTCGATGGTTTGCTCCCTCATTACAGCCTGCCTAACACGAGCGGTCGGTCGCGGCAGGCATATTCTATTCATACCATTGACGGCAAAGCTCTTTACCCTGAGCAAAACTGGCTGCAGCGGGAAAAATCTGATTTGTCGCCGATCTGAGCTCGCGCGGCTTTACGCCAAAATAAAGAAAAGCAATCCTCTAAATCATCCGCCGGATATATCTAACCCGCCGTCGGATACGTTCGGGCGCGTATCGGGATACGTTCAATCGGTCGTCGGATACGTCGAGGGACGTATAATGTGACGTCTCACAACGTATAATTATACGTGTCGGGACGTATAGGATACGTTGCCGGACGTATAATTTGACGTGTCGGGACGTATATTTATACGTCTGTTGACGTGTCGGATACGTCTGTAGACGTATAATTATACGTTCAAAGACGTGTCGGATACGTCTACAGACGTATCCGACGGTTGGTTTAACGTGTTTTTAGCTTCGGGCAAAGCCAATTTGCGCCCGAAACGATTAAGCGACGGGCTTCTTCAAAATCGCAGCCAGGTCTTGCAACCGTGCGGCGTCCGCTTCGTTCTTGGTTTCGCGGGCGTTTTTCTCTAACGGCGACGCGAGTTTTTTAAGTTTTTTGAGAGATTTCGAAGTCTCTGCGTTTTGAATCGCCTCCCGCAAACTGGCGATTTGGTCAGCCGGCAGAGCCTGCGAACGCTCGAGCTGATCGATGTACGCCTTGGCGACGACCAATTGTCGGGGGTACTCGATTTTCTGCTGATTCTGCACGTTCAATTCAGCGACCCGAACCGTTTTCGCGGCATCGATCTCGTTTTGCGTCAGGTGTTCGGTCGGCGTCAGCTCAAAAACGTCCAAGCCGCGCGAAATTTCCGACGCGTAAATGTTGCCATTATACCAGTAAGCCGACCAGTCGCCGCCGAGGATGAGCATCTTCGGATCGATCGGACCGCGATCGAAATAGCCGATCTCGACCGGACGGCTCGCGTCCGTGAAATCCATAATGGAGATGCCGCCCTGATACCACGCCTGTACCTTGATGTCCCGTCCGGGAATCGGAATGAGCGAGCCGTTGTGCGCGACGCAGTTCTCGCTGTCGCCCTGTGCCGACGGCAATTTGTAATAGCTCGCAAAACTCAGTTTGTTATTCGCCAGATTAAAAATCGCGTTCGCGCCCCAGACGTTCGGATCGTTCGCGCGGCACCGCGCACCGAGCCCGCCGCCCCATTCGTCGGTAAAGACAACCTTTTTCCCGTCGTTCGAAAACGCGGCTGAATGCCAGTACGAGTAGTTCGGATCGTTGACCGCGTCAACGCGCTTCGGATTGACCGGGTCCTTGATGTCGAGCAGAATTCCATTTCCCGAGCAGGCGCCGGCGGCGAGTCCGATCGCCGAATAAACGGTAATATCATGGCACTGGTTGGTGTCAGACACTTTTCCGTTTGAGTCGTGCGATCCGCCGTTATTCAAAGCGTTGATGACACCCGTTCTTGAATCCATAAACACTCGCGGACTCGAAACGATCGCAGCATTTTGCGGCGCGGCGAGCGGCACTTTGATCACGTCAATGCGAAAGAGCGCGGTATTCGGATTTTTGTCTGGTGTTCCATCGGAGCATCCCGCCAATTCTTCGCTCGGACGGACAAAAGAAGTTCCCGAAACGTAGATATAAGCATTGTTCTTATCCTTCGGATCGATCACCAGCGTATGCGTGTGCGAGCCGCGGCAGGTTTGGACCGCCGCCACCTGCTTCGGATTTCTGATGTCGCTGATATCGAAAATCCTGACTCCGCGAAAACGATCCTTTTCCGCTGCCGGTTTGTTCTGTTGTCCCTCAGCCGGCGGAGGCTGGGGCGGAAAACCCTGCGTCCCGCAATCGAGACGACCATTCGGCATCTCGACCGACATAAAGAGCAGATTCTTGTAAACGGACACATCGCCCTGCCCGCCCGAACAGACCAGCGAAGTCAGTAATTTGGTCTTTGCCGGATCGGAAATGTCATAGATGTTAACACCGTAAAAATTTCCCTGAAACAGGTGATTGCCCTGAAATGCAAGATCCGAGTTGGCAAAAGCGAGCTGCGCGATCACCAGCTGGAGCGGCTTCGGCATTTTCGACGTGTCGCCGATGCCGAGAATCCCGAGCGTCTTCTGCACATTCTCACTACTCGGATCGTCGGAGCCGAGCTGAAACGCGTCCGGCTTTTTGATCAGCGTCAGATGCTTGATGCCCATCGCGGCTTCACCCGCATCGTACAATCCGGGCGTCAGTTTGAAGCGCGGGTCGTTGGTGTTCGAACCCGTCATTCCTGCCGGCAGCGCCGGTGCCGGTTCGGGATTTTGCGCCAGTGTCCCGACTGCAAAACACGAACCCAAAACAAAGAAAGCTGTTAGTAAACGGAAAGCAATAGTATGTACTCGATTCATAATTTCTTTATTACGGTTTTTCACCCAACAGGGTTTGCATAATTTTAATTTCGGCGCGCTGTCCGCTGTCGACATCGGTGGCGAAATTGAACAGCTCGGCATCCTGCCCCGCGCCGGCAGTGTCGAACAAATCCTTGACCATCGTCAACGCGCCATTGTGGTGCTGGATCATTCCGGTCAAAAACAGGCGGTCAAATTCCGCACCCTTGGCTTTTTTTAAGGCATCCATCTGACTTGGGGTCAGCATCCCCGGCATCAGCATATGGTGATGACTCGACATATCCATACCGGGCATATCCATATTCATCTCCGGCATCGGCGGCATCAGCGGCTCTTTCCTGGCTTCGAGCCAGCGTTTCATAAAATTCATTTCGTCGGATTGCGATTGGCTGATGCGCGCTCCGAGCAGGCGGAGATCCTTGTTTTCCGTTCGCGACTCGATCAGCGCGGTCATCTCGACCGCTTGCGCGTGATGCATGATCATCCCCTGCATAAACTCGACATCCTTCGCTGAACGGAGCGGCAGTTTCGCCCGCGTCGACGGCGGCAGTATTTGGGTTGGCTGTCCCGGCGCACCGGGCTGCACTATAACCGGTGCCAACTGTGAATCAGACTGCTGTGCACAGACCGGCAGCAATAAAAAAAAGGTGAGCAACGCGACAGTAACGATCATTGACCAGGGCGTAAGCCCGGCACTGAAAGAAGACGACTGAATCGGTGTTGAGTGATCAAGCATTGAGCAACCAATTTATCACAAATCAGAGCCCGTTGCCACTCGCTAAGAGCGGCAACGGCGCACTGCACTTGGCAATGTAAACATTACCGCCGTCGATGAATTTTTGGATCCGCCACAAGTATGGCGGGGAAAGCGAAGACAAGATGAATTTAGAGAAAATTCCAAAGCGATCAAACAAAAGCAGCTTCCGTGCCGGAGGCGGATTCGTGCTCCGGCTCGCAAAGCTAAACTCGATAAACTGAATTGGTTTAAAGAAACGCAATCATTCAACACGCCGAAATGCCGGTCGAATCAACGAATTTCCGGTATCGGGTCACCGGTAAACCACAACTCGAATTGATTCGAGCGCACCAGCGGCGAATTTTCATAGCCTTTGACCCGCCTCGGCAAGACGTCGCCGATGCCTATGTCTTTAAGATAGCGGCAAATTTCGTCGGCACGCGTTTCGTCGCCGTCGCGAAAAAAACGGAGCTGCGTTTGTTTGATCGAGGAAACTATTCCGACGTATTCCATACCGGGAATGATATAGCCCTTTTTAACCAGCAAGTTTTTTACCTTCGACGCATTGGGTTCCTGATCGGGTTTTTGGTAATGAATGAAAATAATCGTTTTTCTGTCCAGCGTGTTCCGCGGCGGCTTCATTTGCGAATTTTCAATCGCCGCTAAAGTCTGATCGCGGAGCGGCGCATTACTGGCATCAACTTCAACTTTTTTCAGGGCGTCGATAAACAGTGGTTTATATTGTTCCGGAAGCGTCCCGGCTTCAGCCCTCGCCTTGATCCTGTTCATCGCCGAATTGCGAGCCCCGGTCGAGCCTGTTTGTAAATTTAAAAGTATATTGATCAGTGATTTATACGAGTCAATTTCTGTTTCGTAGTCTTCTGCGAGGCGCGCATTCCGGTAATATGCTTCCGACTCCGTCTTTTTATCCACGTCCGCCTGCAGCTCATTCGCTTTATTTGCATAGATATCTCTTTCATTTGTTACTTCATCCTTCTCCTGCGTCAGAACATTGGCATTGACTAACGCTGTCCGCTTCTCTTCTTTCGCCTCTTTGTAGTCTTCATAATAAATATAGCCAAACGCGGCGATGGATAATGCGACTAAAATAAAAACAATGTTTGATAGAATAGCCAGACGTTTGACGAGTTTTTGGTTTCGACGTTCGATGTTCAGAAGCTTTTCCTGCGTTAAACGCTTTTCCTCTTCCACTTTCAGTCGGGCGGATTGCTCCGCGAGCTCAACCCGCTGCTTCGCTTCAATTTCGGCAAGTTCCTCCTGGCGTTTCTTTTTTTCTTCCTCGAGCGCCAGCCGCCGCCGTTTAGTTTCGTTTTCCCGCTTGCGCCAGCTCAGAATGGCGGGTCCGAGCGCGTCATGCGCGACTTCGTAAAACGGATTTTCGTGATTGCGCCGGTTCGGCACGACCTTAAAAATACTGTTATCGCCCCGGCTGAGCCGGCGCAGAATGTCTTCGACCGCTGTTCGCTGGCTCTCTTCAAGTTCAGCCAGCTCCGTCAGATCGGCGGCACTCAGCGGAATTTTCGTGCCGCTGCGGGTGACGGTGAAATGAATGAACCTGGCGGCTAAATCTTTTTCCTCGTCCGAGAATTGCTCCATTACCTTATCGAGATGATTTTCAACGATTTCCTGCACGCCGCCCAGTTTTTTGATCAGCGTATACAGGGAAAGCCGTTGTTTGCGCTGGGTGATCTCGTGTTCCCAGAGCCGCACCATAACGAGCTGTAAATACGGCGTTTCGACGCGATACGTACTGCCGTTCGCCGAGGATTCGTTCGTCGCCGTGACGGCAACGATCTGCGACGGGCTGATATTCGCCTGTCCCTGCGTGTCGAACTTGATTTTATCGACTCGCAGATCGTCCAGAAGCTTCTCAACCAGATGGGGTTTGATTTCGAAGGAAGTCCCCATTTTTTCGTTGTATTTGCACAGAGGCTGGCAAATCGCTTCCTTCGTCGCCTCACGGTCAAGCGGCAGCAGCCGGAGGGTGTTTTTCATAAGGTTCGGAATCGTCCCTTTAAAAAAATCCAGCTTGTCGATGGCGTCGGCGCGCAGCGAAATTAGGAAATTGACGGGCAGCTCGCGGTAGTTGACAGCTCGCGGAAATTCCTCGCCGAACATTCCCTTACCGGAAAAAAACTCCGGGTGCAGAAAAAAATCCTCGAACTGGTCGAGAATGATCAGAAGATCGGTTTTAGTAAGACTGGTCCAGTTTTTCAAAAGCGTGCTCAGGTCGTTGTTGTCCTTGCTGTCGCGCGCCAGATTTTCCACCTCAGTCATCGCCAGATGCGGAATCATATTCTCTTTCACAGCCCTTTCGACTGCCAGTTTGATGCGCAGCTTCAGCTCGTCGAGCGGATTGTTTGCCCACTCGCGCAGGACGACCGAGATAAAATCCGCCGGTTTGCCCGGTAAAACCGAGTTCGCGGCTATTTTTTGGAGATACGGGATAACGCCGGCATTGAGCAGCGAACTTTTGCCGACCCCGCTGCCGCCGTAAAAAATGGTCAGACTGGAGGCGCGGAGGTTCGTCGCAACGTTCTGGATTTCAGTCTCGCGCCCGAAAAAGTATTCAGCGTCCTTTTCGGTAAAAGGCATCAGCCCGACATAAGGACAGCCGGGAGAATTTTGTTTCTTTGGTTGCTGATCCGCATCGAGATTTTCTTTCATAGCGTTAACGTTTCCTTAGGATTACTCGCCAAGCCATTTCGCTGGCAGTTTTTACAGGCGGCGCAAAACAAATTCTTCAAGTCCTTCGACATAATCGTCCAGACCGGCGGCGACCCGTCTAATTACATTTTCACGCCAAAAAGGTACGTTCGGGTCTTTGTCTTCATCGGCGACGACCGCGCATGAGCCTTCCCGCCATCTGACGCTTTGATTTTCGCAGATTCGGTTCCAGAGCAGCCTGAGTGTCCAGCTCTGCAAATCGTAGCCGATATACAGGTGAAAACTAGAGTTGAGCTGTCCGAGCAGATCGGCGGGCAGAAGGGCGGAAAGTTCTTTGTGCCCGAAATTAAAAAAGTCGTCTTCGGTAATGGCGAAACCCGAATTGTCCAGCACGTCCGCCGACACTTCTCCGGGAAGTTTCAGGATAATCGGCGATTTGTTCCTTAACCCCTCATACTTGTTCGGAGTATGCGGCTCGACCAGCGGCACGGTCTCAACGACCACTTGATCGCCGTTAATCTTGTAACGCTTATGAAAAAATATCCACTTGGAGTTCCTGTCGTCCTTCTCGCTGACCTCTTCGTTCCTGACGTCATTGTACTTGGCGTAGGTGACCGTGTCGTATTCCGTGATGCCGGCTTTCTGAAAAGCCGCCTCCAGTGCGAAATCGTAAGTGGTCGTGACGAACAATGTCGCGCAGTGACAGGGATCCGTCACGGTGTCGGGAAGCTCGGCATATATTTTTTTCGTAATTTCACTGAGCACTTCATAGAGCTTGGTCGGTTTATTCAGATTTTTAAAGACCCGGCGGAACAGCGGAGTCGGCGGAATGCCTCTTAACTCAAGCTGCTTGGCAAGTCCTGCCAGAGAATCTCTCGGCGGACTGATTTTGAGCTGTCTGCTGAGGTACGAGCAAAGCTCGGCGGTACTCGGCAATCCCTTTCCCGGCTCCCACGGATCGTAGTAAGGGCGATTCAGTAAGTTGACTTCCAACCCGAGGAAAACCACCAGATAGCAGCGCTTGAGCAGCGGGATGAGGTCTTCGTAGTGAAATTCCAGTTCCTCGGGTGCCTTCGGGACTTTTACCTCGAAAAGGAAACCGCTTTTGGCGCGCAGGTAAAAAACCGGCGTCGCCCATTCCTTTTCCGCACGCATCGCTTTGTTCAACCGGGTGTAATTGTCCTCAGTATCGACCGCCAGCCGCGCTACGTCGATCGCGCGTTCGAGACTTTCGCCCGCGGCGATCTGAGAATAAAAGACCGTCGCGAAGATGATCGCCGCCGCGTCCGTGACGGCGAACTGCATGGCAATGACCGCCGGTATCTCGGCGACCTGCATCAGTTTCGCGGCGACGCTCGAATAGCTGTCCGAAACGGAAAGCCGCGCTCCCTCGCAGGCGTTCAGAACGGCAAGCCGCAAATCCGTGCGGTAGGGCTGTAAAAGCCGCCCGAGAGCTTCGTGTCCGATGGCGGCGCTCTTTCCATTGTCGTCTTCGAAAAGCAGGAATCCTTCGTTCTTTTCTTCGTCGAACGCGCCGTGACCGATAAAGTGAAAAATATGAAATGGCGTCTCGTTCTTCCGCGCTTCTTCCAAAGCCGCTTTCAAGCCGGTGTAAGTGGCTTTTTCCAGAATATCGATCTGCACATTTTCGATGGCTAATTTGGCGAAAGCCTGTTTGATCTGGTCAGTTTCCAGACTCGCGTCCAGCGGCGGCAGGTCGTTCGGCGAGGACGCCACCACCAGGACACGCAGCGGCGGGAGAACCCGCAGCGGTCTGCCCGCTCCGGAACCGCGCAAGTACCTGACCAAAGTGGTGTCTTCGTCCAGCCCGACGAAATTGCTGCCGTCCGTCGCTCGCATATATTCCCACGGCAGAACCGCCAGTTCGGGCGCGCCCGTCAGATCGAGCCGAATGCGCAGGGCAGTTTCCGCGTTTTTCTTACACTCCCGGGTGGCGGCTCCCCAAAGCTCGGCGATGCGCGGCTTGAACAGTGCTTCCCGCAGCTTGTCCCCGTATTCTTTCGCCGCCGCTTCCGGGAGAGGATCGGTCAGCGAAAGAGTCAGATTTTTCTTCTGCCCGCCGCCGTTTCCGTTTTCGTCGAAGATGGTTACGTTCCGAGC
>DATLOR010000411.1:0-6750 GCA_035536135.1 Pyrinomonadaceae bacterium | reverse complement strand
ATTTGCTGATCGAACATAGAATTTATTAAAAAAGCGGCTGACAAAACTATTGTCAGCCGCTTTTTATAAAAGAACTTAGCCCTGCACGACACTTTCACGCGGCATCGGCGGATAGTTTTTGAATTTCGGACGGCGGTGAATGCGCTGGAAGATCAGGAGATTCATAAAATGCATTCCGCCTAGAACCAAAAGTACGAGACCGATCTTCCACGACAGCGATTCGATTCCCTGCGCGGCGTTTTCGGGATACTGGCTCATCTTGAGCGCGAGACTTACGTAGCCGAAATTTATCAGGTAAAAACCGACGACGAGCAGATGATTGACCGAATCGGCAAGGGCTTCGTTGCCGTTAAAGACTTCAACCAGAAAAACTCTCCCGTTTTTATGCAGGGTCTGCGCGACCCAAACCGTTAGGACGACGCTTAAAACTACATAACTGATATAAGTTGTGACAACGACTGTGGTATTGATTCCTTCCATATTCCCTCCAAAGATTTTCAAGTTTGCGATGCTTTTTTTGCATCCGCTTTTTGAGAACACAAGACGTGTGCCAACTTTTAATGCGACCCGGCAATTTTTCTGTGATTCGGCGAAAACCTCCGTAAATACGGCTCAAAATCAACAAATAGCTTAGCGATTTAAATGTTTTTCAACGCGTTATTGCGTTTTGCCCTTTTCAATTCTTTTTCGCAAATCGCGGAAATTCTTATCCGAAGTTGGCAATTTGCAATTTGCTTCGTGAAATTTGAAAAGGTATTCTAATTCTTTGCAATTATGTCTAATAATCCGACACCAAACGCCAGTTATAGTTTAACTTTACGCATCAAGATTCATAACAAACCGGGCAAGCTCGGCGAGATCACGACCGCCATCGGACGCGCCAGCGGCGACATCGAAGCCGTTGACATCGTTTCGGTCGGCAAGGATTTTCTGATCCGCGACATCACCGTCAACGCTTTTTCCGAACAGCACGATAAAGAGATCGTCGCCGCCGTCAGTGCGATCGACGGAGTCGAGGTGATCAATGCCTCGGACAGAACTTTTCTGATCCATCTCGGCGGCAAGATCGAAGTCAATTCAAAAATTCCGCTCAAGACGCGCTCCGATCTATCGATGGCATACACGCCGGGCGTCGCGCGCGTCTGCGAAGCGATTGCCAAGGATCCTGAAAAGGCTTTTACTTTAACCATCAAGAAAAACACCGTCGCGGTCGTTTCCGACGGAACCGCAGTTCTGGGCTTGGGCGATATCGGACCGGCGGCGGCGATGCCCGTGATGGAAGGAAAATGTCAACTTTTCAAAGAATTCGGCGGCGTTGATGCGTTCCCGATCTGTCTCGACACAAAAGACCCGCACGAGATCGTCGAAACCGTTAAACGCATCGCGGTCGCGTTCGGCGGCATCAATCTCGAAGATATCTCCGCGCCGCGCTGTTTTGAGATCGAAGACCGTTTGAAGGAAGAACTCGACATTCCGGTCTTTCACGACGATCAGCACGGCACGGCGGTCGTCGTTCTTGCGGCTTTGATCAATGCCTTAAAAATCGTCGGCAAACGGATGGAAGACATCAAGGTCGTCGTCAACGGGGTCGGCGCGGCGGGCGTTGCCTGCTCGAAGATCGTGATGGCGGCGGGCGTGCGCAACATTATCGGCTGCGACCAATCCGGCGCGATTTACGAAGGACGCGCCGAACATATGAACTGGGTCAAGGATTGGTATGCGCGAAACACCAATCCGAACAAAGAAAAGGGCACGGTTCACGATGTCATCAAAGGCGCGGATGTATTTTTCGGTTTGAGCGTCCCGGGCGTGATCGGCGTTGATGATCTTAAAAATATGGCTGACCAGCCGATCATCTTTGCGATGGCGAACCCGATTCCCGAAATTATGCCCGAAGATGCGGCGGGACACGTCGCGGTGATGGCAACGGGTCGCTCGGATTATCCGAACCAGATCAACAATGTTCTGTGCTTTCCGGGCATCTTTCGCGGCGCATTAAACTGCCGCGCCAGCCGGATCAACGAAGCGATGAAGCTTGCCGCCGCGAACGCGATCGCGGGAATCATCGGCGAAGACGAGCTTCATCCCGATTACATCATCCCGTCGGTGTTCGACAAACGGGTCGGCGAAGCCGTCGCCAAAGAGGTCGAAGAAGCCGCCTATAAATCCGGTGTCGCACGGCGCGAACGCACCGACAAAGACAGCGAGTTTTAAGATTTTTTTTAGCCACGAACCAACACGAATCTTCACGAATTAATTTTAGTTTTGATTCATGAAGATTCGTGGCTCGAAATTTTGTTTTCCTCAGGAAATCAACCTTACAAAACTATTACTGACAAATCGCGCCTGTCCGCCGTATAATCATTTACAATAAGCGTATGGTCAGAGCCCGTCTCAAAGAATTAACGATCGAAGAATTTGCCAACACGCTGACGCACGGCTTCGGATTACTGCTGAGCATCGCGGGATTTATCTTTCTCGTCGTCCTGGCGAGCGTCAAAGGCGATTTCTGGCATATCGCGAGCAGTGTTCTTTACGGCTTATCCTTGGTCATACTCTTTGCCGCCTCGACCTTTTACCACAGCGCGGTTTCGCCCGATCAGAAAAAAGTTCTCCAGATCGTCGATCATTGCTGTATCTACGTGCTGATCGCGGGTTCTTACACGCCGTTTTCGCTGATCGTTTTGCGCGAAGGCATCGGGCAGAATCTCTTTATCTTCGTCTGGGCGTTCGCGGCTTTCGGCATCGTCAGCAAACTTCTGTTCGGCAAACGCTTCCCCGTTTTGTCGGTCATCTCGTATCTCGTGATGGGCTGGATCGGAATCGTCGCGGTGCAGCCGCTATTCGCCGCGCTCGGTTTCGCGCCCGTTGCACTGATCGTCGCGGGCGGCATCGCCTACACGGTCGGCGTGATCTTCTTCGCGTGGCACAGCATTAAACACCACCACGCCATCTGGCACATCTTCGTCCTGCTCGGCAGCATCTTTCATTTCCTCGCCATCGCCATCTACGTCATCCCGTATGCCGTCAAAGCCTGAAAATATACGGTCTGAAAAAAGTCCGAAAAGGTAATTCGCGGACAAGTACAAGAAAGTTAAAAAGATGCCATCTCCTCGACCTTTTTATACATTTCTTCGCCCGCCCGAAGCGTGTTGGAAATTATTTTCCCGTCCTTATCGATCAGAAAATAGGTCGGGTATTGATCGACGCGGTAAAGGCTCAGAAACGCTTCGTCGGTCGTTGTATGAGTCCAGTTCATCCGGTTTTCGGCTATGAATTTTCGAAGGTTCTCGGGCGGGTCGTTTTTGTTCAAACTGACGATCTCAAAATTCTTATCCTTTAGTTTCTGATAGGCAGCCGACAGTTTCGGCGCTTCTCTCACGCAGGGCGCGCACCACATTGCCCAGACATCGATCAGGACGATCTTGCCCCGAAAGTCCGAAAGCCGCCGCAGGTTGCCGTCCAGATCCTTAAACGAAAAATCGGGGGCGGGACTTCCGACAGTTAAATCCGCGCGGTCGGGAAGTTTCTTATCGAGCGGTTTCAGCGTCAGGCTGTTGCCATAGCGTTCGACCTTAAATTCGTAACTGCGCTCCCCGATATTGATGTATTTTTCATCAACCCGAAAAACTTCCGGCGAATAATGATCTTTCGAATCAAATTTTCCGTCGCCGTTTATATCGAAATACAAGCGGTAAGCTTCAAAATCGTAAATTCCGTTGTACCCGATCAGGGCAAAAGCGATCTGCCGGTTATTAAGATTTAAAATTCCCCGCCGCATCGTGCCGCCCTGAATTTTCAAAATGGTTTCTTTTTCCGTTTTGTCGCGGGAAAGTTCCTCTGCCGCTTCGAGCCTCAGATCATATGAATATTTCCGCCGCTGCCGGTTAATCGTTTCCGTTAAGTTTTTATGAACTTCGGCGACGTATTTGCCGTCCGTTTTCTTAAAATTCAGCGGTTTGTCGTTTGATAAATTCCCGTCGGCGTTAAAATCAGCGTAGAGCAGATAATCGTTTTTGGCATCGCGGTCGAGAATCCAGCTCAGGTTTTTCTCCCCGATCACCAAATTAAAACCGAAAACTGCGGCGGCGGTCAGCTTGGCAGGCTTTTGTTTAATTCCGATAAAGTTCGGATTCGTTGCCGAGATTTTCCGGCTGAACTCCATAAACTTTTGTTCGGTCATCCCTAAATTAAATCCGCCCTCATCGCCGAGCTGGGTCGGCGCTTCGGTTTTGACCGTAATGACGCCGCCGGTTTGGGCGTTTGACGCCAAAAAGCTGAAAAAAGTTAAAACAAAAAATAAAACCAACCTCATAAATACTCCGTAGTAAAAAACTCTCGTTCTCTGTTTGAACAGTGCTGTTAAAACAACGAGTTATTGCGTAGTTTTAATAATCCTGCCCGATCTTTTTATTTTATTTCGGTTTTGATTCAAGTCAAAAAAGAACTCGTTATTAGCAAAGAACGAACCATTTATCGAATTTTGCGGTTTTTTGACAGCGGCGGCAAAGCCAAACTCCGGCGCGTGCCCGCCCGTATTTTTTTGAATGGCTGATAAATGAGCGTTTCGAGCTTATGCAATGAAATAGAAAATGTCTCAAAAATGACCATTTTTGAGACAAACTTAAGGGATGCGGGATGAATATAAAGCCGCGATACGGCTTTTGTTCATTCCTCGATTTTTATCGTGCGGGTTTTAAGCGAATTCGGAAATTTCGGCTAAACGATACGGAATGCCGAGCTTCGAGAGCACTCTTTCGAGCATTTGGGCTTGCTTCAAATCGTTGTTCTCAAACGTCACGCCGAGCGGTTTGCGGTTGTAGATCGCTTCGAGCGTTTCGTCCTTGATGTTCTGGCTCAGTTCCAAAGCCGCCAACTCCTTCCGCGTATTTTCTTTATCAATCCGTTTATTTTCGACGACAAACGGTATATCCATAAATAACATAATATCTATTCTACCACTTTCCGAACTTTATAATATTTTTACGCCGTTTTATTTTGAGGGACGGTTTGAGGGATGAGGGATGAGTTTAAAATGAACTCTGAAAGTTTAAGGATTTTGATGAAACGGCTTTGAGCAACGATGAAACGGCTTTAAAGCAAACAAGGATGAGAAACTTTCATCCCTCATCCCTCATCCCTCATCCCTCTGCTTTGCGCTAGCAAAGCAGATAACTGCTGTCAACCCAACCGATGGCGACCCAGCGTCTGCCGCGTTTGACGCTGATGCGCGCCCATTCGCCCGAATATTCGTTGACCCAGACGCGTGTGCCGTGGCGAAGCTTGCCGATCACGCGACCTTCCCAGGTGCGGACGTTCAGGTTGCTGCTGCGATCGTCGAGATCAACCGAGCAGTATTCCATGTTCAGATTGTAATTCAGCCAAAGCGCGTTTGATTTTGCGGCAACCGCGGGCAGCATGGTTTTGCTTTTTGCAGCTTTTGCATCAGCCCCGAAAACCGTCAAACTCGTCAAAACAAAAACACCGATAAGCACTAAAGAAATAAATTTTATTTTCATCCTCTCTTCTCCTGTTTAGATAAATGTTGAATCCGTCAACGAATTATTGACCACCGGCAAATTGTAAATTTGCCTTAATTCTTATCATTAAACGCGAAAAGTTTCAATCCAAAGTATCACGCACAAAGCGATAATTTTTCGAACTAATTGCCTTTTTCACGCAGTCAGGCGTAAAATTTTCTTACCAGCATTAAAATTTGAAATCAAAAAGGGGGAAATTATGTCTGAATTCGCAAGAATTTTTGTGGGATATTTGTTTATATTGTGCTTCAGTTTGTCGGTTTCAGCGACAACTTATACGGTAACGAAAATCGCCGATACCAACGACGGCGCGTGCGATTCCGATTGCTCTCTGCGTGAAGCGATCACTGCGGCGAATGCAACAATTGATAATGATGTAATTGAGTTTTCCGCACTTTTTAATACTCCGCAGACCATTACTCTAAGTGGCACGGATTTGATCATTGACAATAATGGAACTCTAACCATTAACGGCACGGGGGCGGATAAAATTACAGTCAGCGGAAATAACGCAAGCCGTGTTTTTACAAATAATACCGGCGCGGTCACGGCACTTAACCGCCTTCGCGTCACGGGCGGAACGGGAACCAGCAGCGTGATGAGCGGGCGCGGCGGCGGCATTTACAACAATGGCGGAACACTGACGCTTAATTTTTTAAATATTACGGGCAACACAGCGGCAAACGGCGGCGGCGTAAACAATGCAGGCACTGCCACGATTAGCATAAATAATACGGCTATTTTCGCCAACATGGCGACGGGCGCAGGCGGCGGATTGCAGAATTTTGCGGGAAATACAACGAATATTTTCAATTCTTCGATCTACGGTAATACCTGTAACTCGACCGGCACAGGCGGCGGCGGAATGCAGGCAAACGGCACGATCAATATCGTCAACTCGACATTTTCGGGCAACAATTCGGTCGGCGGTTCGGGCGGCGCGATCTATTATAACGGAACGGTTTTAAATATTACGAACTCGACCTTTTCCGAAAATATTTCGACCAATAACGGTGCCATTCATAAATCCGGCGCAACTCCGTTGAATATTCGTAACACGATCGTTGACGGCAATAACGGGGCGGCAGCTTCACCAGATGTTACCGGCGCGGTTAATTCGCTCGGCAACAACGCGATCGGCAATTACGGAACTTCGACCGGCTGGATCGCTTCGGACTTTCAGCATCTTGTTCCGCTGCTCGGGATTTTC
>DATLOR010000410.1:0-4976 GCA_035536135.1 Pyrinomonadaceae bacterium | reverse complement strand
ACGCAGCGAAACCGCTTCGGTAGATGAACCGCCCGACATAATGGTTGACAGTGAAGACAATGATGCCGATGGTTCGACACCGCCGACCAACCCGAAAACCAAACAAAAGTTTCCGGTCTTTGTCTGGCGGAATATGTCACCGCAAGACCGCCGGAAATTGCGCGAGGCATTAAAAATGCAGCAACAGCAGGAGCTCGAAAGACAAAGAATGGAAAACCAGCGGCGCAATCTGCCGAAACCGCCGGCAACACCGCAGAATTAAGAAAATGCGAAAAGGAGAATTTATGGTTCTCCTTTTCTTTTTGCGCCGCAACAAAGAACGCTGAAACTTTCAGCGTTCTTTGGTTGCAAGTTATTTCGATTTAATTATTCACTTGCGGTCAGAAAAACATCCCACGCCCAACGTCCGATTTGTGCGCCGCCGGCATCTTTTACTTTTGCACGATACCTGAATTTGTTGCCATGTTCGTCCGTTTTTTTCGACGTTTTGTAATCCAAATCCATGACGGCAACGCCCGATTCGGCAAGCGTTTTCAATTCGCTTGTTTCCGAAACTCCGTTGTGGTTGGTGTCTTGCCACAATCGCAGATTACCGAAAACCGTGTCCAGATCTGATATTTTACCGTCGCCGTTTCCGCCGTTTCCAACTTTGTCGTATTCCGCCAAAGCGAGAAATCCGTTTTTCGGTGCGCCTTGCGGCGGAGCGGATTGCGGCGTAAGGTTGCCGAATAACTCGGCGCCGCTTTCAATCGAATTATTGCCGTCACGGTCAAGCACGAGCCACGCATCATCCGATCCGGCGGCAGTCCACGACAGATGATGTTTGACGCCGTCGCCGTTAAAATCGAACAAAATCCCATCCGGCGCATCGGTCATCGAAAAACCGTTGCCGAGCGTGTCAACCAGAATCGGTGTCAAGATACAGCACGCATCAACCAGATTTGTCGTTTCGCCGCCGTCGGAGTTTTTTCCGGCAATTTTGGGGGAAAATCCATTGCCCTGGCAGTTTGCGTCACATTCCCAATGTCCGCCGCCGCCAACTACAGGCGAGCATAGTTCTGGAAGATATATTGTAGTTGCCGGTACATAAACCAGGTTGGCATTAAAAGTTCCGGGCAATGTAGTCATAAAAATGGTATTGAATCCATTTAACTCATTAGACCAATGATCATAAAGAACAAATAAGTATCCGTCAGATGCCTGTGCATTATTTTGAACAGATGCCCCATTTGCACAGGTTGCAAAAGTTGTTACATACCCGGATGCATGAGTTTCAGTCAATATATCTGTAAAAACGACCTGAAAATTAACCTGTGCCGTGACGTTAGTATCCTGATCCCAACAAGAAACATCCGGATTGCAGGTAAGTGACCAAACCCATTGTCCGGAAACCCCGGGAACTTGTAAAACAAAAAAAACCGCTAAATTCGCAAACAGTATCAGCAAAGATTTATTTTTTTTGACCGAACTTGGAAGATTACTTTCACGCAAAGACCAAATTTTGATTTTCATAATGTTAATCCTCCAATCTACGAAGCGTTACAAAATCAGAAACTTTGACCGATTGAAGTTGACTGACAATATAATCATCAGACATCCTCGTTCTTTTCATAACCAGCTCTCTTCCCAAATTCTTCAGGTAAGTTTTATAGCTAAAATCAAAGACCTGTTCCCGTGTCGCGTTACCGGTGCGTAATTCCGCCGGATTTACAGATATATTTGAAGTGTTGGACAAAATATCGTCTAGAATATTCGTGTGGCTTTTGCCCTTTGAATTGGCTTCCGCTAAAGCCGTCAAAATATCTTTCCGCGCTTGTATATCACCTCTTAATGTTTCAAAAAAAAGATTTTGATCGTCGCCTACAAATGTTCCGTCATTAAAAACTATTCCATCAATGGACAATGAAAAATCTGCATACTCATTCAAAATTCTTTCTTTTTGAGCATCCAGATTGGAAGTGTCTGATGAACTATTCTCAAAACCGGCATATGGATAGTTAACTGTCGGATTTTTAAGACGCATATTCGCAAAAGCGATTTTATGTCCGATAAAGTCGTTGAAATAGGTAAAAAATTTCACTTCCTTACTGTTTATCAAGCTTGTTTTCCCGACCATCTTCGGGTCGAGAGGCTTGATTCCCATCAAAACCCCCGGATTAGCTTCAGTTTGTGGAATCTCGAAATTTTTCCCTTTAGAATCGATAAACTTCCATCGTAAACTGATTGCGACAATTTCTTTGGAAGAATTGTTTTTAATAAAAAAGGCAAAAGGTTTTGCTGAATTAACAAGTGAAGTTAAATCTTCGTTTCCTCCGATGTATTTTGCCAATTCGGCATTAAAATTAAAATCAGTTGATGAAACAACTTCTATTCCATACTTTTGCAAATCGTTTTTTACTTCTAAGTTTTTCATGCTTTTTTGATAGTTCTTTCTAGTTACCGGATTTTTTATGCTTTCGGCATCTTGTCCCAAAATAAATCCTGCTGTTACTACTAACAGAACAACTAGAGCTCCAATCAATAATAGATTGGTTCGATTTTTATTCATTTGATTTCTCCTTTCTGCCCCCGGAACGAGCGTGGTTGAATGGTTAACAGAAAGGTTGTTTGGTCTTTTGGAAGGCGAAACAACCGTTGATGAGAAGCTATTTTAAAACTTCCGGCAAAGGCTGCGCTAGTCAGTTCGGGATAACTTCTCTTTGTTGCGATACAAGTAACAAATTGTAAAGTGCGCTGAAATTCAATGTATTATTAAAAAGGAAACCTGTCAAGGTTTTTTAATAAAAGCCAGCAAACATCGATATTTCAGCATCATTAAGGGCAAGTTGCGGAATGGTTTTTGAAATTGCTTGAATGATTCAGGAATGTACTTGAATTCGTAATTCGTAATTTTAAAGCGGAGCTTTGATGATTTCGACAATTTGGGCGGTCAGTTTTTCGAGGTGTTCGCGCATGTCTTCTTTGTCAGGGGGGCGTGGAACGTGGAAAAGCGGGTGATAAAAGATTTCGACTTTTGAAAAATGCGGGCGTTTCATCGTCTGCGACCAGACGCGGTTGGCGCCTTTGACCGTCACGGGCAAAACCGGAACGCCGGCTTCCATAGCAATTCTGATCGCGCCGGTTTTAAATTCGAGCAGTTTGCCGTCGGGAAACGAGCGTGCGCCTTCGGGGAAAATCAGCAGCGTCGCGCCGTCTTTTAAGGTGGAAAAAGATTCGCGCAAAACGCTTTTCGTCGTGCCGCGCGTGGTGTCAACCGGAAACGAACCGAGATATTTGATCAGCCAACCGATAAAAAACCAGTCAAAAGCCTTATCCCAAGCCATAAAGCGAAATTTGCGCTTGATCGGCGCACAAATCCAGAACGGGTCGAAATAGGTTTGATGATTAGCGACGATCAGCAAGCCGCTTTTCAGATTTTTCGGGATATTTTTACGCCCGTGATATTTGACGCGCCAGAGTATTTTACCGGCGGCATACGAGATATAACGAGCCGCATCGATGACCAGCGGCGGCGCATATTTGGTCGGGGCAGAGTTTTTCACGCGTCAATCATCAATTGTAAATCGTAAATCGTAAATCGTAAATAGTTAATTGGAATATGGTGTTTCTTTCAGTTTACCAGGTCGACAGGCTTTTTGCCTGGACGATTTACAATTGATGATTGACGATTTACGAAAATCAGCGGTTAATCTTCTTCGTTCGCGATGTCCGTTTCATTCGGGAGTTTAAGTTGTTCGATTGGAAAATTCTCGTTGATGAACTCCAGATGAAGCCGCGGCGGATCATATTCGGAAGTCTGGCGGTTGCGGACGATCGCCTGCGCCGAAAAATTATGCTCGATGCTGTTGAAATTGACCGAATCGCCGACATCGACCTTGAGTTCGGAAAATACCGCCGCGCCGCTCAGGCTGATGTTTTCGGTCGTTGCCTTTTCGTCGGAAATTAGGTTCATCTCCGAATCGTGAGCCGCGAGCATCACTTCAAGCACCAGCCAGTAGCGCGGATGACGGCGCACGACAAAAGACGTTTTCGCTTCGACGATGCGCCACGTTCCGTCTTCGTTCATACCCGCGATCCGGTAGGAATGCAGCGGACTTTCGTTAAAGCTCTCCGGCGGATTTTTACCGACAAAAGCCACGCCGACGTGATATGCCGCCTCGCCTTTGCCCGAAACCCGGCTGCAATGCTGAACCAATCCCCAAACTCGGTATAATTCTTTGTCGTGGTCATAACAACGAAAATGTTTCGGCATCGGAACCATCAGCGAAACCAGACGCCCGACCTCGCATTGCTTTTCGACGTAAAATCCCGCGCCCGAACGCGAAAGGCTGACCAGTTCCGTGGTTTCCTTCCAGAAGCCGGTTTTGCTTTCTTTAACCCTCACAACGGCGGAAATTGCGAGCGACATGCGCTCGCCCTGCCGTTTGTCAGTTCCTGCTGCAGATGACATAAGCTCTCCAAATAAAATTTAGTTTTTGTTCGGGTAGGTTTTTTAAAGTATTAATCAATTCCGTCGAGCGGAAATTGAACATTGACGAATTCGAGATGCAGACGCGGCAGGTTGTCTTCGCCGACGCGGCGGTTGCGGACGATCGCCTCCGCCGAAAAATTGCCGTACTGCTTGATAAATTTAACCGAATCGCCGACATTCAATTGCAATGCCGAAAAAACGGACGCGCCGCCCTCGGAAATGTTTTCCGTGACGGTTCTTTCGTGGGCGACGATATTTTCTTCGGCATCAAAGACGGCGATATAAATGTCGATCGGAATCGTATAACGCGGCTGAACGCGTCGCGAAGGCATTGGCGCGGCATCAGAAATTTCCCAGAAACCGCTTTCACCGAGGTCACCGAGCTGGTAGATGGTTGAAGGATTATCGTAGTAGCTGGAAGGCGGATTCTGACCGATAAAAGCCACGCCGATGTGATAGACCGAAAAACTGTTTCTCAGAGTCCGGTGACAATGACGAACGATGC
>DATLOR010000409.1:0-2263 GCA_035536135.1 Pyrinomonadaceae bacterium | reverse complement strand
GCCTTCGCACCAGTATCCGACCGGCGTCACGATGAGTCTTGCGCGGCGTTTGAGCTTGCTTGAATGGGCGCGAAAAACCGGCGCGTGGATTGTCGAAGACGATTACAACAGCGAATTTCGCTACGCCGGACGACCGCTCGCGTCGCTTCAAAATCTCGACAATTTCGGACGAGTAATTTATGTCGGGACGTTTTCAAAAACGATCTTTCCCGCGCTTCGCCTTGGCTGTCTGGTCGTTCCCCGAAACCTGATCGAAATTTTTGCGGCGGCACGCTCATTGTGCGATTGTCATTCGCCGATTTTCGAGCAGGCGATTCTCGCAGATTTTATCGCAGAAGGACATTTTGCGCGGCATCTTCGTAAAATGCGGACGCTTTACGAAAAGCGGCAAAACATTTTGGTTGAAGAGGCGGAAAAACAGCTTGGCGGACTTTTGAAAGTCTCGAAAGCAGAATCGGGAATGCATTTGATCGGCTGGCTGGCGGAAGGTTTCAGCGAAACGGAAGTTGCCGAAAAAGCGTCTGAAAACGGTCTGAATCTGACGCCGCTTTCGTCTTACTGCATCGAAAACAAACTGCCTGCGGGCGTCATTTTAGGCTACACGGGTTTTGACGAAAAGCAGATCAGACAAGGAATACAAAGACTGAAACAGATTTTGGAATCAATAAAAAAAGCAGTCTGAAATATTAGACTGCTTTTTCACGATCAGATTTTTTGAAAAATTAAGCTAACGGCAATTCGTTTTCTTGACGGGTCCCGATTTCTTCGAGATGTTTGACGATCTTTTTGATCAGCCAATCGGGTGTCGAAGCACCGGCTGTCACGCCGACTCGTTCCGCGCCGATCAAATCCTGCGGGTTGATTTCTTCTTCGGTTTCGATCAGAAAACTTTTCGGGCATTGTTCCTCGCAAACCGCGAGAAGTTTGCGGCTGTTCGAAGAATGCCGACCGCCGATAATGTAAAACGCGTCAACCTCGCCCGCGAGAGCGCGTGCCGCATCCTGCCGATCGCGGGTCGCCGAGCAGATCGTGTTGACAATTTGAACTTCGTCGTCGGTTTTTGTTTTGATCGCTTCCGCCGTATCGAAAAATGTTTTCGCCTTGATCGTCGTTTGCGAAACAACTAAAGGATGTCTTAACCGCTGCAAAGCGGCGACTTCCGTTTCATCTTTGATCACGAAAGCGTGTTCCGGCGCGTAGCCTTTGACGCCGATCATTTCGGGATGATCAGGATTGCCGACGACGATCACGTGACGGTCTTGTTCGGCGGCGCGGGCGGCGAGTTTTTGAACCCGCGTGACGAACGGGCAAGTCGCGTCAACAACCTTCGACGCTTTTTCTTCCAATTCTTTCTGCACTTCGGGCGTGACGCCGTGAGCGCGGATGACGGCGGTTTCGCCGCGTTTGATCTGCACGGGTTCGCTGATCGTCGTCACGCCGTATTTGCCGAGGCGTTCCATTTCCTGTTCATTATGAATCAGCGGTCCGAGCGTGCGAACGGTATCGCCGTCTTCGAGTGCGTCTTCGACCATTTCGACGGCGCGTTCGACACCGAAACAAAATCCGTATTCATCTGCCAGTAAAACTTTCATAAATTTTAAATTCTTTACGCTCTTTAATGCGTAAAGAAAACAACATTCTAACAAATGACTAACGGAAACAAAACTTTAGATATAAATTGCCGATATTTATTATTTGTCTTATCAAAACGTCCAACCGTTTTTTGCTTGATTATCAATTTTGCCTGGTCGAAATTAAAAACAGTGCGGAGCCGCCGTAACGACTCCGCACTTTCGAGTTGTGAGGAGGGCTTCCAAAAGCTACGGAATAAACGCCGACGGAATTGGTTTATCGCTGTTGTTTCCGAACGGCTGAATGGTCGTTCCGCCCGATGAACGGGAAATATACCAATTTGTATCCGACGGTCGAAAAACGGTCGGGTCAAATTTGCCGTCGCCGTCGTAATCACCCGGCGCAGGAATATCGCCTGAAGCGCCGAACGGAACCGAGTAGAATGAATTGTCTTCGCTTCTTTGGACGAACCAGTCGCCCGTCGAAGGTCGCCAGACGGCAATGTCCGCTTTGCCGTCACCCGTGTAATCACCCTGAACGGGTTTGTCCGTCCCGACTCCGAACCGGTAGACCCGGAACTGACTGTCGAGCGAGCGCAGATACCACCAACTGCCGTCCGAGGGTCGAAAGATGGCAATGTCTGATTTACCATCGCCGTCGTAATCCGCTGCGACGGGCTTATCCTCCGAAG
>DATLOR010000408.1:0-6368 GCA_035536135.1 Pyrinomonadaceae bacterium | reverse complement strand
AAATTCTATCGATTTGCCGGTTGTACGGCAAATTATTTTTGACTTAAAGAAAAAAATTTGCAAAAAGTTTTTCAGATTTCGAATCGCTTTTGCGCCTGTATGTTTGGCGACCCAAATTTTCAATCGAAAATGCTCTTCTAACTTAAGTTCAGAGTCTTGTCAAAAGTCGGAGAATTTGCGCCGAAAATCAAAGATATGAATATTCAAACTTGTCATAACTGCCGGCAGACGAATCCGCCGGGACAGCCTTTTTGTTCAAACTGCGGTCTGCCGCTCAATCCTCAGCCGAATAATTTCGGTCAGCCGAATTTTCAGAATCAACCGGCGATGAATCAACCGCCGCCGTTTGATCCGCAAAATTACGGTCAGCAACCGCCGCCGTTCAATCAGCCGCCGAATAATTTCGTCGCGCCGATGCCGCAGGCGAATAAGAAATCTCCGATTCGAATCATCGTCGCGGTCTTTTTGCTTTTCGGGGGACTAGCTGCTATTTGCGGCGGGATTGCCAAATTTTCAACGGGGGTAAAAAAAACCGGCGGGCAGACGACTTCCGCACCCGTGGCGGTCAAATCGTCGGCGGCAGCTAAAATACAGGGCAAATGGCGGGAACCGGACGGCACCGTCACGATTTTCGGCAGCAACGGCAGATATACCGAAAGTTTCGGCAGCGAGACTTCGAGCGGGACTTATGAATTTCCCAGCGAATTGATCCTGCGTGTCAAACCCGATGACGAAAAAACTTATGCCGATCTGTCGTTCATTATTACCGAAACGATGCTGACACTCACCGATAATAAAGGGAAACAAATTGTTTATACCAGAATCAATTAGCTTAAAATTCACGCGATTATTTGCGGCATCGGAAAATTTTAGATAGATCAAATCAAATGAAAACTTGTCCAACCTGTCACCAAACTTATGATGCCGCGTCGCCGCAGCGTTTTTGCGGCAACGACGGGACGGCGTTGGTTTCAATCAATGCGCCGCCTTTATCCGGCAATCCGAGTTTTGCCGAGTCTGCCGCGAATTTCGCGCCGAATGCGGCAAGCGGGGTAAATCCCGCACAGCAATTCAGCGCTCCGCCGCCGACGCCCGTTGCCGATCCCTCACAGGCTTCGGGCAAAGGTTCCTGGCTCGGCAATCTCGTGAGCGGCGTGACGGCGACTCCGCCGCAGGTTTCGATTCAAACCGACCGACCGAACGGCATATATTTTCCGGGCGAAACGGTTCGCGTGCAGGCGTCGGTTTACGCGCCGGATGCGGTCAGCGTTAATCAGATCTACGCCGGATTTTTGTATGAGGAAGAATGCGAAGAAATCGAGATCGTCGAACGCCGTGTGCGCGTCCGCGACTCGAACGGCTATTATCGCACGACGCTTGAGCGGCGCGACGTCAAACATTGGCGTAAATACGCCGAGTGGTTGGGGCAGGAAACGATCGTTCACGAATCAAAGCTGCCCGCCGGTTTTCAGAGAACTTTTCAAATGCAGTGGCAGATTCCCGATGCGCCGGAGATGACCTATCGCGGCACGATCGTCCGCGCCGGTTATAAATTTCGCGTCGCCGTTGATCGTCCGCAGGCGAAAGATGCCAACGGCGAAACGGTTCTGCCCATCACGATGATTTACGATCTGACGGAAGACGCGCGCCGCGAGTATCAGAAATGCAGCGAGGCGACTTCCAAAGCGCAGATCAGTTTCTGGCTTCCGAAACTCAACTATGTGCAGGGCGAAACGGTGGCGGGCAGAGTTCTGATCGAACCGCGCGGCAGTATCAAGGTACGTTCGGTCAATCTCGTTTTCAAGCGCGATGAATACACGCTCGGCGGACATCGGCGGAATCATCACACGTTTGACGACCAAACAATTCAGCTCGCCGGGGCGATGAGTTTTCAGGCGGGAATTCCGGCGACGTTCGATTTTCAAATGCCGCTGCCCGCACGTTGGCAGCCGACGATCAACACCGCGCACAGCCAGACTTTTGCAAGCCTCGACTTACGCCTCGACGTGCCGTGGGGGAAAGATTTTGCGGCGGCGCAGCCGATCTATATTTATTACCCGTCCCAAGTTTAGTTTCAAACAATTTACAAAATGAAAAACACAATCTTTACAAAAACAATCGCAATCTTAATCGTCGTTTTCGCAATGGCTTTGGCGGCTTTTGCGCAAGAGCAAAATTTCAAAGTCGGCGACGAAGTTGAAGTTCATACTTTAGGCGATAAATGGGTTCGCGGAACCGTGACGGATGTCAACTGCATCACGCTCGGCGGTCAGCCTTCGTGCAAATATACAGTGCGCCATAATCCGTACGGCGCGGGCAGCAAGCCGGTTCAACTTGATTTTTACCCGAAAAACATTCGCGGCGTGAGCAATCAATCCGGCGGCACGAGCGATGAAGAAAAATCGAATTCCGGTGCCGGCTTACAGCTTGGAAACTATGTTTTTTACGATTCAAATTTGACCGCGCTCGGCGAATTTACGCTTGATACGACAAAAACTTATCACACGACCAACGTCAATTCAGTCGATCATCGCGGCGCTTATAAAATCGTCGGCGATGAGCTGAAATTCGTTTCCGGACCTTACAGCCTGGCAGACAATTTAACCTGCGAACTCGTTTACGGCGATGAAGGCACAAAATACGAAGGCACGGTCGTCGCCGTCAGATTTGTCTGGGACAAAGGCACGGACAAACAAATTATTTCTTATTACCGTTACAGCGGAGTCAAAAAATAAATGAAAAATATAATGTTTACAAAATCAATCACAACTTTGATCTTAGTTTTTACAACCGCCTGCACGGTCACGGCGCAGCCCGGTTCGTATGAGTCCGAGATGCGCTACGGGCGCGAGTATCTCGCGGCGAAAAATTATGTTTCGGCGCAAGTCGATTTTCAACTGGCGATTGCCGCCAAACCTGACAGCGCGGAAGCACATTTTCTCTTTGCGCAAGCCTTGCTCGGAAACGGCGAAACGGACAAGGCGCGCGCCGAATTTAAAAAAGCCGCCGCGCTTGATTCGTCCTACGGCAGTCAGGCAGCGGAACTGCTCGGCGAACAAAGAACGCCGCAGTCAAATCGCTCAAAAACGCGGCAGACATCAAACTTGGATGCCGATGGTCTTGCCATCTACAAAGTCGGCGATTCGGTCGAAGTTTCGGAAGCCGGACGCTGGGTTGCGGGAGTTGTGACAAATGTCGAAGGCGCCGGACGCTCGGTGCGCGTGACGGTCAAATATGTTTTTAACGGCAGCGATTACGAAGAAGCGAGAAATTACAACGGCATTCGTCAGGCGTCAAATCCGGTCTCCGAAGCGAGCCAAGCAACACAAAATTCGACATCCGACGCGCTCGATTTTGGCGAATATGTCTGCGAAGAAGGTTTGCGGGCGACCGGTTATACGCCGAAAGGTTATTTCACCTTAAAAGCCAACGGAAATTACAGTTACCCGGCGCAAAACTCAAGCGGCAGATTCGAGTTTGACGAAGCGAGCGGCGAGATCACGTGGCTGTCCGGCTATTTTGCCAATTTCGAGTCGACCACCACATTTAAATCCGGCACGCGCGTTTCCCAGATAGATATTACCTTTCACACCAAAAACGGCGACCTTTACTGGTCGTGCGGTCACAATAAATAATTTTGCCGGAGATGATCGGAGGTTGCGATCATCTTGCCCCGACCAATCAAAAAAAGCGAACCTCAAACGGGTTCGCTTTTTGCTTTTGCAAAACTACAAACAAATATCCATCTGTGCCGTTTTCGATGAAACGGTATGTCAGCGGCAAATGGTTTCGTGCTTATTTCGGGAAAGTTTTGTAATAAAATTCTCTATTTCGAGAAAAAGAAAATCATCGTTAATGTCGCGGTCACGATAAACGCGCCGGTCAAGAGCATTACGCTCGATGAATTCGATTTCGGCATTTCCTTAATCATCATTGATTTTTACCTCCAAGATTGGTGCGAAGCATGTGGGGAATAACATAATACTTTAATTCCCTTTTGTTTTCAACCTTTTTTTTTCGACCCGTAATTTTGTAAGATAACCCGGTGAAGACTACCGCCGATAACATAGAAATTCGCCAGGCAGACGAAGCGGACGCAAAGCTGATCAGCGTTCTCGGCACGGTGACGTTTTTCGAAGCCTATTTCGAACAGGACGACCCGCACGATCTGGCGAATTATATTCACGAATCGTTTGATCTGGAAAAGATCCGCGGCGAAATTGCGGATAAAAACGCGTCGTTCTTTATAATTTATCTTGCTGATCACGCCGTCGGATACGCCAAATTGCGCGAAAACTCGAATGTCGAATGCATCAAGACCGCCAATTCCATCGAGCTCCAACGAATTTACATTGTCGAACGGGTTTTCGGCACCGGAGTCGGCGCGCAGCTGCTCAAATATTGTCTTGAAACCGCCCGAGTGCGCGGGTTTGAAACGCTCTGGCTCGGCGTTTGGGAAGAAAACAAACGCGCCCAAAAGTTTTACGCGAAACACGGATTCAAACGTGTCGGCGAGCTCGAATTTCCTTACGGCGAAACGGTCGGCATAAATTTTGTGCTGGAAAAGGTTTTGTAAATTTCTCTAACCGATTTGATAAGTCGCAACGCTCGTCGGCGTTTCGTAGCAGCGCACTTTCCAAACCTGCACGCGTTCGTCGCCGACGCGCGAGTTTAAGTATTCGCAGATGTAGCACGCCAGATTTTCCGCCGACGGGTTGAGTTCTTCATCAAACGGCGGCAGTTCGTTCAAATTCCGGTGGTCGAGATACATGACGATCTCGTCCGCCGCCTTCTTTAGATCGCCGAAATCGATCAGCAGACCGATATTGTTGAGCTCTTCGCCTTTCGCATAGATTTCGATCTTATAATTATGCCCGTGCAGGTTTTCGCATTTCCCTTTATAACCGCGCAATTGGTGCGCACTCGAGAAATTGCGTTCGATCATTACTTCGTAAAAAGATGCCATAACAGTTAGATTAAAATTCTAACCGCCTTTCAAACCTTTGAGCAAGTTTTCGACTTCCGAAAGACGTTCGGGCGGAATATCTTTGAGCAGATCCTTGATGTTCGCGACCGTTTTATCGTGTTTCACAAGCGCATTGAGCGCGTGATTTTCCGAGAGAATATATGTGTTGTCGGGATGCCATTCGAAAATATCGTTCGGCGTGCAGTTCAGCAGGAAACAAAGCTTGCCGATATGCTCGATCTTAATGTGCGAAGCCGTATTGTTTAACAGATATGTCGCCGTCGTGCGGATAAAACCGTTTTTGTGTAAGTAGTTAAACATCTTGTCGATTCCGCGCATCGTCATAATGCGTTTCGGATTGAAAAAAAGCATAAGTCACCTCGAATATTTAAATATTAAAACCGCCGTGCAAACGGTTCGGCTTACAATGTAGATGAATATTGTGAAATAGTAAATAAAAACTGTGTAATAATAAGAGAAAACTGTGATATTGGAAAAGAAAATTCTTAAATTGTAAAAGAATCGGGTGAAATTGATAATTTTCTGGATGCAATTGAAAATTTAATAGTTTGAAAAGCGAAAGAAATTACTTAGATTGAAAAAGAATTAGGTAAAATTGAAAAAGAATATTGTGCAATTGTGAAAGAATATTGTGAAATTGTGAAAGAAAATTGTGAAGAAGTAAAAGATTCAAGAGTATTTGAAAATATTTTCTTAACTAATTATAGATTTTCGGGCATTATATTTACAGTCCACTTAATTTTAATTCTTTATACGTTTGACGGGTAAAAATTATGATTCTTAAAAAGATAGTAATTGTTTTCCTAGTCGTTTTGATTTTCGCCGCAAGCGCTTTGGCACAAGCGTTGACCGGAGGTCTGCGCGGCACAACTTATGAATTTCTCGGCGCGGTCGTGCCGAATGCAAAAATCACAATCAGGCTCAAAGATAAAGATGAAGATGAAAAATCCGCCCGACCAAAGTTTCGCAAACCCGGTGATGAAGAATTTACGAGAACCACGACCGGCAACGAAGCAGGCGAATTTAACTTTTCCGATCTTCCCGCAGGCGTCTATGAGATCGAAGCGAGCACCGCGAACGGATCATCATTCAAAGGACGATGGTTTGGAGTCACGGCAGGCAAAACCAATCAATACTCCATTGAATTTGGGACGGATTGCAATAACGATACGGGCAAAACAATCGATATAAGCAATGCTGAAAAAGCCGAAATCGTCAATCAGTTTCTAGAAAATGCAATTTTAAAGAAAGCACTTCCCGATTACGGAATGCTCGAGCAGCAAAAAGGACCGATCATCGTTTCAACCGAAGACATCAAGCCGGAATTGATAAAATCATTTGAAAACGTCAAGTTGATGAATGCGCGCGAGGTGCAGCAAAA
>DATLOR010000407.1:0-7748 GCA_035536135.1 Pyrinomonadaceae bacterium | reverse complement strand
GTGTAATCCATCGGTCCGCCCATCAGACGTGTAAACGGCAGGATCGTTTCGTGCTCGGGCGGATTGCCGACGCTCCAGGCGTTGAATTCGTTGCCGCGCGCCGCTTCCGAAGCGAGCCAGTTCGGAAAAGTACGCGTCAATCCGGTCGGGCGGACAGGTTCGTGCGAATCAACCATAATGCGGTATTTCGCGGCGGTTTCGACGACATGCGTGTAATGATTGACCATCATTTGCCCGTCGTGAAATTCGCCGCGCGGAATGATTCTGCCGACATAGCCGGTTTTTACCGAGTCGTAGCCGTTCGTTTTCATAAACCGGAACGCTTCGTCGAGACGCCTTTCATAATTGCTCGCCGAACCCGATGTTTCGTGGTGCATGATCAATTTAACCTTTTTCGCGGCGGCATATTTTTGCAATTCCTTGACATCGAAATCCGGGTAAGGCGTGACGAAATCGAATACTTCCTCTTTCCAGTTGCCGTACCAATCTTCCCAACCGATGTTCCAGCCTTCGACCAACACTCCGTCAATTCCGTTAGCGGCGGCAAAGTCTATATAACGCTTGACGTTTGCCGTGTTCGCGCCGTGTTTGCCGTTCGGTTTCAGCGATTTCCAATCCGTATCCGCCAAAATAATATTACCCGCATCGGAATAATTCCAGGTCGCAATACCCGCGTGCATTTCCCACCAAACGCCGACCATTTTTTGCGGTTTGATCCAGCTCGTGTCTTTGATTTTCGTCGGCTCATTGAGATTCAGAATCATTTTCGAGGCAAGAATGTCGGCGGCTTTATCGGAAACGATCACCGTGCGCCACGGCGTTTTCGCCGGAGTTTGCAGAAATGCCGCACTGCCGATTGCATTCGGCGCGAGATGCGCGGTCATTGCAAAAGTTTTGCGGTCAACCGACATATACATTGCCGGATAATTGATGAGCGCGGCTTCGTGAATATTGATATACAAGCCGTCAGCGGATTTCATCATCAGAGGCGTTTGGACGGCGTTATCGGCAAAAAGGCGGCGGACGGCGATTTCGTTGACGTTTTTACCTTTGGTGGCGTCAATTTCGCTCAGGCGCGTCGTGTTGTAAGCATATTCGTTCGTGTCGTAATCGCCCGGAATCCAGAATGTCTTGTGGTCGCCCGTCAGGTTGAACTCGGTTTTTTCATCCGCGACGGTGAAATATTTGAGTTCGTTCTGAACAGGGAATTCGTAGCGAAACCCGAGTCCATCGTCAAAAAGCCGGAAACGAAGAACGATCTTCCGGGTGATTTTTCTATTTTCATTATCAGCGGCAATTTGCTGTAAGGTGACGGCTAATTCGTTGTAATGATTGCGAATCGTGCGGACTTCGCCCCAGACCGGATTCCATGTTTCGTTCGCCCCGGCGGTTTTCGTGTCAATGATCGTAAAACCTTTCAAAAGTGCGGGCTGATCTTGAATTTCAAAGCCGAGCCTGCTTTCTTTGATAACGGCTTTGTTTTTGTAAGAAAGCCGGTAAACAGGCTCGCCGACTTGCGTCAGTTTGAACGAAAACGAAAAATTGCCGTTCGGCGAACTAAGATCTTGAGCGGAAATTGAAACCGCAAATGCAAAAATTACAAACAAAAAAACTGCTCTTTTCATAATTAAAATCCCTCCGGAAAATTGGGCATCGCGCCTCTTTGCGAAGCGACAAAAGCCCCGATTTTGTTGGCAAATTCATTTATTTTATCTAATTCCCAGCCGTGCAGAATGCCGTGCGTCAGCGCAGCGGTAAACGCATCGCCCGCACCGATCGTGTCTTTAACCTGAATTTTCAAACCCGCGTTTTCGGAAACTTCTTTTTTTGTGACGAGAATGCTTCCGTTTGCGCCGCGGGTCACGCAAATCATATTTAGACCGAATTGAGCGAGCAGTCTTTGCGCCGCCGCGATCGGATTTACCGTCTGAAGGTCAAATATTTCGGCGATAACCGGCAATTCCTCGTGGTTGAGTTTGACGACGTTTGCGAGATTTAAAGAACTTCGCAAAACTTTCGGCGAAAAAAACTGCTGGCGCAAATTGACATCGAAAATCCGCAAATTTTTGGTCAGATCGATAAATCCGCGGATCGTTTTTTGGGAAACCGCGCTTCGCTGCGCAAGCGAACCAAAACAGACGGCATCGGCAGTTTGCGCGAGTTTGCGCCAATCGGCGGATAATTCCAAAAAATCCCACGCGGCATTTTCGACGATCTCATAACTCGGCTGACCTTCGTCATTGAGCGATACTTTAACAACGCCGGTCGGGTTCTTTGCGTCGATCTGAATATTGTCGGTCGAAAGATTCCTGGATTTTAATTCATCCAAAATCGCTCTGCCGCTCTCGTCGTCACCAACGCGGCTCAAAACGATCCCGCGATTGCCAAGCTGCGAAGCGGCATAGGCGAAATTCGCGGGCGCGCCGCCGAGCTGTTTTCCGTCGGGCAGTTGGTCCCACAATATTTCGCCGAGACCGATAATGTTGAATTTATTGGTCATTCATTCTAATTTAGCCACGGCTTAACGCAGATTGCACAGATAAATTCAAAAAGATTAAATCCGCGAAATCCGCGTTGATCCGCGGCTAAAGATTCTTATTTGACAAAAACGTGGTAGCTCCAGGGCTTCAAAACGAGTTTTGTTTTCTCGTCCATTTTTGCTTTAGCGCCCGTAAAATATTCCCTGTAATCACCGTGATAGAGCGTTTCTTTAAAGGTTACGGTCTGCGGTAAATTTGAAAAATTCAGAACGACAAATATTTTGTCTTTTTCGTTGCGGCGCGCAAAGCTGAAAATCTTGTCGGGAACGGAGTTCGGGACCAGATTCATCGTCGCGTTATGCCCCCAGTTGAGAAGCGTCGAATTTGATTTTTTCAGGGCAAAAAGTTTTTTGTAAAGCTCGCCGTTCGGATGATCTTTCCACAGAATTTCGTCTTTTTCAAAAAACTTGAGCCGTTTCATATTGCCGGCTTCCTGACCGTTATAGATCATCGGCATTCCTTCGCCGACGACCGACAAAACCATCGCGGCTTGCAAAGCTTTGCCGAAAACTTCGAATTCCGTGCCTTCCCAGGCGTTCTGGTCGTGATTGCTGACCCCGACCATCCGGATTCCGTCCTTTGGAAAACTGCTTTCGTTCCACGAATAATAAACGAAAAGTCCGCTCAGATCTTTGATTTTTCCCTGGGCGACGGCTTGCATTTTTTCGTGCCAAGTCCAGGCGTAGGTCATATCAAAAGCGTATTCGTGAAGGTCGCGCGATTCCCATTCGGCAAGCATAAAAACGGGTTTGATCCGGTCTAATTCCTTCCGCACGTTGTTCCAGAAATCGACCGGCACAAAACCCGCTACGTCGCACCGGTAGCCGTCAATATCGGCTTCGCGCACCCAGTATTTCATTGCTTCGGTCATATATTTGCGAAGTCCGGAGTGGCGGTAATTGAGATTGATAATATCCGACCAATCCCACCACGGAGTCGGGCGAAAATCGCCTTTCCAATCCTTGTCGTACCAATCGGGATGTTCGGTCACGAGCGGGTTGTCCCAAGCCGTATGATTGGCGACCCAGTCTAAAATCACGTGAAAGCCCTGCTTGTGTGCTTCGTTGACAAAATGTTTGAAATCTTCGAGCGTGCCGAATTCGGGATTGACGCTGTAATAATCTTTGACCGAATACGGACTGCCCAAAGTTCCTTTACGATTTTTCACGCCGATTTCGTGAATCGGCATGATCCACAAAATATCGACGCCCAGATCCTTCAGGCGCGGAAGATGTTTTTCCGCCGCTTTGAACGTCCCTTCTTTCGTAAAAGCGCGCGTGTTGATTTGATAAATGACGGCTTTTCGTGCCCATTCGGGATGTTTGAGCTTGATGTAAGGAACCGGCTCGTATTGGTTTTGAGCGAACATATTTGTCGTAAAAATGGAAAAAATCGTCACCAAAATTAAGAAGAAACGCACTTTTAAATTCCCTATTTTAAAGATTTGCCAAAACGTCAGCGTTGGTTTTTGCTTTGCTTTCATAATTTTAGACCTTAGAAATCAAGTTCGTCGGAGTAAATTTTTAAAGGGGTTGTAAAAGTAATTTACTATCGGTTTGAGTTGCTGTAAATCATTTACTGCGAAATTTTCATTGAAGCTTGCAGAAACTCTCAAAGAATTTATCGAGACAAGCTCGGAAATTCGTAATTTCCGGACTATTCAACCGATGGCATATTATTCGCAACAGATCCAAAAAAGACTGCTTACAGCGAGCGGTTTTTGCAATAGCGGGGCAAAACTCCTCAACAACGCTTGTTTTGGGGCATTTTTCCGCTGTTTGTATCCACAGAGCGTAAAAATAAAACAAATGCTCACTCGTGCCATTTCGGCAGGTGGTTTACACAGGCGAATTTATGTCGGTGTCGATTAATAAACTGATTTTCCTTGGTAACGCCAAAACTTTAATTCAGATAAATAAAGAATCATGCAAATACGCCACAAGCTAATATTAGGACTCGCGGGGATTTGTCTTCTCGTTGCAATGGTCGGACTTATCTCGGTTATTTATAACCGGAATACGCAACGGCAGGTCAGCGAGGTAAACCGTTTGTCCATGGAACTCAATGAAAGTTTGGCGGAAGCGCTTTTCGATCTGGTTTCGTCGCAAAAAGCTGCGCAGGAATTGATGACAGAATCGCAGCGAATGGGTGTGGAACCTGATAAAGAGTCGGATATCATAAAGGAAACGGAAATAGCTGAAAAAACACTGGGTGCTCATTTCATGGATTTCGAACTCCAGTTGGAAAATGCCCGAACTATCGTTGACAATGATTTGCAGGCAGCCCGCACTCAGGGTGTATCAGCCGTTCAAATAGAGCAAACTCTGGATAAATTAAAGAAGATTGAAGAAATAAAAAAAGAATTCACAATCTATCGCAATAACATTATTAGCTTTCGAGCACACCTTAAATCTAATCTGCGCGATGCCGACAGCGCCCTGGAAGAAAGCGTCGAGCCGCAATACAGAAACAATCTTTTGCCGAAAGTGATGAAATTTAAAACCAGGGCTGAAGGTGAGCTTGCCGATAATAACGCGATGATCGATAACGCGATCAGCAACGTCAATACAATGCTCGTTGTCTCGACCGTTGTCGCGCTGCTGCTCGCCGGTCTTCTCGGGTTTTTCATCTCGCGTTCCATTTCACGCCCGATCAAAAAGCTGGAGAAAGCGGCGATCGAAATCGGGAAAGGTAAATTAGAAACGAGAATCGAAGTTACCTCGCGGAATGAATTCGGCACTTTAGCCAGAGCCTTTAATCAAATGTCCGAAGGATTGAGTAAATCGACGATTTCCAAAGGATTTCTCGACAATATTCTGGCGTCAATGGCTGATACATTAATCGTCGTCAATCGAGATCTGTTGATAAGTAAGGTGAATCAATCCGCCTTAAACCTTCTCGGTTACGAGGAATCTGAGTTAAAGGGAAAAAATATTGAAATGGTTTTCGCCGAGAAATCTTTCATCAGCACTGAACTCACTGATTTAACAGGAAATGAAATTTTTCAAAATACCGAAAAATGTTATCGCGCCAGGAACGGCACTGAGATCCCGGTAAGTTTCTCGGCATCGGTCATTAAAAACGACGACGGGCAAAATCAAGGAATAGTTTGCGTGGCACAGGACATCACCGAACGCAAACGTGCTGCCGAAGCACTCGCGTACGAAAGCCATTTGATGCAAACGCTGATGGACAATATTCCGGACGCAATTTATTTCAAGGACACGGAAAGCCGTTACTTAAGAGTCAGTAAAAATACGCATTTGAAAGGCATTATGTCGACGGAAGAAGCCATCGGGAAAACCGGCTTCGACTTTTATAGCGAGGACTGTGCCCGGGAAGCATTTGAAGACGATCAGCGGATCGTGCAGACCGGCGAACCGCTGATAAATAAGGAGGAAATGGAAGTTTTCCCGGACGGTTCAGAAGGCTGGGTATTAACCACCAAAGTTCCGATTCTCGACAAGGCAGGAAAAGTAACCGGCATTGTCGGCATCTCGCGCGACATCACCGAACGAAAAAAGATAGAGGAAGCCTTCAAAAGAGAAACATCGCTTGTCGAACTACTCAAAACGGTGGCAATTGCCGCCAATGAATCCGAATCCGTCGAAGACGCGCTGCAAATCTGCCTCGACAAGGTTTGCCGTTTAATGAAATGGCAATACGGTCACGTTGCGCTTCCGGCTAAAGATTTTCCTGACGAATTGATCACGATGCCGATCTGGTATTTTGACGATCACGAGCGATTTGAAAAAGTTAAACTGCAAATGAAGGATGTTCGCTTTCAAAGGGGAACCGGTTTAATCGGTCGGGTTCTTGAAAGCGGGAAGGCGATCTGGATTAAAGATGTTACAAAGGATCCGAATTTTACCCAGAAGAAATTAGCTGAGGAAGCCGGATTTAAGGGATGCTTCGCTTTTCCGATTTTGGGTCAGGGCAAAGTGATTGGCGTTTTGACGTTCTTTTCCGGAAAAACCGCGGAGCCGGATGAAAAACTTTTGGCGGTCATGACCTCCATCGGAACTCAGCTCGGTCAGGCAATCTCGCGCAAGCAGGCGGAAGAGAAATTACTGGAAAGCGAACTGCGTTACCGGCTTTTGTTTGAAAACAATCCGAACCCGATTATCGTTTTTGATATCGAAACGCTCGCTTTTCTCGCCGTTAATGAAGAAGCGGTTCGCCTTTACGGTTATTCGCATGAAGAATTCCGTGAAATGACCATAAAAGATATTCGTCCGCCCGAAGATCTCGCGGTATTAAAGAAAGTTCTTACTCAAAACGAAGCCGGTATCGATAAATTTTATTCGATCAGGCATCAAAAGAAGGACGGCTCGATAATTGAAGTCGACCTTATCCTCGAACCAATACACTTTGCCGACAAAAGCGCCAAACTTACTTTGATTACTGACGTAACGGAAAGTAAGCGTGTCAAGGATGCTTTAGAAATTGCTGCCCGGAAAGAGCGTGCGATGATTGAAAACGCGCTCGATGTGATTTGCACTATTGATGGGCAAGGTCTCTTTATCAGCATCAATCCGGCTTGTTTCAAAATGTGGGGCTATCAGCCGGAAGAACTCATCGGACGTCAATTTATAGATTTTGTTACGCCCGAAGATGTCGAAAAAACAGTTGCCGTGGACGCAGATATTGTATCGGGCATTCAGACTACCGATTTTGAAAACCGCTATCTTCACAAAAACGGTACGCTCGTCAATGTCAGGTGGACTTCTTACTGGTCTGAAACCGAGCAATTGGTTTTTGCCGTCGCGCATGATATTACCGAACTCAAGCGCGCTGAAGAAGAGATGCAAAATTCGCGCGATTATCTGAACAGAATTATTAATACCGTCGCCGACCCGATTTTTGTTAAAGACCGGCAGCACCGGATGGTTCTGGTTAATGATGCGTTCTGCCAGCTGACGAAACACTCCAGAGAGGAGGTGATCGGAATAGATTTCGCAGATCACGTGCGAACGGAAGAAGGGGATAGATTAACCGAAATTGACAATCTGGTTTTCGAAACCGGAAAGGAAATAAGCGATCAGCAAGAACTTACCGATAAATACGGCAACCGGCGCGTCCAGATAACCAAGAAAACGATTTACACGGATCTCAACGGAGAGAAATTTATCGTCGGCGTGATTAACGATATTACCGAACGCATTAAGACGGAAGAAGCCTTGCGCGAAAAAGAAGAAAAGTTCCGCG
>DATLOR010000406.1:0-10389 GCA_035536135.1 Pyrinomonadaceae bacterium | reverse complement strand
TTGAACTTTGGACGCGATTTTTTCGGCGTCGGTGCGGCTTAATTCGCCTTCGTCGAGCGCGCGGCGGCTGTCATTTTCCAGTTGTTTGACACCGGCTTTGACCTTCGCTTCCTTATCCTTGTCATCTTTCGGGCTCTTACCTTTGCCGAAAAGTTTTCTGACAACCTGCACGATCTTCGCAATCGCTTTATCAATCGCCTGATCGACCTTGGTTTGAACCTTGGTGATAAATTCCTTGATCTTCTTGCTGATGCCGCCCAGACCGATCAAACGCGCTAGAAAACCGATCACGAGCGGAATGATACTCGCCAGAGATTTTTCGATCCACGCTGCCGCCGCACCGATCGCGCCCGACGCGATCGACGAAACCGAATTGATGACGGCTTCGACAAACGCCATAATTTTCGAGGCGTTTTCGACGATAAACACGACCGTGTTGTAAATCGCGATGACCGCCTGCACGAACGCGCCCGCCGGATTGAAGAACGACAGCAATTTGATCGCCGCCTGTTTGATCACCGTATCGATCAGCCAGCTTTGAATCGCATCGATGACCATTGCCTTGAGGTCGCCGATGTCCGATTTAACCTGTTCCCAGAGTTTCGCCGGTCCGCCCGTGATCAAAGCCGCAACATACTGGATCAGTTTTTCGATGATCGTGACGGCGGTCTCACCCAGGAGTTTAACGGCTTTCGCCCGCATTTTGGCGTAGGTAATGCCGAGCACGCCCATCACGAGTTTGAAAATCGAAACGAGCGATAAATCCGTCGGTATTTCGATTCCCGCATCTGCCAGCGCGCCGAACAGCCATTTCATAAATCCGGCTTTCAAATGCGTCCAGATATTGCCGACAAACTGATTAACACCCAGTTTGACGGCGGCGATGAGATTGCCCAAAAAGCCGATCGGATCATCAAGAATAAGCTCGATCGCGTCCGCCGCCTTTTTGAGCAGAGCCATCAATTTATCCTTGAATTCCATGATAATCTTGATGACTTCGCCGATCGCATCCACGAGTCCTTTAAATGCGCCCTTGTTTTCTTCTTCGATCTGCTTGGCTAGTTCGTTTGCCTGATCGTGCGCCGCTTTATATTTTTCGGCGAGTTTTTGCGCCAGAGAGTTTTTCTGCGCTTCGACGCCGTCGCGCATTTCGTTAAAGCGCGATTCCATCGCTTTTTCGGCTTCCTGTCCGACCGATTTTAAATCCTTCGGCAAACTTGCGACATACGCCTTGATTTTCGCCTGTCCGGCGTCGATATCGGATTTTGCTTTGTTGAGGCGTTTATCGACCAAACCCGCCACGCGGACGGCGAGCGCGTCCATCGAAGCGGTAAAAGTTTTCAGATTCGCCTGAATGATTCGCTTAATTTCGGGCGGCGTATCGCTGAATTTATCGATCAGCCACTGCGCCGCCCCCGAAATGCCGCTGTAGCGTTCATCCTTATATTTACTGATGTCACGTTTTGTGTTCGATTTAAAGGCATTGATGACCGCTGAACTGCCCGCATCAAAGACTGCCATCACATCGCGTTCAAGCGAATTGAGATTCTCGTCAACCTTGATCTTGGTTTCTTTGTAGATGCCTTCGATTTTGTCTGTGACGTCTTTGCGGCGTTTCTCATCATTCGCTTTTTGCGCGTCCTGGCGCGAGGAAACCGCCGATTTCGATTTGTTTTTAACCGAGGTCAAAGCGGTCATGCCGGTGTTTGAAGTGACGTTTGCCTGCGCGGCAGCCTTGCCTAAAGCCTGTTTTTCGCCCGCGCGGTATTTACCCGGCGAAGCGTCCGCCGTTTTGTCGACATTACCTTTTTGAGCTTTGACTTTTTCAAAACGCGCATCTTTGTTTTCGAGCCTTTTTCCTTCGAGCCGATTCTCCTTCATCGCGGTTTGCGCATCGGCTTTCGTTTGTTTTTCGGTGACTTCCGCTTCGGGCTTCGGGGCAGGCATTCCCGCGCCGCCGTCAACCGGCGAAACTGGAACATTCGGGTCGGGCGGAACCGCTTCGACCGGTTTTGCCGGAACGCCGCCCTCGTTCGGGGGCGCTTTTGAAGCCTTATTCAAGTCGCCCGAAGCCGTTTCTTTCTGGTCTTTGACATTGCCGCCGACCGCGCCTTTCATCTCTGATTCCTGACCGCCTTCCATAAATTTCGTGGAATCTTCAAGATTCGAAGGCATCACTTTCTCGATCTCGGCGCGAAGCACGGTCAGAAAACTATCTGCCGGCGGAGTTTCGGCTTTCGTTTCTTTCAGGGTATCGACTTGTTTGGCTTTCGCACCCGAGGCTTTTTCGTTCGGCGGACCTTTCGCGGCTTTCGCGGCTTCGGTTGCTTTTTGTTTGGCGGGCGGATGTTTTTTTAATTGTGCCGATTTCTGCCCGACCTTTTCCTTGACGTTTTTAAAACGCGGGTCAGCCTGCGGATTGGCAGGTTTTGGGACGAATTTTTTTGTGCGAACAGCAATCGGCATTTATTTTTACCATCTGTCGGCATTTGAAATATTTTGAGAATTTTCCCGCAGCGGGCAAATCGCCCCGATCTTTCGGTATTCCCGGCGCACTGCCGATTCGATATACCCGGCATTAAGCGATTTTTTCTCGCCGAGCGCGAGCGATGCCGCATGCAATGCGATGTTGCGGATCTGCCCGCCCGTCAGCCGGCATCTTTGAATAATTTCTTCCAAAAACCTTTCGGAAATTTCGTGATTTTCAGGTAAATGAAGCCGCCAGATCTGTCGGCGCTCCGCCGCTTCGGGCGCGGCAAATTCGACCACCGTATCCATCCGCCGCTGAAAAGCCGAATCGATCCGGTCGCTCGCATTGGTCGTCACGATCAAAATCCCCTCAAACGATTCGAGTCTCTGGAGCAAATAATTCGTTTCGAGATTGGCGTAACGGTCGTTCGCGCTCGAAACGCTGGTCCGCTGGGTGAGCAGCGCATCGCCTTCGTCGAGCAGTAAGATCACGTCGAGCTCTTCGACAAACGCAAAAACCCGCGCCAGATTTTTTTCCGTTTCGCCGATGTATTTGTTGACGATCGTCGAAAGGTCGAGCCGGTAAATATCCTTCTGCAAAGCGGCGGCGAGGAGCCGCGCCGCGTAGGTTTTACCGGTTCCGCTGCCGCCGTTGAAAAGTGCCCGAACACCCGCCTGAAGCTGTCCGCATAAGCCGCGACCAACGTGCATTTGCAGATTCTCACGAATCCGGCAGCGTCCTTCGAGCTGGCGCAGATCGTTCAAAGTTTCATCTCTGACCGCCAGAAAACTCCAATCCGCATCGAGCGGTTCAAGATAGATCGCCAAAGTATCGAGCGCCTGACGATTCAGGGCACGCGCCGCAAGCCGGACATCCGCGACCGAAATTTTTTGACGTTTTGCCAGACCGGCGTAAGATTTTGCAAGTTTCGCCGCGCGCCGCAGATTCCCGCTCGAAAGCCGGAAATGCTTGCTGATCTCTTCGATCTCGTCTGATTCCGCCTCGGCAAAACAGTCGCGCCAATGTTCGCGCCGTTTGTTTTCTTCGGGCAGATTGACCGTCAACGTGACGGATCTTTCGACCGCCGCGCCCGAGGCGCCTCCTTGTTTTCCGAGCGTGATTCCAAATGCTTTGACCGCCTCCGAAAGCGGCGGAAATTCGACCATTTCGCTCGGCGCAACTTCCGGACAAAAGACCGGCATTGCCCGGAACAAAACGGCTAAAGTATTGATCGTTTTCCAACGCTCGTCCGGTTTGATCTCGGTATTTTTTATTTCGAGCAAACCCAGCCCAAGCGATTTTGCCAAGGCTCCCAGGATAGTTTTTCGGCTGTTACGATGCGCCCCGCGAACGATCACCGTTTGAACCGTGCCGCGCTCGAAAAGCTTCGGCAAAACGGCGATTTCCTGCTTCAAGTTTTCCGAAAGGATCAAAGATTCCGCCGCCGGCAGATCTTCCGGCGCGGTAAATTTCAGCCAATCCGCCTGCAAAAGTTTACTTTCGCCGCGCAAAACGTCCCAGAGCACGGACGAAACCGCGAGCGTCCATTCGGAACGCGGGTTTTCGGTGTTCCCGAATTGGATCAAACCCAGATTTTGCAGTTCAAAAACCGATTCTTGCGCCGAAGTTTCCGCATTTTCTTCCCTTTGCCAGAAATTCAACGTCCCGAAAGTCAGACGCTTTTCGGTCGAAAATTCGTTCAGCGATTCAAAAACCGCGCCGAAACGCGCATCTTCTTCAATCAGACCGATCGTGAAAAGCAAAATGATATCTGAAAAATCAAGACCCAGATTTTCGCGTAAATCCCGCAAGGGCAGCGGCGTTTCGCATTTTTTTTCCCAGCCGAGCAGATATTTTTTCCACCATTCAAAGGCTTTTTCGTCAGCCAGATCGTCGGGTTCGCGTCCCGCGAGCCGTTCGTCGTAGATCTGCAAAAAAGGAAATTCGGCAAAAACCGCGTCCCGCGTGCCGAAAATCGGCATTAAACGCCGCGCAATCTGCGCCGCTGCCGCCAGAAAATACAAATCGAAATGTCCCGAAGATGTCGGCGGAACATCTTCAAACGGTTCGTTTTTTGACGAAAAGAAAGCGGCTTCAGCAAATGCCAAAACGTTTGTATCCGAACTTTTCTTTTGATTTTTCAGCGACAACATTTTTATTAAATTTTCTGGGTTCAAGCAAAATGAAAATAAACAAATTTCCCCGCCGCCGGAATCCACCCCGGATCGCGGTCAATTCCGGCAAGCCGCACTTCGATCGGCAGATCGGCAAGCCCGAAAGTTATGTCGAGATGTGTTTCCGAAACGGAAATCATTGCGCTTCGCTTAAACAAAAGCGCGTTTAAGTCTTCCGAAGTTTGCAGATTCAATGCCTGAAACAGACGCTTTTCCAGATATTCAAACAAATTTTTCAGCCAGCTTTTTGATTTCATTTGCGAAAAATCTTTCCTTTCGGCTTTTGCAGTTTCGGAAAAATATTTTTGATAAATCTCCAGCTCGTTTTTAACGGCAGTTTGAGCATCACCTCGAAGCAATACATCAACGACGTTAAATCCGGCTGAATGACGAACCACGAGCCGTTTGCCTTTTTTCCCGACAAGCCATTTCTGATCTTTCGGGAAAGTTTCCAGCCATTCGGGCGGCATTCGCCAAGCTTGGAACTGATCGAATTCCAACCCGAATTCGTCGTCATTTTCGCGTTCCGCCATCGTTTTCAGAAAATCCCAGACCGCGTCCGTTTTTATTTGCCCGCCTAAAAATTCAAGACTCAAAAGCGCGATAAAATCCCAGATGTTCAGCTCGATTTCCGTTTCCAAGGACTCGGTAAAATCGCGGTAAAGCTGTAAATACAAGCCCAGATTCAAAAGATAAAAAACTCCGCCGAAGCGTGTGTGAATGCTGAACTCGATCTCCGTTTCAAGGTCTTCAAAAAAGTTTTGAAACGCGGTTTCGACACCCGGCGGTTTTATAATTTCACTGCTTTTATCGCTTTTTTTGGCTTTTTCACCTTTCTTCTTCTGTTCAAATTTTTCAAAGCTTTTTTCAGGTTGGGCGGTTTCAAATCTGATTTTTGCCGGCTTTTCCCGAATTTCTTTGAATTTTTCCGCTTCGTTTGCCTGCTTTTTCGCGAAGTTAAAGGATTCTTTATCTTCTGTTTGCGGTTTTTCGAAAGGCTCTTCGGCTTTCTGATTGCCCCGTTTTGCGACAAAGCTTGTTTCAGTCTTTGCTGATTTCGGCTGATCTATTGGAACTTCGCTTGTGCCCCGGGCTTTTCGAGTTGTTTTCTGCGATTTTTTTACTTTTTTCACAAATATCGCATTTTGTTCAAAGACTCCTTCAAATATCTTGTCCGGAATTGGCTTGCCTGTTTCATTTTTTAGGCGGAAAAGTTTTAGCTTTCGGGCAAACTCAGCCGAGCGCACGATTTTTGGCGAACGTGCCAGAAGCAAACTGATTCCCAACAAACATTGCCCCTCAAAACTAAGCCCCAAAGTTCGGATTTCGGGAATCAGATCGCTGAAGACGGCTTCGGATTTCTTAAAAACCCGTAAATCCGATCCGGATAATAACGCTTCCTTTTTATCCGGTTTCGCCAATTTTTCGCCCTCAAATTCCGCCTTCTTACGAGGGGCTGCAAATAATGATTCCTCCAATTTCCGGAGACCGAAAATCTTTATGATCTGCCGCAGCAGATCTTTTGTTTCGTGCGGCTGCAGTTTCTGAACAAAACGGATCGAGGTTCCCGTTTTTGATAAAATCTGAAACGCTGCCGGTATGAATTCCGCTGAATCAAGCCAGATTTTCGCAACCGTTTGCGCCCGGAAGAGGTTGGGAAAAAGTCCGCGCCACCACCAATTTTCCGCCAATGTCCCGCGACACCAATCGCCCGCCAGACACGCGAGAAGCTCCGCGCGATCGGCAAAAACGACGCTTTCCGCCTGTGCCGGAACACTTTCGCGGATCGGTCGAAAAGCACGTCGGTAAAAATTTTCAACTTGTTCGGAAACGGCTTTACGCCAAAATTCGGCAAATCTTAGATCTTGGTGATCAAAGCTCAGCGTCAGCGGTTTCGGGTCGCTGATCTTTTTTATGCAAAGAACCGATTTCGGCGGTAAACCGATGGGAGAAAAATCGCTTGCGCCGAATAAACGTTCGAGATTCAGGCGCGTAGTGACCGTTTCGAGTCCTTCGCCCCTGACCCGAAGCATTGCCACGACCGATTTTGTCTGCCGATTCACATCCATTTTTTAACGCTCGCAAATAATCTGCACCGAACGAATCTCGAACCCGGCGGAATCATCTTCATCGACCCAGACGGCGGAAACGAAATAGAGAAATTTTTCGTTATCGACGCGCACTGACGAGCCGGGATTTTCCGTGCGCTTAAAGGTTCCCGTTACGCTGCTCAGTTCGATATTTATTAATGCCGCAGGTGTCGCGCCGACTTTATCAGCCTCGATCCGAAACAGCGAGACATGAAACGATTTCGGGTCTTGCGCGTCGATATTTTCGTCGAGCCGTTTTCCGCGAACGATCATTGATTTGATCAGCACCTCATCGGGCAGGCTGACATAAAAACCGCCTTTGACGTTTTTGCCGGCACCGCCCATTTCCCCAATGGTCGGGATCACCGCTTTGTTGAAAAGCACCTTCCAGTCGCGGTCGTCTTCTCCTTTTACGGGAAGTCTTCCCTGTCCACCGTTTTGCAGCGGATCAAAAGCGGAGGGCAAAAAGTTCGGTGCGAAAGTAAACGTTGTGGTCAGTGCGGTATCGTCAATCAGCGAGGCAAGCGCCCGGATCGCCGACCGCAAGGAATTGTGATGCTCGCTCGTAATTATGTCGCCGGGATGCGCAATCGGGATATCATTGAGCAATGCTAAAAGCGCGAGATTCACTTCGAGCGCGCCGGGTTCATCCGCGGTTACATCGCTTCCCTCGTCAACCGGTTCATCGTTTGACGGAGAATCTCCGATTATGGTCTTGCCTCCCGCCGGTTTGAGCTTCATCGCGGCTTTCAGAAATTCAAGAAATGCCGTCTTGAATCTGGTATTGGCGACGGCGGCTTTTAACTGCAAATTGGAATTTATTATTTGAGTAATTTGCAGCTTTGTAAGGGTGGTCTTGCCCGCGACGGCGTTTGCCGCACTGTACAGGGCAAACGTCAGGGCGCTGTTTTTGCTGGTCGCATTGACGAGAGCCGGAAATTTATCGATCAGCGCACCGATGTCATCGGTATTATTTTTTTCCAATAAATTAAAATTGCTTACTTTCTCCATTATCCCCTCCTCCCATTACTTAATTCCGAATGAAAAACTGTCTTCGGTATCGAATTGCGCCTCATCAAAACGGGCAACGCCGATAAAAGGCAGACTGTGGCGCGCAAAAACCAGGGTTTTCGCCACATTTTCGCCATCGTCGATCGCCTGTAAATTTTCGCGAACATAATAAAGCCGGATTTTTTCGCTTGAATCCAAATCGATCGGCTCGTGTAAAACCGCCTGATCGAGCAGGAAACGCAAACGGTCGCCATCGGTATTGACAATGTATTTTGCGCCGCGGGTTCCGAAAAAATTGCTGCTGTTAAAGCCTTTGAAACCGGTGCGTGCGAGCGGCAAAAAACCGACCGGCGGCAGATATTGAAAATAATCGTCCGACTGTATTGCCGAGGTATTGTTTACTTCGATCAGCATCCGTTTGATCTGGTCGTCAAACTGCCGCATCATCGCTTCGCCTTCGCTCCCTCGCCGGTCATTTAACAGCTGCGTCCAGCTTCCGCCGCCGTTTCTTTTTGTCAGACGGCGGCGCACCGCCCAGTTTTCGACAAATTGAATGCCGCCGGTCGTCCAGTAGAGAACTGCCAGCGGAATTTCGCTTTTGGCAAGCGTTTTGTCGCGCATTTCGTCGATCAGCCCGTAGGAATCGAGCGAAAACCCGAGCGGGTCGGCAAAAATTTCCTGTGCTTTTTCAGTTCCGAAACATTTGTAGGCGATGTAGTTTCTCAACAGTTTCGGGTCGGTCGGCTTGTCGTTTCCCAGAAACGGGTCAATCGCCAAACGGCGAAACTGAACTGTTTCGAGAATCACGTCGGTGTTGCAGGTCGAAAAGGTATTGTTCAAACCGCTCGTCGGCGCACTTCCTTCGCTCGATTGGGCGGGCGCGATGACGAGCAGGTAAAAACCGTACCCCGCCGTGTAATTTCCGACCGTCAGTGCGCCGCAGTCACCGAAGATATTCGATGACTGTTCGGCGGCGGCGGCTCTTTCGAGCAAATTAACGCTTGTGTCCTGCGCCAGATATAAAGACTGCCCGCAACGGTTGACCGCGAGACCGGCTTTGATGCTGACGATCGGCTGAGTTCCCGCCGTCGGATCTTTTTCAACTTCCAGCCCGTAGACGATTCCTTCGCCCGCGGCTTGCCCGATCCGGCTGACCGCCTCGCGCCGCGCCGTCTGTTCACGCGACATATCCGCGCCCGTGACGAGCCGACCGTTGAAAAAATTGGTCGTCCGCAAACTTCCCGAAACGATAGGTTGTTGAATTTTTACGCTCATTTCACTCCCCTATTTGTTTTATCAACCGTTTTATTGGTCGTTCTCAAAGCATTCTTATCAATGGTCTTATCAACTATCCGATCGTTAATGATTCCCCGCTTCGATTCCATAAAGCCGCGAACGAAAATAGTGGCAAATCGACCTTCTAAAAATCCGTTGAATTTTATGTTATTTTTATCCGCGTATTCCTTGAGCTTAAAATCATCGGTACCGGAAGTCGTGGTAACTCTGACGTCGATCGAACTCATATCAAACATGAAACGCAGTAATCGCGTGTCAGAAGTGTCCTCTTTTAAGGTCAGGTCGGTTATCAAATAGAGGTTTCTGGCGGTTTGATGGATCTCGAAGTTGTATCGATCGGTATGAAAAGTCGTCGGATCATTGGTTTCACCGATAATTCGAAGCTGCTCTACTTTTAGATCGACAACCTCTGCGATATTGCCCGGAGCATCGATATTAAACCAGATTTCATAAATGCCCCGCACTTTTCCGGTTTCCGGGTCGGTTATGATCTCGATTCTGGTGATCGTTGCCAGCGGGAGAATAAGTTCTTTCGGTGGCTCCGGCTGAGAAATCACCTGCGCCTGCGGAACCCATGCCGTTCCGTTCCAAACCAAACGGTCGCCGGGGTTCGGCGCGCTTGCCTGCACGGGTTTGCCCTGCAGATTATTGATCGTCGGGTTCGGGTAAGTTCCCGTCAGGTCGCCGCCCGCCGCATCGCCGTTTTTGACTGCCTGCTGGAAAATAACCGCTTCGCCGTTGGCTGTCGCGGCGGCAAGATTGACAATTTTCCTATTGCCGCCGAGCAGATTTCCGGTCAGTGCGCGGCTTCCGTTTGTTAATAAATACTGCTGGTGGTCGTCGTCGCCGAGTCCCGTCAATGTGCCATGGTCAATTGGAGCGCGGGTTTCGGCAATCCATTGCCCGCTGCGGAAAACCAGGTTTTGTCCTTCGCTCGGCGCCGGCACGACAACATCGGTCAGGTTATCCAGCGCGATCGGAACCGGCGGAACGATCGCGGGATCTTCCGCTACCCACTCGCCGCCGCGGAAGATCAATATTTGCCCTTCGGTCGGTGTCGAAACGGTAACATCGGTCAAATCATCGAGCGCCAGGGGAACCGGTTCGACAACCGTCAGGTCTTCGGCAATCCAGTAGCCGCTGCGGAAAATCAAAATCTGACCGTCGGTCGGTGCCGGAACCGTCACATCGGTTAAGCTGTCGAGCGTATGTTCGTGCGGCGGCGGAAGCTGCGGACTCGTAATGATCGGCGGACTCGTAATCGGCGGGCTTGTCACAACCGGCGGGCTGGTGATCGGCGGGCTCGTGATCGGCGGACTTATGATATACGGGCTTGTGATCGGCGGAC
>DATLOR010000405.1:0-2012 GCA_035536135.1 Pyrinomonadaceae bacterium | reverse complement strand
AAACGATAAACTTGATAATTTCCTTACCCGGCACGAGCGCGGCGATCGAAGCATTCATCAAAGCCTCGATCAGGCGCGCCGCCGTTAGATAAAGAACGTGTTCGGCGTGAATATGACCGACTTCGTGCGCGATCACGGCGAGCAGCTCTTCATCGTTCAGGCGTTCGACCAGTCCCGTCCAAAGCACGATCACCGATTTATCGACACCGCCCGTAAAGGCATTGACCATCGGGTTTTGCTGGATAAAGAAATCCGGCATATCAACGCCGAGCGTCGTGCAGGCGACCTGCAGTTTGGCGTGCAGATCCGGGCATTGTTTCGGCGTGATCTGCACCGCGCTTGCCATAAACATCACGCGCATCGCCGATTCGCCCGTGACCTTCAAAAGCTGTCGAAGCGCGGTATCAATGCCCGGAATCGCCCGCAGAGCGGCAAGCGCTTTCGAGTCTGCCGGATGAATATAATCGTGTTTATCGAGATCGGCAAACTTTTTGTGCGGTTCGTTCGAGAGCGGCAATTTGCATTTTCCGCAATTCGCCTGATTGTTTTTATAATCGTCCTTGACGGAATTTTTTTGTCCGCAATAGCGGCAGCGAACACTATATGTTTCAGCAACCGCGCCTGTTGAATCTTTTTTTGGCATATTTTGATTTTAATTAGATACTTCCGATATTTCAAATTCAAAGTTCAGATGAATTAAACGCCGAAGCGTTGTAAAAAGTTTTGTGCTTTTATTTGCCGAAACAGGTATTGGCGATGGTCACGAAATTTTCGCTTTCGGAAAACCCGTAATCTTCGCCATGCCAGAGCTTTAATTTTTGCGAAAGGTCGGCGAAATCGGCTTGCGTCAGCGCGGGAAATGCCCCGCGCCATTCGCCGCAGGCTTTTTTGCGGACGATTCGCCGGACGGACGAGCGCAGAAAGAAGCTGTATTTTGAGGAGTTCAGGGCTTCGTTAAAATGATTCGAGATGAAGGGTTTGAGAAGCATTTCGCGCAGGTTGATGTTTTCGTTAATTGTCCAAACGCCGTCTTTAAGATAAACGATCGGCGGTCGGACGGTTTCACCGATCTTGATTTCGTGCGTCAAGCCTTGATAAAACCTCATTCCGGCGTAATTGGCGGCAAGATCCCCGTTTGAATAAACGCCCGAAACGAATGTTCCGAAATAAGTCTGTTCGGAGATTTTTCCCCAGCGAACCGCTTTTTTCACGGCTTCTTCCGGTGCTAAGCCCTTTTCAACAGCGCGCTTTTGTTTTGTGTAGTAAGTATAGCCCTGCTGAAAAAGATGCGCGACCTTGTCGGTGCCGAATAATACGCCGTAAAGCTTGACGGTCGGGCTGATGGTCAGATAATTGGTCGGCACAAGCCGGTAGATCGAGTCCCCGTAACTTGTTTTGTAGCGGGCGGGCTGGGCTTTGAATTTGTGCGAATTCATCCAGGTTCCCGACTTGGTCGAAGGAATAAAACCCGCGCCGAGCAAGTTGAAAACTTCCCGCGCAACGGCTTGTTCCGAACGCAGATAATTCAAACGCAGACGCGTCTTTTCCGCCGGTTCGCAATTTTTGCCGCGGTTTTCCGGACAATTTTGGCGGGCAAGGATTTCGGTATTTATTTTACCGATCGCCTCGCGCAGATTTTCTTCCGTGTAATCGGAAACTTCATCGCCGATGTCGGCAAGCTGTGCGGGCGGCAGGTTGAACTGGTCGGTTTCAAACGCCGCGATTGATTGTATGAGCAAAACGGCACATAAAAACAAACGGATTATTGCGTGCGGCAGTCTCATCAATAAATTATAAAATGCGTTTCAAACGGACGACCGTTTCGACGTGATGGGTTTGCGGAAACAGATCGAGCGCGGTGATCGATTCGATTTCGTAAACGCTTTCACACAAAACGCGCAAATCCCGCGCAAGCGTCGTAGGCTCGCACGAAACGTAAGTGATCTGCTGCGGCTGGATCTTTAAAATTTGCTCGATCGTTTCTTTTTCCGTTCCCGCACGCGGCGGGTCGA
>DATLOR010000404.1:0-5374 GCA_035536135.1 Pyrinomonadaceae bacterium | reverse complement strand
CCGCGACGGTTGAAATCGGTGGTATTTTATGTCCTGATTGCCTGAGAACCGATTCTGAAACCGCGACTATTATTAAATAAAATCTTTTAGACTTAAGTAATCGTGACGGAAGCGAATTTGTCGGCGAGGACGAGGCTGAATGCGCCCATCAGGGTCGGGTAAGCGCCGAGCGTCGAAGGCATGATGTTGACCGACGGATAGCCCTGGCAGATCGCGCTTTCCGCCGCCGCTTTGACTTCCCCCGAGATCAGCTTCCAGGCGCGGACGATCGTTCCCGTGACGACCGTGACTTCGGGCGACAAGCCCTGGATCAGATTCGAGATACCGATGCCGATGTAATGCGCCGTTTCTTTTAACGCCGCGACCGCTTTTTCGTCGTCTTTAAGAGCAAGGTCAACGAGTTCGACAAAGGTTATTTCCTTGCTCCCGTTGCGATTTTCCGACAAGTTCGCGTAACGCGCGAGCGCGGCGCGTTCCGAGGCAAAGGCTTCCCAGCAATTATGACTCCCGGCGGCGCAGGCGATCGGCGCGTCCGTGCCGATCGTCATATGTCCGAATTCGCCCGCGACACCGCCTTTGCCACGGTAGATCTGCCCATCGAAAACCACGCCCGTCCCGATCCCGTTCGTGATGTAAACAAGGATAAAATCACGGACATTATTGATCTCTGGACGACCGAACCAGAGCTCGGCAAGCGCGGCGGCGTTCGCGTCGTTCTCGATCTTGACGGGCAAACCCGTCGCCTGACGAACGATCTCGGCAACCTTCGGACGATGCCAGTCGAGATGCGGGATCAGCAGAACATCGCCCGTCCACGATTCGACCATCCCGGGCAAGCTCATTCCGATGCCTTCGATCGAACCGGCGTTTTTCTTGATAAAATGTTTGGAGATTTCGATCACGCGGTCGATCGTTTTATTAAATTCCTTGTCGGTCGGAAACTCTTCCCGTTCGAGCAGGCGACCGCTCAAATCGGTCGTCGCGACGATCGTCGTTTTCTTACCGAGATCAACGCCGATCGCAACCGCGTGCGAAGTCCGCAGAGAAAGCAGCTGCGGCGGACGACCGCCCGAAGATTCGCCGTAAATTTCCTCGATCAATCCGGTTTTTAGTAGTTCTTCGACGATCAGCGAAACCGTCGAACGCTGGAGCGCGGTGATTTTGGCAATATCCGCCCGCGAAATCGGACCTTCTTCTCGAACGTAGTTAAGGATGATTTGACGATTTATATCACGAATCGTGTTTGAGCGTGCCACATTAGCACTTTTTAGGTTTATTCGTCTAACCATAACTTGCTCTTATCTTAAAAGGAAAACTCAATTCTGGCAATCTACTAAATCGATTTAGTAGCAATTCTACCACAGAATTTTATCAGGACGAAATTAAAATAATGTTGCGATTGTGAGCGTTCATTTCTAAAAATTCGAAATGTTTCGTCTTAAAATCAACTACCGCCCGAAATCGTCCTGAAGCCGCACAATGTCGTCTTCACCGAGATAATTTCCCTGCTGAACCTCGATAAAAACGAGCAATTCATCGCCCGGATTTTCGACGCGATGCGCCGCGCCGGTCGGAATATCGATCGCTTCGCCCGCCGTTTTGATAATATCCTCGCCGTCGAGCGTCACTTTCGCCGTGCCGCTCACAATAAACCAGTGTTCGGCTCGTTGGGCGTGTTTTTGATAACTCAAACGCTTGCCCGCCAGAACCTCGATCCGTTTCACTTTAAAACCATCGCCTTCGTCCAGCACGGTGAAACTTCCCCACGGTCGCTCGTCATATTTCGGCGAATTGTCAATTTCCGTCCCTTCTTTCATATCTTTTAAAAATCCTATTTTTCGACAACGTCGAGTTTTGCCGTGATCAAATCGACGGAATTTCCGCCGACCATCACCTGCAACGCGCCGGGTTCAACTACCCGTTTCATTTCACGATTATAAACAATAAATTTTGCGAATGCGTTTCGGTAAATTTAAAAATTTACAAGCGTCAAAACGGACAACAAAAACGCCGCGACCAACTTTGGAGAGATGAATTTCTTAGAAAATCGTTTCTTTAGATTCGATCGATTTTCATATTTTTTCTTAAAAAGCGTCAATTAATGAGCGAATTTTTAGTGCTTTGCGAAATTCGTCCGCGCTCATTTTTTGTTTTGTCCGAAATTCAACTTCCAACGGTCTGCCCGGAATCAGGTTGAAATAATTGTCCGCGAAAAAGCCTTCCGTAAAACCCGAAAGATAGACCGATTTCGCTAAAGTGTCGGTTGAAAGCACGATTTTGAAACCGTTTGCCGTTTGGCTGATTTCGGTTTTAATGGCGGGACGCGAAACGTTTAGTTCTTTAAATGGTTTGAAGAAATATTCGTTCTGCGAAACGGTTTTTCCGCCGATCTTTAATTCGGCAAGCAGGAAGGCATTTTTATCGTCCGCGCCGTTCAAAAACTCGCTGACCGTTTGCGTAAAATATGACTTTCCTTTAAGCGGTTCGACCGATAAATCCAACTGTCGCGAACTCAAAGTTTTTCCGCTTAAATCGACCAGAGACAAAACCATCTGCGCCTGTTTTGCTTCGGGCGAATCGGAAACAACGTAAATGTTCAGCGTTCCGTTATCGTCAACGTGCGGTGAGATCAGGACGGGAGCGTAGAATTTGCGGGTGTAATACATCAAGGCTTTCCAGCGTCCGAAATAATCCATTCCCGACCACGAAGCGACCTGCCAGCAATCGTTTGCCTGCCAGTAGAGCGAACCCATATTGCGCGGCATTATGCGGCGAAAATGCTCGGCGCCGATCTTGATTCCTTCCGCCTGAAGCACCTGGCTGACGTAAAGAAACGACTCGAAATCCTTCGGCTGATTATATTCGCGGAGCATATATTCTTTGACCAGCTGATTGCCGCGCGGATGGCGTTGATGCGCAAGCATTACGGGCGTTTCGATGCTCGCGCGGTCGGCTTCCGAAGTGTAGGTCTTGACGGTTTCAAATTCGGGAAACGACTGGAAACCGTATTCGCTCATAAAACGCGGAAACTGTTTTTCGTATTCCTTATAAGGCTTTTCGGCGTGCCAAACCTGCCAGTAATGCGTGTCGCCGATGCCTTGAAATTCGGAATCAGCCTGAAAATTCGAGCTCGGACTGCTTTGCCAATACGGGCGCGAATTGTCGTATTCATCCAATACTTCGGGCAAAAGACGTAAGAAGAGTTTCTGGTAATCGTCCCAAACATGACTCGGGTTTTTATCCTTCCAGCCCCAATGCTGCCACGCGGTTTCGATCTCGTTGTTGCCGACCCAAATGACGATCGACGGATGATTTCTCAGCCGTTTGACGTTATCGATCGCTTCATAGCGAACATTTTCCAGAAACGCTTTATCACCCGGATACATACTGCACGCGAACATAAAATCCTGCCAGACGAGGATGCCCATTTCGTCCGCCAGATCGTAAAAATAATCGTCCTCGTAAATGCCGCCGCCCCACACGCGAAGCATATTCATATTCGCGTTTTTGAGCGATGTCAGGAGATTTTTGTATTTTTCTTTGCTGACTCGCGTTGGGAAAATATCCGCCGGAATCCAGTTTGCGCCGCGCCCGAAAACCGGAATGCCGTTGACCACAAACTCAAAACTGATGCCGTATTGGTCGGGCTTCTGGCGAAGCTCAAGAGATCGCAAACCGGTTCGTTTCAACTCTTCGTCAATCGTTTTTTTATTCAAAACAAGTTTTGCTTTGAACGTGTAAAGCGATTGTTCACCTAACCCGACTGGATACCAGAGCTTCGGATTCGAGATTGAAAAATCGAGCGCGATTTTATTGACGCCGTTGGTTAATTTGATTGCCCGCGTCGCGACGATTTTTTTGTCGGTCGTGTTTTCAACTTCGATCGTCGCGTCAACCGCCGACGAAGCGACGACTTCGACGACCGCGTTTAGCTCTGCCGTTTCTTTCGATAATTTGTTTTGTTTGATCTGCAGATCTTCGATTCGCGCATTGTCCCACGCCTCTAAGCTGACGGGTTTCCAAACGCCGCTCGTGACGAATCGCGGTCCCCAATCCCAGCCGTATTGATACGGAGCTTTGCGCGTGTAGGGCGAAGTTTTTTCGCCTTGATCGTTGACTGCCGGAAGCTCGTAATCGAGTTTTTTCATAAGCGGCAGAATTTCGTTGATCGGCGAACGAAATTTTATTCGCAAAACGTTTTCGCCCTGCTTCAAAGCATTTTTGACATCAACGCGCCAGGTTCTGAACATATTGTCTGCCGTTAAAATCGGCTTATCATTTAGAAAAACATCGGCATAAGTATCGAGCCCGAGAAAAACGATTTCGAGGTTTTGGCGTTTGAGAGTTGCGGCGGAAACATTGAAAGCGGTTTGATATTCCCAATCGGTTTTGCCGATCCATTGGAGATTTTTTTCGTTGTCGCGGTAAAACGGGTCTTCGATCTTTTTATTGGCGAGCAAATCCGTGTGAACACAGCCCGGAACGGTCGCGGGAAGCCACTCGGTTTTGTTAATTTCGCGGAATTTCCAACCACTGTTAAGCGAAATTTCCGTTCTCATCGCGCCGTTTTGCGCCGCGACGTTTTCAACCACAAAAAAACTCAAAACCAAAACGAACAAGAAAATTTTCATCACCAGTTACCTCAAGAGCCAATTATTGAATTCCAAAAATTAGCCGCGGATAACGCGGATGAGCGCAGATTTGAATTTATAGATTTAATCCGCGCTCATCCGCGTTTATCCCCGGCTAAAAATTTCCGTTCTACTTTACCTTGTGTCTTCCGGTTTACCATAAATGCAAAATTCATTTATCGTTTATAAACTCTTACATAATCAATGATCATCGTGTTTGGAAAAACTGAGGTTCCGTCGGGATTTCCGCCCCACGGACCGCCGACCGCGAAGTTTAAAATAATGAAGAACGGGTGGTCGTAAACCCATTTCGTGCCGGTTGGCAAATCGGTCGGCGTGATGGTTTTGTAATGAATTCCGTCAACGTAGAAACTGATTTTGTTTTCGCTCCATTCGGTCGAATACACGTGAAAGTCGTCCGCAAACACGGCGTTGTTCGCCAGGCTGAACGGCGCGCCGATCCCGTTTGCGCCGGAATATCCGGGACCGTGAATCGTGCCGTGAACTATCGAAGGTTCGCGCCCGATATTTTCCATAATGTCGATCTCGCCGCACTGCGCCCAGCCGACAATATCGATATTATTTCCGAGCATCCAGCACGCGCCCCACAGTCCCTGCCCGCGCGGAATTTTGATTCGCGCTTCGAACTTGCCGTACTTTTGGTCGAATTTTCCTTTCGTGATCAGCCGCGCCGAGGTGTATTGGCACGGACCGTACCAACAACTCAGATTGAGCGGCGGAGT
>DATLOR010000403.1:0-6407 GCA_035536135.1 Pyrinomonadaceae bacterium | reverse complement strand
GTTCCCGAAAGCCTCTATATCGTCTGGCAAGCGAATGGCTGGACAAAATACGGCTGCGGAAACAACGAAGAGCTGCGCCAGCAGATCGGCGAAATCTTAAAGAAAAAATATCCGCAGAGCGAATGGACGCAAAAGGTTCTGGACGAAGAAAAAGAACAGTAAAATCTCAAGTCTCAAGTCTTAAGTCTCAAGTTGAAACAAAAGAACTTGGAACCTGGGACTTGAGACTTTTATAAGTCTGCCCACATTCTGAAAAGATTGCTGTGCGTTTGGAGTAAAAGCGTGGTTTCGGGCGCGTTCGGGGCTTGCGCGTGGAGCGAGCCGTGAACCTGATTCAGTTGAAAGAGGATTTGGCGTTGCTCGGGACTTTTGACGTTGCTCTGAATCCACGTGATCGCCGCCAGACGAGCGCCGCTTTTGACTTCGTTGACGCAGTGCAGGTATTGACAGGGATATAAAACGGCATCGCCTTTGGCGGGTTTGAACGCGGCGGTTCCCGATTCCGATTGAATGATCAATTCGCCGCCTTCATACGATTCCGGGTCGCTTAAAAAAATCGTCATCGCCAGATCGGTGCGGATCGGCGGTTCGCCCATCATCGGACTGTCAACGTGCCAGCCGTAGTAATTTCCGAGCGCGTGTTTGCTCACGATAAATGGGTAAACGGTTTTCGGCAATGCCGCGATATTAAACAACGGGCTTGATTTCAACGCTTCGCTCAAAAGCTTTTGGACTGCCGATAGCGTTTCGGTTTCGGTTTCCATCTGCCAGTTATTTTTGACATCTCTGGCAGACAGGCTCGCCGTCAGTTTGCCGTCAACAAAATTTGCGTCTTCCGCGAGAGTTTCTATTTCGGCAACTTCATCGGGCTTAAGTAACGAAGGAATATGTAAAAAATGTTGGCTCATAATCAGTAATCAGTAATCAGCAGTCAACAGTCAGCTATTGTTTTTTTCTGACTACTGACTGCTGATTACTGACTGCTTTTTTAATACGCTGCGTTTGCCGCCGAAACGACCTTTTCCGCCGCGTCGCTCATTCCTTTGGCAACGAGGAAATTCATTCCCGATTCGGCGATCACGCGGTTGCCTTCTTCGACGTTTGTGCCTTCGAGCCGGACGACGACCGGAATCGAAACGCCGAGATTTTTTCCGGCGGCAACCACGCCGCGCGCGACCATATCGGTGCGGACGATTCCGCCGAAGATGTTCACGAGAACTGCTTTCACGTTGTCGTCAGCGAGCAAAATGCGAAAGGCTTGTTCGACGCGTTCCTGCGATGCGCCGCCGCCGACATCCAAAAAGTTCGCGGGTTCGCCGCCGTGCAGTTTGATAATGTCCATCGTCGCCATCGCGAGCCCTGCACCGTTGACCATACAGCCGATATTGCCGTCGAGCTTGATGTAATTAAGGTCAAACTTCGAGGCTTCGATTTCGAGCGGTTCTTCCTCGTCCAAATCTCTGAGCGGCGCGTAATCTTTATGACGGTAGAGCGCGTTGTCGTCAAAATTTACTTTCGCGTCGAGTGCGATCAAACGGCTGTCTTTGGTCAGCAAAAACGGGTTGATCTCAAGAAGCGAGGCGTCCATACCTTCGTAAGCATCGTAAAGTTTGAGCATAAATCCGGCGGCTTGATTGATTAGTTCGTTCGGAATGCCTAAGCCAAACGCCAGATTCCGCGCCTGAAACGCACGCAGACCGACCGCCGGGTCGATCGTTTCCTTCAAAATCAGTTCGGGCGTTTCTTCGGCAACTTTTTCGATGTCCATTCCGCCAGCCGACGAAGCCATCAGAACATTTCTGCCTGTCGTGCGGTCGAGCGTCAGACCGAGATAAAACTCTTTATCGATCGGCAAACCTTCTTCGACGAGTAAAGTTTTAACTTCGCGTCCTTCGGGTCCGGTCTGATGCGTCACGAGCTGCATTCCGAGCATTTGCGCCGCGATTTCCTTGGCTTCCGCGGGCGATTTGGCGAGCTTGACGCCGCCGCCTTTACCGCGTCCGCCGGCGTGAATCTGCGCCTTGACAACAACTACGTCAGTTCCCAGATCCCTTGCCGCCTGTTCGGCTTCTTCGGCAGAGCGCGCAACGATTCCGCGCGGCACCGGAACGCCGTAATTTTTTAAAAGGTCTTTTCCTTGATATTCGTGTATTTTCATAAAATTAGAAAAATTCTTTGATTGTAAAAACTTCAAAAAGTTTAGCTTTCAATACGGCAAAAAGCAAAAGCAGTCTGCGAAAGACTGCTTTTGCCGGTAATAAGTCGAAGCTTGACGAAGACCCCACCACGCTTCGGTAATTTTTTGGGCTATTATCAAACGTTAGCCGTTCGATGCTTCGCGTGAACGACTGGCGGACAGAGATGCCCGCACTCCAATTTTCAAGCTCCTATTTTTTTGTAATTTTTGTGACGACCTGAATTCCGGCAAGCTTCCAATCTTTGCCTTCGGCAATATATTTCAGCTCAAAGGTCGTGGTGATCGGCGAAGTCGGGTATTTGCCGTCAACTTCGAGCGTTTTCATTCCCAGACTGCGCGTCGTTTCGGGACCTTTGGTAAATTCGGCGGTCATCGGTTTGATCGCGCTGAGATCGGCATCGCCGTCGATAAATCCCTGAAAACTGGTTTTCAATTTTTCGGGCGACGTTTGTTTTTGCCAGAATTTTGAGATCGTGCCGTGAAAATCGGTAAAATCTTCCTTTTGCAATCCGTCGTTAAAATCCAAAAGGGTTTTCTTGACGATTTCCTGCATTTCATCGCTCGTCGGAACTTCATTTTTCGATGCATCGGCTTTCTTAAATTCTTTGGTTGCCGACGGGCTCGGCGACGCGCTCGGTGAGGCACTCGGCGAAGGCGAGCTTGAGCCGATATTAGACAAATTAAACTTATCTTTATTACAAAAACAACCTAAACCGATCGCCGAAATTATCGAGAGTGCGATAATTCCGCTGACCATTGAATTTTTTCCGAAAATTATTTCGTTTATCAGTTTTTTCATAGTTTCTCCCCTTTTTTCTCCAATTAATTCTAAAAAATCTATTTATCCTTGCGCCACGGCTGAAGCAGATTTATCCAGCTTTCAACCGTTCGCTGATATTCAAACGGACAGCGGACGGCGCGCTCCTTCGGCAAATATCCGTCTTTTACAAAATATTCATATTTCTCCGAATCCGAGCCGTAGATCATACAGAGCGAATTATAAAAACGCTGTTCCTGCAGCAGATGTTCGTCCGCCATATCGCGTTTTGTTGCGGAAGTTTGTTTTGATTCGATATGAAAAGCATCGGCGGCGGCAAGCACGGCTTTGACACCGTCGTCGCCCAATTCTACGATGTTGATATACGACGAACAACGGTCGGCGGCATCTTCTTCATTGCCCGTGATCGGCAAATTATAGTTAGAAATCAAAGCGTGCCCGACCTCGTGCAGAAACGCGAACCGCACGGCATCGAACATTTTTTTGTCCGCTTCTTCGGGCTTCATTTTCTCGCTCAGATAAAGATTGTTAAAATGCTCCATCAATTCATAACAAACCGTGATTGCCTGTGTTTTCGGGTCGAATTCGGCGTTCGGTTCGCCGCAATCCTTTGAACGAAGATAAATATTATTCGGCAAGCTCAAGGCTTTGTTCAAATCATCCGCCGCTTTTTCGAGCAGTTTTTCTTTTTTGATTTTCTGGTCAAGCTCGTTAAACCGCGCATTTTTTACTTCGAGATGTTCAACGATAAAATCGCCCTTGTCCTCTTTCTTGCCGGGTTTGTCGAAACTCGATTTTGTGTTTGAAACGTTTGCCGAAGTGTTTTGAGGCTTTGTCTGCAAATTTTCATTAACTTTCACGCTTTCCTTTCCGCTGCTGAAAAAGCAAGCCGAAACAGTCAGCCAAACGGCTGAAATAATCAACAGATTAATAATATTCCGGCTTTTGAAAAGCGTCTGTTTTTTTTGAATCAACATTCGTTTCTTGAAGATTTTCGCAACGGATTTGCCGTGAATTGACGCAATTATAGCAGTCTTTTTGCAAAAAAAAACGGCTGATGAAATGTTTTCACCAACCGCTTAATTTTGAGTCCCAAGTCCCAGGTCTCAAGTTTCAAGTCAAAAGCACAAACTTGGGACTTGAGACTAGAGACTTGAGACTCGGATTCATTGCGATTTTTCAACCATTTTGAGCAAGGTTCGGACCGCCACCGCCGTCGGACCTTTTGCCTGATGCGGTTTTTCGCCGTCGTTCCAGGCAGTTCCGGCAATATCGAGATGCGCCCATTTTGCCTTGTCAACAAATTCCTGAATGAAAACCGCGCCGACGATCGTTCCCGCTTTGCGTGACGGACCGATGTTTTTGATGTCGGCAATGTCGGATTTGATTCCTTTGCTGTATTCTCTGCCGATCGGCAATTGCCAGTAATTTTCGCCGACTTCCTTGCCGCATTCGATAATTTCGTTGACCAGATCCTGATCGTTGCCGAGCACGGCGGTGTTGACATCGCCGAGCGCGATGATCACCGCGCCGGTCAGTGTTGCCATATCAACAATGCGGGTCGCGCCTTGTTTTTCGGCGTAGGCAACCGCATCTGCAAGAATCAGACGACCTTCGGCATCGGTATTGAGGATTTCGATGGTCTTGCCGTTCATCGCCGTGACGACATCCGAGGGGCGCGTCGCTTTGCCGTCAGGCATATTTTCAACCGCCGCGACAATTCCTAAAACCGGCACGGAAGGTTTCAAAAGACCGATCGCCCGCATCGTCCCGATGACGCTGGCGCCGCCCGACATATCGTATTTCATCGCGTCCATTCCTTCGCCGGGTTTCAGAGAAATTCCGCCCGTGTCAAACGTGATGCCTTTGCCGACAATCGCGAGAAGCTCGCCTTTTTTCGCCGTCGATTTTTTCGGCTCGTATTTCAAAACGATCAATTTTGCAGGTTGCTCGGAACCGATCGAGACGCTCATCAGCGACCCCATTCCGAGTTTTTCCATCTTCGCTTCGTCGAGAATTTCGCATTTCAATCCGGCTTCTTTGGCGATCGCCTGGGCGCGTTTCGCGAATTCCGTCGGGTGCAGAATATTCGGCGGCTCGTTTGCCAGATCGCGCGTAAAATTCATTGAATCGCCGATGATCTGACCGCGGCTCAAACCGTTTTTCAGCTCCGAATCCTTCGCGCCTTCGACGCAGACTACAAGGCTGTCAACCGTTTTGTTGTTTTTGTCTTTGGTGCGGTATTTATCGAGTTCGAATTGGCTTGTGATAAATCCTTGCGCGGCGTTTTGCGCGATTTCAGTAGCGCCGCCGTCGCTGCGCGGTAAAAGTGCAAAACTTTTAACATTTCGCTTTCGCAGAAACCGCGTCGCCGTTCCCGCGACATTTGAAACACTCGCCGCTTTGTAATCCGACTTATCGCCGACACCGATCAGCAAAAGCATTGACGCTTTGACTTTGCCTTTTGCCGCGAACCGAATCAGGGCGGTTTCATTGACGTCGCCCTTAAATTCTTCGTGTTTGATAACCGACGAAACGATTCCGCCCGTTAATTTGTCCAAATCCTTCAGAACGCCGCTCGATGCTTTTTCATCCTTAAAAACCGCAACTGCCAAAGCATCAACATTGGCTTCCTGAAAATTTGCCGTAATTGCCTGAGTTTTCATACTTTTCCTCGTAATAAAAAAAAATTATACCTGCAAAACTTCTCTAAATCTATAACTTATCTTAACTTTTCTTTCAACTCCTGACGCGTTTCTTTTTCAACCGTCCGCTTCATTTCCGTTTCGCGCTTGTCATAGAGCTTTTTGCCTTTCGCCACGCCGATCTCGAATTTGATTCGCCCATTTTTCCAGTAAATACGCGTCACGACCAGCGTCATTCCCTTAATCGTCGTCTCTTTCTCAAGTTTCGCAATTTCGCGCTTGTGAAGCAATAGCTTTCTGGTTCGCAATGGATCGTGATTTTCACGATTGCCATGCGAATAGGGCGAAATATGCAGGTTTAGAACCCAAACTTCCCCGTCGCGCACCGAAACATAAGACTCTTTTAATTGAATCCGTCCGGTCATCACGCTTTTCACTTCCGTTCCCTTTAGAGCAACTCCGGCTTCATATTTGTCCAAAATATGATATTCGTGAAAAGCATGGCGGTTACTGACTATTTCTTTCCCTTCAACCGACATAAACTTTTATTTTGCCAATCATTTATCAGACAAGCAAGTAAAAACTGACTAAATCATTTGACAATATGATTTTAGGTTTTTAAATTGAATAGTACTGGTGGGAGATCGTCTAATGGTAGGACTGCAGAATCTGGATCTGCCTATCGGGGTTCGAATCCCTGTCTCCCAGCCAAAACATTTAAGTGGTCAGTGGGCGGTGGTCAGTGGTCAGAAGGGAAGTTTAGAGCTGACTGCGCATAATAATGACC
>DATLOR010000402.1:0-8312 GCA_035536135.1 Pyrinomonadaceae bacterium | reverse complement strand
CGATCAATGCTAACCAATTGGCGAAATCACTTTGATTTTGGATTTTAGATTTTGGATTTTGGATTTTGACTGACTGCTGACTGCTGACTGCTGACCACTTTCTTCCTAAAACCCACAAGCTCAAAACCGTTCCCAATCCGAAAAGAGCCGAACCGAATCGCGCTGAAAATTCCGAAACTCCGAAGATTTTGTAAGCCGCGATTTGCAGCCAGTAAAGCAGTGCGGGTTTTTCGAACCAATCGAAACCGCCTAAGGTAGGCGTGATCCAATCGCCGCGCAGAAACATTTCACGCGCGACCTCAGAATAACGCGGCTCGTCCGGTCCGAGCAGCGGAATCGTCAAGCCGATAAAATAAACGGCGACGATAAGGATTGCAAAAATAAGCCAGATGAGGTTGGCTTTTGGTTTTTGGACTTTGGTTTTTGTGTTTTCCGACATCTTTTATGAAAATGAAAGTATCGCTGAAATAGTTTTTACAATCAATTATGGAAGAAGCTCAAAATCTAAAAACCGCCGTCATCGGAGTCGGAAGCCTCGGGCAGCATCACGCCCGGAATTATGCCGAACTGGCGCGGGCGGGACGCGGCGAATTCGTCGGCGTGTGTGATACGAACGAGGAAAACGCACGCGCCATCGCCGAAAAAAACAATTGCGCGGTTTTTACCGATTGGCGCGATTTGCTCGACAAAGCAACGGCAGTTTCGATCGTCACGCCGACCGAAACGCACTCGGAGATCGCCTGCGCTTTTTTAGAAAAAGGCGTGCACGTTCTGGTCGAAAAGCCGATCGCGCTGACGCTCGCGGAAGCCGACAAAATGATCGCGGCGGCGCAAAGTACGGGCGCAAAACTGATGGTCGGGCATCTCGAACGCTTTAATCCGGCGATGGTCGCGCTGCGCCCGCATGTCACGAAACCGCTCTATTTCGAGATTCACCGCGTTTCGCCTTTTCCGAACCGCAGTTTGGACGTCGATGTCGTCTTGGACGTGATGATCCACGATCTCGACACGATTCAGTGGCTCGTCGGCGAAAACGTATCGGTTTCGGAAATCCGCGCCGTCGGAATTCCCGTCATTTCCGATAAAGTTGACGCGGCAAATGCCCGCATCGAATTCGAGAACGGCGCGGTCGCCAATATCACGGCTTCGCGGATCGGCACGGAAAAGATCCGCAAGACGCGCTTTTATCAAACAAATTCCTACGTCGTGCTCGATTACGCGACGAAATTCGCGTCCGTCACAAGCCTCGCGCCGAACGCCGCGCATCCGCTTCTCGGAATTTCGATCAACCGTCTCGAAATCGAAGACATCGAACCTTTGCGCGCCGAAATTCTCGCGTTTCTTGACTGCATCGAACGCGACGACGCGCCCCCGATCAACGCACACGACGGTCGCCGCGCGCTTGCTTTGGCACTTGGCGTTTTGGAAAAAATCGAACGTCACCGCAACCGTTTGAATGTTTGAAGATATTCTAAAGCAAAAATCAGATAGACTTTTCAAAAAGTCTATCTGATTTTAAACTCATGAAAGATAAATGTTAAGCTGCTGCTTCTTCAGCTTTTTTCTCGGCGAAACTTTTTAACATCGCCTGCGCCCGTTCGACTCTTTCCCGTCCGTCCGGCATATCCAAGATTACTTTTTCGAGATTTCCGAACGCTTTAGGATTGCCGATCTTTTCGCGGAATTCTTCGAGAAACGGCTGGATTTTCGCGTAAATTATGATGTGTTCGCCCGCCGTGTCGGCAAACATTTCAGCGTCGATCGCGCCGTGTTTGACGAGCGCCGCCGCCATATCCCAGTATGACGTGACCATCCGCAAAAGGGCGCCGATTTCCGGGTTGCGCATCGTTTGGATATATTCGTCGGCATTTTGCGGGTTGAATGAAAAGATCCAGTTGCGCGCCTCGCGCATTTTCGGCTCGCGGCGCAGGTCGTAAAGTTTTAAGATCAAATCGGCTGATTCTACTTTGCTCATATTATTTTTCTCCTCGGGCTACAATAGTGTTTTCGGGTTATCATTATATCAATGAAAGATCAGATTTCCGAATTTCTGCAATCACGAATCGATGAAAACGATTTTCCATCAGCCGTTTATCTGGTCGCCGAACGCGGCAAGATCATTTTTCAGGACGCGCTCGGTTTGGCGATCGTCGAACCGATCCGAGTTGAAGCAAAGCTCACGACCATTTACGATTTGGCGAGCCTGACGAAAGTTTTGGTCACGGGTTTGCTCTGCGCGAAATTGATCGAACGCGGCGTGCTAAATTTACAGGATAAAATCTCGAAATATTTCGGTGAATTCGAACGAGAAGAAAAGCGCGAAATTACGATTGAGAATCTGTTGACGCATACTTCGGGTTTTCGTGGATGGTTTCCTTTTTATCTTTTCATCAATCGCAAAGAAAAAAGGTCGATAAAAGATGATGTTTTGTTTCAGATTATTAATCTGCCGCTTGAAAATCCGATCAATAAGAAAGTCGTTTACAGCGATTTGAATTTTATTTTGTTGGGATTTTTGCTCGAAAAGATTCACGGAAAATCATTGGACTGCATCGCGAAAGAAGAAATTTTCAAGCCTTTGCAGCTCAGAAATACGTTTTATAATCCGCCGCGAAGCCGACGTGAAGAATTTGCCGCGTCTGAATTCGGCAATTATCATGAAAAGAAAACTTGCTTTGAATTAGGATATTTAAATTCGTTTTACGATGCTCGGGACTACAAACGTGAGCAAGAAGCTGGAATAGATGTGATGGAATATATTTGGCGCGATTATCAGATCTGCGGCGAAGTTCACGACGGGAACTGCTGGTTTATGGACGGCGTATCGGGTCACGCCGGACTTTTTTCAAATGCTGAGGAAACCTTCAAGATCGCGCAACAGTTTTTAGCCGAAGAATCCGTTTTATTGAAAACCGAAACCTGCGCGCTTTTCCGCACGAATTTTACGCCCGGTTTAAATGAAGCGCGTTCGATCGGCTTTCAGCTCGCGGAAACGCCGGAATCGACCGCGAGTCCGGCTTTAGCGAAAGACAGTTTCGGGCATCTCGGTTTTACGGGAACTTCGCTGTGGATCGAACCCGAAAGCGAGCGGATTTTTATTCTTTTGACCAACCGCACGCACGCGCACGAGCTTCCGTTCGTCAATATCAATTCGGTCAGGCGAAAGTTTCACGAATTGGCGCAAGCGGCTTTGAATTCGGCGCGCTGAGCATTGACAAAAATTTACTTTAAAAACTCTCACAATCGCCCGCCTGTAAAGATTTCAGACATCTAAAATTGACTAACTGCAATCAAAATTGAGCGTTTTTCGTAAAAGAAGCGAAAATTTGCCCGAGGAGAATAGAGCGATGAAAAAAATTGCGTTGATTTTAGCTTGTCTTGGTTTATTTAGCGTTTCGATGTTGGCTCAATCAACACAAACGGGGCGACCGCGTGTCGTTTCGCCTTCGCCGACACCGCCGACGATTAAAAACGGCGTGACATATCCGACCAATCAGACCGAAAAACGTCCGCCGGTTCTGCAGGGCGGGCGCACGGTTCCGCAAACTTCGCCAACACCGCCGACCGCCGATAAAGAAGTGATCGAAGACGACAACGAAGTTATCAAGGTCGAAACAAATCTCGTGACAATGCCGGTTTCGGTGCTTGACCGCGACGGCAGATTCATCAGCGGACTTCAGCAAAAGGATTTTCAGATCTTTGAAAACGGCGTTCAGCAAAAGGTCGAATATTTTCAATCGGTCGAACAGCCTTTCACGGTGATCTTACTGATCGACGTGAGTCCTTCGACGCAGTTTCAGATCGATGAAATCCAGGACGCGGCGATCGCTTTTGTTAATCAACTGCGGCGCGACGATAAAGTTCAGGTGATTTCGTTCGACGAACGCGTGCATGTTTTAAGTCCCGTGACAAACAACCGCCAGGTTCTGCGCAACGCGATTTTGCAAACCGAATTCGGCGACGGCACGAGTCTTTACGAAGCCGTCGATTTTGTCATCGCGCGTCAGCTGCAGCAGATTCAGGGACGCAAAGCCGTCGTGCTGTTCACCGACGGCGTCGATACGACTTCGCGCCGCGCCAATTATCAAACGACGATTCGCCAAGCCGAAGAAGCCGAAGCTCTGTTTTACCCGATTCGCTACGATACGCAGAGCGATATGAACGGCGGCTGGGGCAGAGGCGGCGGCGGCGGTTATCCGAATCGTTACCCGCGACGTCAGCAAGGCGGCTGGGGCGGTATTCTCGGAACAGTCCTCGGCGGCGGAAATGTCCGCATCGGCAGAGGCGGCGGCGGTGCGGGTTCGAGTTCCAACGAATATGAGACCGGCAGAAAATATCTGGAAGATCTGGCGCGCAATTCGGGCGGTCGCTCGTTTGAAGCCCGCAACGATCTGAACGCGGCTTTTTCGGGCATTGCCGAAGAGCTTCGCCGCCAGTATTCGATCGGTTATTATCCCGAAACGGTCGGCAAAGTCGGTGACCGCAAACTGATCCGCGTGCGCGTGATGCGCCCGAATCTCGTAGTGCGGGCAAAAACAAGCTACATTGTCGGCGCGAATGACAATAAGCTGGCAGGTAAATAGAACAGAAGGGGATAAAAAGAGAAGAGGAGAAAGGGAGAAAAACTTTCCTTTTCTCCTTTTGGCTTTTGCATCTTTAATTAAACCTTGAAGCATCATAGAATCTAGCTTCGAGGTGCAAAAATGAAAAAGTTCGTGTTTTCCTTCTGCCTTGCCATTATTTGTCTGAGTCTTACGGTGAATTTTGCCCAATCACGCCGCGTAACCGACGGCAGTGGAAGTAAAAAATCAAACCAGCGTGAAAGAAGACCTCTCGAAAGTCCGACACCTCCGAATGTCATCGCTACTGCGCAGACGATCGATGATAACGCCGAAACCGACGATTCCGAAATTATCAAGGTCGATACGGGAATCGTTTCCATTCCGGTCAAGGTTTTAGACCGCAGCGGCAGATTTATCGGCGGTTTGACGAAGGAAAATTTCAAAGTTCTCGAAGACAACGTCGAACAGGAAATAACCTACTTTTCCAATGAACAGCAGCCTTTCACGGTCGCGCTCATTTTGGATATGAGCTATTCGGCAAAATTTAAAGCCGAGGAAATTCAGGCGGCGGCGCTCGCTTTTATCAATCAATTGCGCCCGAACGATAAGGTGATGGTCGTTTCTTTCGACCAGGAAGTTTACGTGCAATGCGAACCGACCAATGACCGGCGCGTTTTGCAGAACGCCATTCGGAAAACCAAAATTTCATACGGCACGAGTCTGTATGACGCGGTCGATCTGGTGATCAATCAGAAACTCAAAAAAATTACGGGACGCAAAGCCGTTGTGCTTTTTTCGGACGGCGTTGATACGAGCAGTTTGAAGTCGGATGATTTGCTTAATCTGAGCGATGCGCTCGAACTCGACGCGCTGATCTATCCGATCGAATACGATACTTTCAACGAAGTTCAGGCGATGAAAAACAAACCCGTTATGCAGCAGCCGAAAATACCGGGTCCGGTTCCTTCAACGGATAAAAATCCGATTCCGACCGTCGGTGTCGGCATCTCGAGCGGCAAAGGAACGACCGCCGAAGAATATAAAAAAGCCGGCGAATATCTCAACGAATTGGCAAACCGCACGGGCGGAAGACTTTACAAGGCAAGCACGATCGCCAATCTTTCGGATGCTTTTTCGCGCATTGCCAGTGAACTGCGCGAATATTACAGCATCGGTTATTACCCGAAAGACGAAGCAAACATCGGGAAAACACATAAAATAAAAGTCCGCGTCGACCGACAGGGCGTGATCGTCAGAACACGCGACAGCTACGTTCTGAGCAAAAATGAGAAAAAGGTGAAAAGTAAAAAGCGATAGGCAAATGGTAATAGGTAGTAGGTAGTGGGTAATTGGGATAAGACAAAAAAAGCGTTTCAACTAAGATTAAAAATCTGCGTTGAAACGCTTTTTATTCCCAACTACTTATTACCAATTACTTTTTGCTTGTGCCGTCCGATTCGGCTTCGTTTTCTTCGATCGCGGCTTTGTCAGGATACATTTCCCAATCTTCGATCAGTTGATTGTCAACCGTTGATTCGATGACCGATTGAATCGAGGTCGGGACGTTCGAGAAGAAATTGTAACCCGTCAAAGATTCGACGTTATCGACGCTGACGCGGTATGTCCGCCAATCGCTGACGACCGAGTTGGTATTCGGAGCCGAAATCGCGATCAGCCGCGTCGAAGTCGTGACGCGCGAAACATCGTTCGTGCCCGACGGCAGAACCATGATCACTTTCCAGGTCGTCGTCGGAATCGAAACGTGCCCGTTAGCGATAAATCCGCTGTTGCCGTAACCGCCCGAAATGATGTAAAGCTCGTTGCCCGAATTGGCGAGCGTGCGGCAATAACTTTCGAGATTCGCCCACATTTGCTGATTGTTCGTCGGCGCTTGCGGGATCATATTCGTCATTAAAAACGTCGCCGAATTATTCGCGACCGATGATGTGCGGTCGCCCGACGGGCACATATGTCCGCGGTCATAACCCGAACCCGAATAATCCGTGCCCAAAACCTGATACCAGCCGACGGGCAGCGTCGTGTCGTTACGAAAATCGTCCTGCCGCGGCGTCGAACCGAGCCAGCTCGGATCGAGATGCCACGCCGTCCAGTTCGGTCTGCCGTTATCGCGGTGATACGAAAGCGCGTACTGCGGTTTTTCCATCAGATAATTCGTCACGTTGCTGATGCTCGTCGTTGCGCCCGACGGATTGCCCATCGTCAGATGAACGCTCGAAGACGGCGGCGGTGTCGCCGTTGCGGTCGGTGTCGGTGTCGGCGTCGCGGCAATGTAATCCGTGATCGAAATATTATCGAAATTGATGCGGTTTGCGCCGCCCGAAACTTTGCGGATCTCGAAACGGATCGCGCTTGCCGAATTGACCGTAAAGCTCGCCGTCGTCAAGCTCGTCGAACTCGTCGTTTGGGTCGAACCGACCTGCGTCCACGTCGAACCGCTGTTGGTTGATTTCCAAAGCTGCCACGTTGACGAACCGTCCGCGCCGTAAACGGCGTGCGCAACGCTCACCGTGCCCGCGCTCGAAACATTGAAATTCATTCGAATCGTCCCGAGATCGCGCACCCGCGCCGACCACGAACCCGTTTTGCGGTCGCTCGTCGTATTGCCTGTCAGTGCCTCGTTCAAATACCAGCTGCCCGTGCCAAGAGTTACATTGGCGGCGGCATACGCTGTTTTTCCGCCCGCTTCAAACCCTTCGGTCAAAATTGTCGCGGCTTGCGATGCGCCGAAAAGTCCGGCAAAACCGCACACCATTAACACAAAAACTGCAGTAAAACCTGCATATAATCGTTTATTCACGCTTTTCTCCTTATTGAAAGTTTTAGTTTGCAAAAAATAAAGCCTAATTATTTTGGTTGAAATTCGTGTTGCCAGAAGGGTAAATCTTTATGAACAAATATTAGACGGTTTATGCGCGTAAAGTCAACGAAAGCCTATTTCAAAAAGGCGCGTTTATAAGCCAGTCAATTCACTCGACGATAGTAACAAATTCTGTTCTTGTTATTCCTGTTAATTGGTAGTCGAGTTCTTCCGCGTATGCCGTGACATAAAAAGTTCCTGGTTGCACGCCGGAAAGGTCCCAAACGACACGCGCACCCGAACCGATGATCTTTCCGGCGGAAGCTTGGAATTTGTAAACGAACGGCTCATTTTGGTAGCTGCCGCCTTCGGCAAAAACTTCAATCAATGCGCTTTTATCTCGACACGGAGAGTAGTAATTCAGGCAGCTGAGGCTGATTTCCGGTCGGCTCAAAGTAATCTTATCAATCCATGGATGAGGCGGGCAGAAAATTATTTTATTGTCTTTTCTAAATAAGTCTTTTATCCAATTGCCAACCGGACGAAAGAGGTTCGGAATTTTAACTTTGCTCGCTGGTGAGGCTTTTGCTGAATTGGCGGAATCAGTTTTCTGCGCAAGCGAACTGAAACAGAAAACGAAACAAATGAGAAAGACTGAAATCAGAATACTTCTCATAAAAATCCAAGGCTAAACAACCGTGCCGTCGGGAATCGTCGCGTTTTTCGGGACGATGATGATGCCTTCGCGGATGTAGTAACAGCCGTTTTCGCCGTCGGCGGTTTCGATGTTGTTTTGGTTGACGAGCTGGACGTTGTTGCCGATGCGCGTGTTTTTATCAATAATTGCGCGGCGGACGATCGTGTTCTGACCGATGCCGACGTGCGGAATCCGGCGGTCGATGTTTTTTTGAATTTCCTCGATCGATTCGAAA
>DATLOR010000401.1:0-35905 GCA_035536135.1 Pyrinomonadaceae bacterium | reverse complement strand
TCACGATTCTTACCTTTCTGCTTCATACATTTTGTCAAAACTCAAAGGTTCCGAAGGGTTTGCCGATTCGATGTCGTATTGGACTTTTACAGATATTTTTGAGGAAAGTGGAACAGTTCCGAACGCATTTCACGGCGGGTTCGGGCTGATAAACTTTCAGGGATTACGAAAACCTTCGTTTTACGCCTATCAATGTTTGAATCGTTTGGGCGACGAAGAATTAAAATCAAATGACGCAGACAGTTGGATAACACGGAGTAAAAACGGTGTGCAGATACTTTTTTGGAATTATTCTCCGCCAAAGACCTCGGAAAGCAATCAGGTTTTTTATAAAAAGGATTTTCCCGCTAAAGAGATCGGTAATGCGAATCTTGAAATAAAAGGACTTACGAGGGGGAACTATCAACTAAATGTTTATCAGGTTGGCTATCAGGTTAATGATGTTTACACGGATTTTTTGAAATTAGGTTCACCTCAGCACCTCAAACGTGAACAAGTAAAGCAATTATTTGAAAAAAATAATGGTAAGCCGATCGAAACAATAGTGGTAAAAATTGAAGGAAACAAACCGTTCAGCAAAACATTAAAACTTCGTGAAAATGATGTTTTTATGATTATCTTGGAAAAAACAAAATAACTACATTCCTTCATTTTCGGGGTTTTCAATTTTTTGAAAGATTTCGAAATGTTTTTCGATTATTTCACTTTCGTCAATAATGTTGTAGAGACGACTTAATTGAGTAGACTCGTTTGTTTCAAAACCAAAAGCCAGACAAGCCGAAGCATTTCTTTTTAGTCAATATTCTCCAAAATCCAGATACCTCCGGAACTTTCCACCAGCGGCAGAACGAGTTGGTCGCGTGTCAACACCATTTCCAGCGGAACGATATAGGGCATTATCATCTGTGTTGTGCTTTCAAAATCGGTCACACGGGTTGGTTGATCGAGGGGCTTTCCGCTTGAGGAATCAAAAGGTACTTTCCACACATTGAAAAATCCCGTCCGGTTGGAAACGAAGTAAATAGTCTTGCCGTCGGGTGACCAGCGCGGTTTATCGTCCCAATAGTGTCCTTCGCTGATGGGAATCCATGAACCACCGGATGCGGGGACTACATAGATTGTGGAAACTGCCCCATCCGCAGCCTTATAAGCATTGAAGCTGATCCAACGTCCATCAGGAGAGAAGCGACCTTGCCAGAGATTATAATCCGGATGAGATGCTATGACCTGCATTTGCGTCTCGGCATTCGGAGCCGCATTTAGCGAGAATAAGCAAAGAGCCACCCGCTCCGGCGTTTTCCAGTCTGAACTTGCCAGAATAAATTTTCCATCCGGCGTCCAGTCGGTTGGTGACAACTTCCCATGCATCGGCGAGGTAATAACCTGCTCGTCGCTGCCGCCAAAAGTTCTTAATGCTAAAGTACGATCCAACTGAGGGGCAATTTCCGTTTGTCCTAGTTTCGATGGATTTGTCCGAATAAAGATCAGTTGTGAAACATCGTGCGACCAGATCGGATTTGTCCGGCTGAAATCGTCTGCGGGGGCAAGCAATGTCTCCTGTCCGTTGTCCAGCGATTTTGCCCATAATTCTTCTTTGCTGCCTCGTTGTTTACGAAACACCAACAACTTGCCGTCCCGCGACAATCCCGGCTGCAAAGCACTTATGCCGGATACGGTGATGGGTTGTCCAGCTCCTCTAACTCGACCGCTAACAGGATCAAATGGTAAAGTCCAGAGGCGACTTCTTTCGTTACGAATGCTGAATGCCAGTTTCCGTCCGTCCGGTGACACCACGATGTCTGTGTCCTTGCCTGCACCAGTAGTTAAGCGTTCAGGTCCATCAATCCAACGCATTGTTTTCGGGTCAACATCAATTTTCCAAAGATTTCTCACACCCAGTGCTTCGCCTTCGAAAATCAGCCTCTGTCCTGAGGGCATCCAGACGAAATCGCCAAATGTGATAGCCGCCTCTCTAAGCTGCGCCGTTACCTTAGAATCTACCTGTGATTGCAATGCCTCGCCGTCGGTCACCGAAACAGTCCAAAATCCCCACCCGAATCGCAAGTGATTTCCCCAAACAGAGATATGATGCCCATCCGGATGCCAAGCCACACGAAGCGGAAAAGCGAATTCAGAAGTAAAATCAGTTAACACTTCCTGCGGATTTCCTCCGTTAGCATTGATGACATAGAACTTTGATTTGGCTACTCCCGGGAAGGGCGAGGTGTAAAAGAGTATCTGAGAGCCATCGGGCGACCAGCGCGGGCGATAGCCGAACCCGCATAACTTGCGCTCGTTACCGCCAAGCGCAGGAACAATGAACAGCCCACCACCATCTCGTTCGGAACGGAAAACCAGCGAAAGTCCATCAGGCGACCAGTCCGGTTGCCAATCGTGAGCCGCAGATTTAGTAACTTGAATTGAATTGCCTTCGCCCACCGAACGCACCCAGATGTCGAAATTTCCACTCTGATCAGAACTGAAAGCGACAAAGCGACCATCAGGCGACCACGCCGGCTCAATTTCCAACCCCGGTTCAAAGGTCATTTGCCAGAGCTTGCGTTGCGGTGATAATTGAGTTGAATGATTGCTTTGGCTAAACACTAAGTAAGCAGCAATAACTGCCCCACCTAAAGTTAAGAGGATGCCGCCGACTATCAAACCGATCCTGTAATATCGAACTTCTGAAGTCTTTGAGGTCACAACATCTTGATTGCCGTTGACTGTGTGGTTTGCTTGAGCGGTTAAATGAGTGGGGCGTTCTATAGGAGGTTGGTCGATCTCTGCATCCTGAGCTTCCACTTCTCTTACATCGGCTACAAAACGATAGCCTTGTCCGGGAACAGTCATAATATACTTATGCTCTGTAGGCTCTTCGCCCAAAGCCTTTCTGAGCGCAGAGATTGTTCGCGGCAGGTTGTTTTCATCCACAAAAGTATTAGCCCAGACGAGTTCCAATAATTCTTCTTTTTTCAGAACGCGCCCAGGGTGCTGAACCAATACAAGCAGCAGTTCGAACGCTTTTGGCGTTAGCGAGACTAACCGCCCGTCTTGAAATAATACGCTCTTTGCCATGTCAACAAAGAAAGAGTCAAAGACATAGAAATGCGTAGTATGTTCACTCTTAGTCACTTTCATAACTCTTCAAGAATTATCAAGAATATCTATTTTGATTTTGAAACATGCTCCCTGTTAAAAATATGAATTCCTAAAAATGTATCTGACGCAAACATTCTTTAAATAAAATGGGGCTTCAAGAATTTTCAAGAATTTTCAAGAATTTTCAAGCCAGACCAAAAGACTTTTCAACCCCTTTTCTAGTTTAATTACACCGTTCAATGCGAATCAGCAGTTAAAAACGAGCAAATAGAAAGCAACCGCCAGTTTTCCCCAACAGTGTAACATCAAGCAGTTGGTGGAGCGAGTTTTGTAGACTTTTTAATTGGTCAAACCAATTAAAAAATATATCAATCGGTTGACGGAATTTACTAGTTAAACGATTGATATATTTTTCAAGTTTGGTTAAGTCTTTGCCTTTAGGCTTTTTACACCCGGTCAAAAGTTAAATGTCTTGTTCTTTGAGAGACTGTTCCAAAGCAATATTAGGTGTAATTTCCCCTATCTGGTAACTGAGTTGAGGCAAAGTTTCTTAGTTTGCAAATTGTTCGTTCAGCCGATAAATCGAACCGTTTTTTTTGCAATAGGGTTTGAGATACCTACAGCGGCAGTACGAGAACGCAATCGGGACGTTTAGTTCGTTTAGTCAAATTTCGCACGGCATATTCTTAGTTTAAGAAAATTTTTAGGAGGAAAAATGAAAGATAAGTTTCGTTCATTGATAAGTGTACTTGTTGGTGCACTATTATTTACTGTATTTGCTGTTGCCATTCAGGCGCAAACTCAAGGTGAGATCACAGGTCTGGTAACTGATTCTTCAGATAAAGTAATACCGGGAGCCAATGTGACTGTCATGAACAAGGCGACCGGCGCGGTGCGCAAGGTTACGACAAATAGCGAAGGGCTTTACGCCTTTCCCTCCTTGCCTCCCGGCGTGTATGAATTAAAAGTCGAGCAGAATGGCTTTAAAATCTCACACGTAGATAATATTAGGCTTGAAGTTCAACAATCAGCGAGAATCGATGTGGCATTGGAAGTCGGACAAGTAGGCGAGACAGTAACAATTGAGAGCACTCCCGCGCTACTCAACACCGAAAATTCCACTGTCGGCACAGTGATAGAAAACCGCATTGTAACCGAATTGCCGCTAAACGGCAGACAATACCTGAATCTCGTCGCGTTATCGCCTAACGCGAACGTTCTTGCACCTGCGGCTGGACAAGCGGGTGCCAGACAAGGCGGTGAACGCGCTCAACAATCGATATCCGCAGGCGGACAGCGTATCTTTTTCAATTACTACACGCTTGATGGTGTCAACAATACGGACGTAAACTTCAATACATATGTCGCACTTCCCTCTATTGATGCAATTCAAGAGTTTAAGGTTCAAATCGGTGTTTACCCTGCGGAGTACGGGTATCAAAGCACGCAAGTAAATGTACTCACCAAATCTGGCGGCAATACCTATCATGGCGCACTCTTTGAATTTTTGCGTAACGACAGGTTCGATGCTAAGCAGTATCAGTTCACCACAGCCAAACCGAAAAATCCATTCAAATGGAACGACTACGGTTTTGAGGTGGATGGACCTGTCCGCATACCTTTCCTGTTTAATGGGAAAGACAAACTATTTTTCATGGCAAATTATGAAGCACTTCGTCGCAGGCAAAGCGTGCTCAACACTTTTACAGTACCAACTACTAAGATGTTTGCCGGCGACTTCAGCGAGTTGCTTCCATCAACTATCATATATGACCCCAACACCGGATTGCCCTTCGCCGGCAATATAATTCCCACCAACCGCATAGACCCGATTTCGCTAAAGCTTTTGAAATACTATAATTCCTCCAACGTACTAGGAACAAACAATTTTGCACAGACAAGTTCGCAGCCATTCGACCGCGACGGGGTTGTTGTGAGGTTCGATTTCGTCGAATCATCAAAATCTCAATGGATGGGACGATATAACTGGGGTGACGAAGTTACATCAACGCAAGGGCTAAATGAAGCGGGAACAAAGGTTCTGACTCACTATAAACAGTGGGCAGTATCCAACACGCGGACGATCAACTCCAATCTCGTGAATGAAGCCCGTTTCGGCTATACAAGTTTCTTTAATTCTCTTGGCACCTTGAGTGCGGGTAACAAGGATGTGATTGCGGAAATCGGAATTCCGAACCAGAAATCCGGCGATCCGATTACTTGGGGAATTCCAAACATAGTTTTTAACGGTGGTGGTTTTACAGCTATCGGCGATGCCAATGACGGTCCGTTCGCAAATAACAATAACTATACGCAATTTGTTGAAAAGATGTCATGGATTTACGGCAAGCACTCCTTCAGCTTCGGAGGCGAATTCAACCGGCAAAATTTCAACCAGGTGGGCAATCAGTTTTCGCGTGGTGTCTTTACATTTCAAGCGAACGCCACCACTAATCCTGCAAATGGAAGCGGCGGCTACGCCTTTGCAGACTTCTTGCTAGGAAAGCTTTTCGTATCCACAAATGCCGCCGCTGTTGCCAATGCGAAATTCAAGCGCAATGTTTTCCACGCATTTATTGACGATACATGGAAGGTTACGCCTAAGCTGACCCTTTCGCTGGGTTTGCGATACGAATTGACGCCGCCATTCACCAATACGTTAGGCGACTATTTCACGGTAAAGATACCGAAGATTGAATTTATTGCTAACGCTCCTCAGGCGGATTGGCCTTTCTTTGTAAGGCAGGGCGACGGCTGCACTGATCCTTATCAGGGACTAAACATCCGTTGGACCAGCACGAATGCGGTCTGCGGCGGCGGTTTGAATAACAATCTCAGGAAGACGAAATACTTAAATTTCGCTCCGCGAATCGGCATTGCTTATGCATTCGGTGACAAGACCGTAATCCGTGCCGGTTTCGGAGTATTCTATATGCAAGACATCGCTAATGCGGAGTATTTTGACATGGCACGAAATATCGCGGCTCGAGTTGACCTGACAACAACGCCCGCGAATCCCATAACATGGAGCAATTCGATTCCCGGAGGAAACTCCACCACGGTTCAAGTGCCGCCGCCGTTTGCGTGGGCGGCTGCTTACGAACACAACACTCCGCGAACATATCAATATTTGCTTAACGTTCAACGACAACTTGGCACCAATTGGTCATTGGAACTTGGCTATCTCGGGTCACAAAGTCGTCACTTATATGGTTTCCAAAACATCAACCAGGCACTCCCAGGTCCATTAAATAGCATCAATTCACGCCGCCCGTTTGCCAATTTTGGCGTTCTCTCTTACGTCAACGATGTTTTCAAAGGTAGCTACAATGCTGCTAGCGTGAAACTTACACGGCGTTTTGGCGAGGGTATCAGCTTAACTACGAATTACACTTGGGCTAAATCAATTGACAATGCCAGCGGCACGCGCACCCAGGGACTCGACACCCTCTTTCCGCAAGATAGCAGCTGCCTTGAGTGCGAACAAGGGTTATCGTCTTTTGATGTTCGTCATCGTTGGGTTCTCGGTGCCGTCTATGACCTGCCTGTCGGCAAAGGTAAATGGCTCAACATTAAAAATTCAATTGTCAACGGTTTTGTCGGCGGGTGGCAGTTGAGCGTTAATTCGACTATTCAAAGCGGTGTTCCGCAAACGCTGACTATCGGCATAAATAACGCAGGCACAAACAATCCGCTGCCCGACCGTCCGAGCTACTCGGGCACAGGGAATGGGTATCTTTCGACCCCCACGCCGACGAGTCAAGGGCTGAGATGGTATGATCCCGCTTCATTCGTCGTAGCACCTCAAGGCAGCTTCGGCAGTGTTGGTCGAAATACAATGATCACACCAGGTTTCCGTTCAATTGATATGGCACTAGGTAAACGATTTACAATCGAAGGACGCTACAACATACAATTACGTATAGAAGCGTTCAATGTTTTTAACCATCCTTCGTGGGGTGCGCCGAATGGAAACATCCTGGCAGGCGCGGCATTTCCGGGAGCACCTGCCAATGCTGCACATCAAGGCTTCGGCATCATCAATTCGACGTCCATACCAATGCGCCAGATTCAATTTGGGCTGAAGTTTGCATTCTGAGCAAAGGACGCGAAACAATTGCCGGCACATCTTTAGGAAGTAGTCAGTGATGTGTATGGTGAGCATTGCAGTCACAACTCTGTAGGCTCACCATTTTTCGGCATCGTTTGAAATCTACAATAATAGCCGGTTGCTTAACGCCCGTATCAAAGTAAATAATTAACCGAGAAATGGCTAAAATCAGAGGATTACGTTGGTGGATGATAGGGCTGATCATGCTGGGCTCAATCATCAACTATCTGACGCGCAGTACGCTCTCGGTCGCCGCACCGACGCTTCTGCCAGAATTGCAGATCGGCGCAGAGCAGTATTCGTGGATCGTCGGCGTATTTCAGGGCGCGATAATGCTTCAACCGCTTTGTGGATATGTGCTGGATGTGATAGGGCTAAAGCGCGGTTATGCGATTTTCGCAATTGCTTGGTCGATCATTAGTATGGCACACGGGCTGGCGCACAACTGGCAAATGCTCGCCGGCTTGCGTGGACTATTGGGATTGGCTGAAGGCTCTGCAAACCCCGCCGGGATGAAGGCGACTTCCGAATGGTTTCCCGCACATGAGCGCGGACTTGCTGGAGGTGTTTATAACATCGGAGCATCGTTTGGCTCAATGCTCGCGCCGCCGCTCGTTGCGTGGGCGATTCTTCAATACAATTGGCAGTCGGCATTTGTTATTACAGGTGGTTTAGGTCTTGTCTGGGTTGTCGTGTGGTTGTTGCTTTATGACCCGCCGGAGAAGCATCCCGCTCTCTCAGCTTCAGAGTTTGAATTCATCAATGCCGGACAAGAGAAACACTTACAGCATGACGGTACACGCCCTTCGCTAATGTCGCTGCTGCGTCAGCGGAATTTTTGGGGTATCGCACTGCCGCGCTTTCTGGCTGACCCGACATGGGGAACGCTGACCTTCTGGATGCCGTTATACCTGTCGCAGACGCGCGGCTGGGACTTAAAACAAATAGCACTTTTTGCCTGGCTGCCGTTTCTGGCGGCTGACATAGGCTGTATCTTCGGCGGGGCGTTTAGTTTATGGATGCAAAAATACTGGCGAATTAGTCTCATTAATGCGCGTCGCGCGTCATTCACGCTTGGTGCCGTAATGATGCTCGGCGTAGGATTCGTCGGCTTTGTGCAAAGCCCTTACGCTGCGATTGCTCTACTAAGTCTCGCAGGCTTCGCCCATCAAACACTGTCCGTAACCGTAATCACTATGTCTTCGGATTTGTTCAAGAAGAACGAAGTGGCGACGGTCGCGGGAATGGCAGGGACATTCGGCAACGCGGGACTATTGATCTTTTCGCTTCTGATCGGCGCACTCGTTTTGAAGATTGGCTATGCGCCGTTTTTCATCTGCCTGGGCTTGCTTGATGTCATAGGCGCGGTAATATTATGGACAGTTGTTAAGGTGGATTCAACGGCAACTGAAACGGTAGCAGTTGAAGGTTGAGAAGGAAAGCGCGATGAGTAAATCAGTTAAAGTGATTCAAAACCCAATCCTGCGCGGATTCAATCCAGATCCTTCGATTGTGCGCGTGGGCGACGATTATTACATTGCCACCTCTACGTTTGAATGGTTCCCCGGCGTGCAGATTCATCACTCGCGCGATTTAGTGAATTGGCGTTTGTTGACACGCCCGCTGAATCGTTCCAGTCAGTTGAATATGATTGGCGACCCGGATTCCTGCGGCGTGTGGGCACCGTGTCTGTCATACAATAACGGTCTGTTTTACTTGATTTACACAGACGTTAAACGCTATGGGCGCACATCGCAGCCTGGCAGTGTCGGTGCGGGACTGCGCGATATGCACAACTATCTCGTAACTTGCGAAACGATTGACGGCGATTGGTCAGACCCCATCTATCTGAATAGCAGCGGCTTTGATCCGTCGCTGTTTCACGATGACGACGGACGGAAGTATCTGGTAAATATGCTCTGGGATCACCGTCCAAATAAGAATCGGTTTGACGGTATAGTGCTTCAGGAATATTCGACCAATGAACGTAAATTGGTTGGCGAACGGCACAAAATCTTCACGGGAACAGCGATCGGTTTTACCGAAGCACCGCATTTGTACAAACGAAACGAATATTACTATCTGATTACGGCAGAGGGCGGCACCGGTTGGGGACACGCGGTGACGATGGCGCGTTCGCGCGAGCTGTTGGGACAGTATGAGCTGCACCCCGACACCTATATCTTGACGGCGCGCAACCGCCCTGACGCTGAACTCCAACGTGCCGGGCACGCAGATCTTGTTGAAACACAGAACGGCGATACATATATGGTCTATCTATGCGGTCGCCCGCTGCGCAATCGCGGACGTTGCACGCTTGGGCGCGAAACTGCCATTCAACGCATGGTGTGGGGCGCGGATGATTGGTTATACACAGAAAATAACGATGCCCTGCCGAAGTTAGAAACCTCCACGCCTAGTATGACTCCTCACCCTTTCCAACCGTTTCCAATGCGCGAAGATTTCAACACTTCAACACTCCCCATTGATTTTCAATGGTTGCGCTCTCCGTTTCCAAACGAGTTATTTAGTTTGACCGAACGACCTGGCTATTTGCGCCTTTTCGGACGGGAGACAACCGGAAGCCTGTTTCGCCAAGCTCTGGTCGCACGGCGGCAGCAAGCCCATTGCTATAGCGCAATAACAACCGTCGAGTTTGAGCCGCAACACTATCAGCAACAGGCGGGATTGATCTGCTACTACAATAGCTACAAATTCCATTACTTATATATCTCGACGGATGAAGTTGTTGGCAAACACATCCGCGTTATGACGTGCCACCCGGAGTTGCCGGATATGTTCACCGCGCCGATTCCCGTTAATTCGAAGATGCCCGTTCAGTTGCGTGTCGAAGTGGATTACGAACGAATGCGATTCGCTTTCCGCGTGGGCAATGGCGAGTGGCAGTGGTTACCGGAACAATTCGACGCAAGCATCCTGTCCGATGAGGCTGGACCACCCGGTTTGCCGAATTTCACCGGAGCATTTGTTGGGATGTGCTGTCAGGACATTGCCGGCACAGGGTTTCCGGCAGATTTCGACTATTTTGAATATCGTGAACGCGAATTCCGCGCCGGGCTTTAGTTTTAAGATGGAGATAAGCTGATGAATACGAAATTGTTTTATATAACACTTGTATTATTTTTCATGTTTTCAATTCAACTGGCGGCGCAGGTGCAAACCGAAGTGCCTGCGCCGGTTGCGGGAGCAAAGCCCGTCCAGATGGAACAAATTAAGATTCATGGGCAATCACTTGAGGGCAACCTAGAAGGAGATGCCGTTGACCGTGATGTCTTGGTATTTCTGCCGCCAAGTTACGCGAAGGAAAAATCCAGACGTTATCCGGTTGTTTATGCTCTGCATGGATATTCGATCGGCGCCGAGCAATGGAGTCGAGAAATTCATGTTCCGCAAACAATCGAAGGTGCTTTCGCTCAAGGGGCAACAGAGATGATTATCGTCCTGCCGGATTCTAAGACTATTCACAATGGTTCTATGTATTCGAGTTCGGTTACGACAGGAGACTTCGAGCAATTTATTTCGCGTGATGTCGTGGCTTACATTGATAAGAATTACAGAACGATTCCAAATCGCCTGAGTCGCGGCTTGGTCGGTCACTCGATGGGCGGATACGGCGCAACACGCATCGGCATGAAACACGCAGATGTGTTTGGCAGTCTGTATATTATGAGTCCGTGTTGTTTGTCTCCGCGTCCGGTAGGACCGGCAAATCCTGAAATGGAGAAACAACTCGCGGATGTGAAAACACCTGAAGATTCCGCCAAACTGCCTTTCTTTCTACGCGCGCAATTAGCCACCGCCGCCGCTTGGTCGCCGAATCCTAAGAACCCGCCGCTATATCTTGACCTGCCCACAAAAAACGGCGAAGCACAACCCGACGTAATTGCTAAATGGACTGCTAATTCACCGCTGTCTTTCATCGACCAATACATCAACAATCTGAAGATGTATCGCGCAATCGCTTTGGACGTTGGCGACCAGGACGGGCTTCGCGTTGATGCCGCCAAACTTCATGACGCGCTTGATAAGTATGGAATTGCAAATACATTCGAGGTCTATCCGGGAACGCACACGAGCAAGGTGGCAGACCGTTTCCAGAATCATGTCATGCCGTTTTTCAGCAAGTATCTTTGTTTTGAAACAAAAGGTTGCAAGTAATGAATCAAATCTTTGTCAAATTACCGGCGATGAAGAAAATCTTTTTGGCAGGCATCCTAATTCTGGTGCCGACTATTTTTTTCAATGAATCACTTGTCTTCGCGCTTGAATGCAATATCGGGATCCATGATCCTTCTACAATCATTTTCTGCGACGGCAAGTTTTACACCTACGGCACGGGCGGCACATCGCTCATTTCAGATGACGGTTGGACGTGGCGGCGCGGTAATCCGCTCCCACGTCGCGGATTGGCACCGGATGTCATTCACATTGGCGACAAATATTTTTTGTATATCGCCGCCAATACCGGTCCAACGAAGGCTGACATCAATCTGCTGATAAACAAAACGCTCGATCCGAATTCACCTAACTACAAATGGGAAGAGGGCGGCGTTGTCGCATCCTCTGACGGAGTCGAGGACTGCAATGCGATTGACCCCGGCATTTTTCTTGACTCCAACACCAAGCGGCTATGGCTTACATACGGCTCTTATTTCGGCTACATAAGGTTGGTCGAACTTGACCCCAAAACAGGTAAACGCCTCAACATGAATGTAAAGCCCCGCAATGTTGCGATTAATAGCGAAGCCTCGATCATGATTTATCACGACGGTTGGTATTACCTTTTGGTAACGCACGGCAGTTGTTGTCGCGGCGCAGACTCGGGCTATAACATTCGCGCCGGTCGCTCGAAGAAAGTCACGGGACCATTTATCGACAATATGGGTGTCGATATGCTACAAGGGGGAGGCAAACTTTTCGTCGGTTCATCAGGTCGCGTAATTGGTCCCGGACATTTTGGGCTCTTCGATCTGAGGGATGGCGTGCAGAGGTTCTCGCTTCACTATGAAGCCGATTTGGACCGAGGCGGTGCCAGCGTTCTTGATATTCGTCCATTGCTTTGGAAAGACGGTTGGCTCGTGGCGGGTGAGAATTTGAAGGAAGGCACTTATCAAATTGAATCGCTGCGGACAGGAACTTCGCTTGAACTTGCCGTGGAGGGATTTCCCGTCGGCGGCAGACCCGTGAGGCGAGGTCCCCCGCCGAGCGTGTCAGACACGACAGGTACGCCCGCCAATAATGCAATTCCACCCGGAGGCGGAATCTTTGCGGGCATTGGCAAACCGATCCCGTCACAGGATGTCGCGGAAGTTTCAAAGCAATGGACAATGGGCAACATTGATATTCGTATGTCTAACTATATGTTACAGGCACAACAGAAATGGAAGATCGAGCCGGCGGGCAATGCCGGCGGTTATCTTGGTGCGCCATATTTCAAGATTACTATTGCGGGGACTAATCGCACATTAGCGGCTACGACAGGCGGTGAATTGGTCGCTTTACCGGAGTTTACCGGAAGCCCGGAACAACTTTGGCGTTTCGATCAACTTGCGGACGGCAGTTGGCGCATAATGCCAAAAGCGATTCCGGGCTCGAATCAGCCGCTTGTTCTTTCGGCTGTCGGCAGTAGTTTCGCGACCCTCGCCAAGTTTGACCCGCTGAGCGAGAAACAACGCTGGCTGATCAAAATGCCGTAAAGATAAAAAGATATTTTCCTGGGTAAGTTTATGAATATACGCTTTCTAAAACATATCGCATTGATCTTTGCAACAACGCTTTTGTTGCAGTTATTACAAACCAATTTCAAAGATGTCGCGGCGCAGACTGCGCCCTTTACTTTGACGAAACCAACTACGCCGGAAAAAGTTCCCAATGTTGATGGTTTCATCCAACGCTGGCTTATATTAGAGCCAATTGCCGCCAACGGACTCACGGACAGCGCGGTGCAGACACTTGTTAAGAAAGAGCAGTTTTCGAATCAGCTGACAGTTATCCCGCATGACGGCGACATAGTGAATGTCGGCGGTGCAGAGCTTAGATGGCACGCGGTGGATACCCTAAACTACAACGTGAATCTCTTTCACTTTGCCCGCGTACAGGGAAAAAAGACTTCCGATGTTCTGTTCTGGGTTGTGACGATCATTAACTGTCCTCTTGAGATGCGCGATGTGCGGCTCTCCGTAGGCTCTAACGCTGCATCCGTGTGGTGGATCAACGGCAAAGAAGTCATCGGTATTTATGGTGATCGTCAGGCAGTCATTGACGATGGTGTTTCCAGGCGGCTGACGCTAAAAAAAGGGCAAAACATCATCCGCGGCGCGATTGTTAATGGCGGCGGCGCAACAGATTTCTGCGCGCGCCTTCTCGATGCGAACGACCAGCCGATCAGAAATATTACTGTCAGCCTTGGAGAAGTAAAAGCTCTCTCTGCTGAAGTGAAAAGAGCGAAAGCAAATGCAAAATTTCAGAGGTCGAATGCCGCGTCAAAATCAGAGCGCGTAAGTTATTCAAATCCGTCAATCAAATTCAACTGAAAATATGGAATCGACCGTGATGAAAATTAAGATGATGTTGTTCTTGCTGGTTGTTTTGCTAATTCCCGCCGCGCGCGCGTGGGCTGCTCCCGACCCGAATTTCTATATCTATCTTTGCTTCGGTCAATCGAATATGGAAGGCGGAGGAAGCATCGAAGAACAGGAGCGCACCGTCGATCATCGCTTTCAGGTGATGGCGGATTTTGATGTTCCGAGCCGGAAGTGGAAGAAAGGCGAATGGTATGACGCGATTCCTCCGTTGACGCGCCGCACCACAGGCATCTCGCTCGTTGACTCCTTTGGCAGAACGATGGTCGCTAATCTTCCGAAAAATATCCGCGTCGGGGTTATTAAAGTTGGCGTTTCCGGCACCAAGATAGAACTGTGGGATAAAGACGGTTACCGGGAATACCTGGCGACGGCGGAAGCGTGGAAGGTCAATCTCGCCAATGAATATGGCGGCAATCCTTATGCTTATCTGATTGAGTTGGCGAAAATCGCCCAACAGTCCGGTGTCATTAAAGGAATCCTTCTGCACCAGGGCGAATCAAATGCCGCTGATAAAGATTGGTCTAAGAAGGTCAAGACTGTCTATGACAATCTGATAAAAGATTTGAATCTCAAACCCGAATCAGTGCCTCTGCTTGCGGGTGAAGTAGTCAATGCCGATCAGGGAGGCGAAAAAGCAGGCGCGAATGAAATTATTGATAAACTTCCTGAAACGCTCCCCAATTCATACATCATTTCTTCGGCGGGTTTGCCAAGCAACCCTGATCATCTGCATTTCACGGCTGATGGCTACAGGCAGTTCGGAAAACGCTACGCTGAGAAGATGCTCTCCTTGTTAGGTTATAAAATCAGCGACCCTAAATCTTCGACAACATCTGCTGTTAAGCCTGCTTTCCTACAATCCAATCCTCCCGAGTGGACAGAGCCTTTCGAGCCTTTCAAAATCGCCGGTAATCTCTATTATGTAGGGAGCAAGGGACTCGCCAACTATCTCATCACCACCCCGAAAGGTCATATTCTGATTAACAGCGATCTTGAGGAGAATGTTCCGCTTATTCGGGAAAGCGTTGAGAAACTCGGGTTCAAATTTACTGACATCAAAATCCTCGTCATCAGCCACGCGCATTGGGATCACAATGCGGCAAGCGACACCATCAAAAAGCTGACCGGAGCGAAATATATGGTGATGGATGCCGATGTGCCGGTGGTTGAATCGGGCGGCAAGACGGATTTTGAATATGGCGAAGAACCTATCGCCTTATACAAACCGACTAAAGTTGACCGCGTTCTGCGCGACGGCGACAAAATTAAGTTGGGAGGCACAGTCCTGACGGCGCATCTCACGCCGGGACATACGAAAGGCTGCACGACTTGGTCGTTAAAAGTTCGTGAGGCGGGGAAAACCTATCGCGCGGTAATCATCGGCAGCCCGAACGTAAATCCGGGTTATAGATTGGTGAACAATACTGCCTATCCGCAGATTGCAGAGGATTACGAAAAGATGTTCCGTGTCCTAAAAGCGTTACGTTGTGATATTTTTCTCGGAGCGCATGGAAATTACTTCGGGCTTGAATCGAAATACGCGCGGCTCAAACAGGAAGGATTCCCGGTCTTCATTGACCCGGAAGGCTACAAGAAGTATGTCACCGATAAAGAACAGGAGTTTAGAAACGAACTGGCAAAACAAAAAGCAGCGTTGCCGAAATGAGAGCCGAACAGCGGTTTTCTTTGAACAATAGTGACATTAAATAAAAACGACAGTTGAGGAGGGAAAATTTTTGGAAGACGAAAACAAGATTGAGCAAACTACAAAAATGGGACGACGCAGCTTTATCGGCGGAACTTTGGTCGCCGCACTGGCGACTGCCGCCGCCGGACAGGTTCGCGATTATTCGCCCGAAGCCCCGCCAACCCGTTACCCCGATAAAGACATTCTGATCCTGGATCAAAGATTTGCCAAATACCGCATCGGCAACACGCCCATCCAACGCCTTTACACAGGAACTTTATGGGCGGAAGGTCCGGCGTGGAACGGGGTTGGAAATTATCTTACCTGGAGCGATATTCCAAACAATGTTCAGATGAGATGGCTGGCGGAAGACGGTCACGTCAGCATTTTTCGTAATCCTTCCAATAATTCCAACGGCAATACCTTTGACTGGGAAGGTCGGCAAATATCCTGTGAACACGGGACTCGCCGGGTGGTTCGGTATGAACATAACGGCAAAATTACGGTTCTTGCCGACAATTGGCAAGGCAAAACTTTTAACGCTCCGAATGATGTCGTCGTCCATCCCGATGGCGGGATCTGGTTTACTGATCCGGGTTACGGTTCAATGATGAATTATGAGGGAAACAAAGGCGAACTTCTGATCAAAGAAGCAATTTATCGCCTTGATGCGAAAACCGCCAAATTGGAGCTGGTCAGTGACGAAAGTGTTAAGCCGAACGGAATCTGTTTTTCGCCCGATTATAAAAAACTTTATTCATCCGATACCGGTGCATCGGTGCCTCACATAAAAGTTTGGGATGTAGTTGACGGCAGGAAATTACAAAACCGACGGGAATTTACCAATATGAAACTGAAAACAAAAGACGGTGAATTGATCGGCGGAGCAGATGGAATTCGTGCCGATACGGATGGAAATATTTGGGCGGCGGCGGGTTGGGCTGGAGACGGATTCGACGGTGTTCATATTTTTGCACCGGACGGTCAGCGCATCGGACAAATTCTGCTGCCCGAAATCTGCTCCAATCTTTGTTTCGGCGGCGTGAAACGCAATCGTCTTTTTATGACCGCCAGCCAATCGCTCTATGCAGTGTATGTTGAAGCGAAAGGCGCGCATATAGCTTGAAAATACAGTAAATCAATGGGAACAAAATTCTTAAATAAATTACAGCTTTTTCTGTTCGGAATACTTTTCTTTTCGAGCGTACCGGCACAACCGCCCTATAAGAATCCGAAACTATCCTTTGAAAAGCGGGCGGAAGATTTGATTTCACGGCTGACGCTTGCGGAAAAGGCGTCATTGATGTTTGACCAATCGCCGGCTATCCCGCGTTTGGGAATTAAAAAGTTTAACTGGTGGAGCGAAGCTCTCCACGGTTTGGCAAATAACGATAACGTCACGGTATTTCCCCAGCCGATCGGGATGGCGGCTTCGTTTAACGACTCGCTTGTTTTTCAAATCTTCAATGCCACATCCGATGAAGTCCGCGCCAAATATAACGAGGCGATGCGAAACGGACAGGAGAACAGGCGTTTCTTGAGCCTTTCGGTCTGGACACCGAATATCAACATCTTTCGCGACCCGCGTTGGGGGCGCGGACAGGAAACCTACGGCGAAGACCCATATCTGACTTCGCGGATGGGCGTGATGGTGGTCAAGGGATTGCAGGGTCCGGAAGATGCAAAATACAGAAAGCTGTTGGCTGCCGCCAAACATTATGCAGTTCATTCGGGTCCCGAATGGAGTCGTCACACGCTCAATCTCAACAATGTCAATCCGAGAGATTTATGGGAGACATATCTTCCCGCTTTCAAAGCTTTAGTTCAGGACGCCGATGTCAGGCAGGTCATGTGCGCCTATCAACGTCTGGATGACGAACCTTGCTGCGGCAGTAATCGTTTGCTGCAAACCATCCTGCGCGAAAACTTCGGCTTTAAATATGTGGTTGTTTCAGACTGCGGCGCGATTACCGATTTTTACAACAGTCACAAGGTCTCATCCGATGCGACGCACGCCGCGGCGAAAGGAGTTTTAGCGGGCACTGATGTCGAATGTGTGTGGGACGGTTACGCGTTTAAGAATCTTCCCGAAGCCGTGTCAAAAGGTCTGATCACTGAAGAAGAGATTAACAAGCATTTACTGCGCGTACTTTCGCAGCGCTTCGAGCTGGGAGAAATGGATAACGACGCAATTGTGCCCTGGACTAAAATTCCGATGTCGGTCGTGAACAACGAAGAGCATCGCAAACTCGCCCTCGATATGGCACGTCAATCGATGACGCTTCTTCAAAACAAAAATGGTATTCTTCCGTTGAATAAATCCGTGGACAAAATAGCCGTCATCGGACCCAACGCGGCTAATGAACCGATGCTTTGGGGCAATTACAACGGGAAACCCGTCAGAACAATATCAATTCTGAACGGGATTAAATCAAAAGTTGACGCCAGTAAAATCATCTATGATAAAGCCTGCGACCTGGTTGAGAATAAAGTAACCCAAAGTTATTTCTCGAAAACTTCGATTGACGGGAAGCAAGGCTTTAAGGCTGCTTACTGGAACAATCGAGAATACCAGGGCAACAGCGTTACCTCTGACCAAATCGCTAATCCTCTTAAACTGACCACGGCGGGAGATCACGAATTTGCATCCGGCGTTCACCTCGAAAACTTTTCAGCTAAATATGAAACCGAGTTTGAAGCACCGGAAACCGAAGAGATAGTTTTTAAGACCGGAGCAACGGGACATTTCGAGCTGTTGGTCAACGGCGAGACGGTTGCCAAGTATGATAACTGGCGAACGCTTCCTTCAAGGTTTCCATTGAAAGTCGAACGCGGGAAGAAGTATAAAATTGAAGTTCGCTACGCACAGCTCAACAAATGGCAGGCTAATCTTGAGTTTGATTTCGGAAAAGAGGTTGATGTTGATTTTGCGGATCTTATCAACAGGCTTAAAGATACGGAGACAGTCGTTTTCGTCGGCGGACTTTCCTCGATGCTCGAAGGCGAGGAGATGCCCGTTTCATACCCCGGATTTAAGGGCGGCGACCGCACGGACATAGAACTTCCGGAAGTTCAGCGCAACTTATTAAAGGCTCTTAAAGCTGCGGGCAAAAAAGTAATTTTTGTCAACAATTCAGGCTCTGCGATCGCGCTTACTCCCGAAACGGAAAGCTGCGATGCCATTTTGCAGGCATGGTACGGCGGAGAGTCGGGCGGACAGGCTGTTGCGGATGTGCTGTTCGGCGACTACAACCCTTCGGGAAAACTGCCTGTGTCGTTCTACAAGAGCACCAAGCAGTTAGCGGATTTCGAAGATTACTCGATGAAGGGCAGAACATATCGTTTTATGTCCGATCCTCTTTTCCAATTCGGTTACGGTTTAAGCTATACGTCGTTCTCAATCGGAAATGCTCGAATAAGCAAGACGCAAATCAGGAACGGTGAAAATCTAAAACTCAGCATACCTGTTTCCAACACGGGCAAACTGAGCGGCACCGAAGTAGTTCAAGTTTATGTGCGAAAGGTTAACGACCGGAATGGACCTTTGAAAACTTTAAGAGGTTTTCAAAGGATTTATGTTAGACCGGGAAAAACAAGTACAGCGACGATTGATCTGCCGTCCAAAGCATTTGAATTTTATGACGAAAGCAAATTAAAGGTGGCTGTAACACCCGGGGAATATGAAGTGTGGTACGGCAACAGTTCAGCCTCGAAAGATTTAAAGATGGTTAAAGTCAGCATCACCCAATAATCATCGATTTAAAGGTTTGAATACAATTAAAAGAATCAGTCAACAGATGACAAGAAATAAAAAAATGAGGAGAAAAAGGATGATTCGATTTTGTCTAACTTTGTTTGCGGTTTTGGCTTTTGTAGCTTTTACCTGTCCATGTTACGCACAGGATGGCAGTGATTTTCAACCTGCTACGACCAATGTTTGGGGAGCGCAATACCCGCGCGTTGATAGTAAAGGCAGAGTTCAGCTGCGAGTTAAAGCTCCGGATGCCGTTAAGGTTCGAGTGAACTTCTGGAGCAATCCCAAAGCCGATATGGAGAAACAAGCCGACGGTTATTGGACGATCACCACGCCGCCGCTTGTTCCCGGCTTACATTATTATAACTTTGTCATTGACGGCGCGGATGTCAGCGACACGGGCAGTCAATCCTTCTTTGGCGGCGGCAGATATGCCAGCGCCGTGGAAGTGCCGGAGCCCGGCTCAACATATTATTCGATTCAAGACGTGCCGCACGGACAGGTGCGAGAGATTTGGTATAACTCGAAAGTGACGGGCAGTTGGCGACATGCCTTGGTTTATCTGCCGCCAAGTTATGAATCGCAAACCAAGCAGCGCTTTCCGGTTCTTTATTTGCAGCACGGCGGAGGTGAAGATGAAACGGGCTGGATCAGGCAGGGACGCGCCAACTTCATACTTGATAATCTGCTCGCCGAAGGAAAGTGCAAACCCATGATCGTGGTGATGGGATATGGATACGCACGACGCGCCGGGCAGACTCCGCCGGATTTAACCGGAAAGCCTTTCGGTTCTCCCGAAATGTTAAAGGCGATGCAGGATATGTCGGCAGCGTTTGAAGATGATGTCACACAGGCTTTGATTCCATATATTGACAAGAATTACCGGACGCTTTCTGACAGAGATCACCGGGCGATGGCTGGACTCTCGATGGGGGGAATGCAGACGTTTCAGATTACGCTGAACCATCTTGATCTATTTTCCTATATCGGAGGATTCAGCGGAGCAGGCGGGATGCTCGTTCTCGGCGACCGTAAACTTGACCCCAAAGCCGATTATAACGGAGTTTTTGCAGACCCTGCTGGATTTGCCAAAAAAGTTCACTTGCTTTGGCTGGGTGTTGGAACGGTCGAACCCGAGAGAATGCGTGCCGGACTTGTTCGGCTTCATACGTCTTTATCGGAGGCGAATATACCGCACGTTTTTTACGAATCGCCCGGGACAGATCACGAGTGGCAAACGTGGCGGCGCGATTTGAAAGACTTCGCTCCAAGACTCTTTCAATAAGCCGCTTGAAGAAAGGCTCGCGGCATCAAATTAAAAACCTAGGTCAACATCTATATGAGATTGCTAAAGTACAAAACTTGCCTGTGTTCAATTCATCTTTTTATGTCTAATTTGCAAGTAACTTTGGCGAACGCATCGCTTTACTAAAATGAATTTAAACGGATTAAACTTTTGCGGTAAAACTCGTTCCGGGACGGGCGCTTCGACCTTTCGTGCCGTCAATCCGGCGACCGGAGAACCAATGCTGCCTGATTTTTTTGAAGCGACTCCTGCCGAAGTGGCGGAATCCGTCAATCAGGCGCACGAAGCGTTTCAGAACTATCGGTGCAAAAGCGGAGAGGAAAAAGCCTTTTTGCTCGAAACGATTGCCGATGAAATTCTGGAGTTGGGAGAAGCTCTGATCAACCGTTGTTCGGACGAAACCGGATTACCTCAAGCCAGACTGATTGGCGAGCGCGGGCGGACAATCAATCAACTTAAATTATTCGCCGGGCTTCTTCGCGAAGGCTCCTGGGTAGATGCCCGGATTGACAGAGCCATTCCCGAACGACAGCCGGTGCCAAAACCGGATGTGCGGAGTATGGAAAAGCCGCTCGGTCCGGTCGCCGTATTTGGCGCGAGTAATTTCCCGCTGGCGTTTTCAGTCGCGGGCGGCGATACCGTCTCGGCATTGGCGGCTGGTTGCAGCGTCGTCGTCAAAGCGCATCCGGCGCATCCCGGCACTTGCGAGATGGTTGCCCTCGCCATTCAAAAAGCCTGTGCGAAATGCGCTATGCCGGACGGGATTTTTTCAATGGTGCAGGGCGCATCCGTTGAAGTCGGAATGGCGCTTGTCAAGCATCCGTTGATTAAAGCCATCGGATTTACGGGTTCTTTTAAGGGCGGAAAAGCCATTTTTGACGCGGCGGCGGCACGGGACGAGCCCGTCCCCGTTTATGCTGAGATGGGAAGCGTCAACCCTATTTTCATTTTGCCGGAGGCGCTTCGCCGAAATTATGAAATGATTGCTGCGGGGCTTGCCGGTTCAATCACGCTCGGAGTCGGTCAATTCTGTACTAATCCGGGGGTTTTCATTATGCAAAATTCTTCCGAATCAAACCTATTTGAACAAAAACTGGCGGAAAACATTCAAAAAACGGCGGCAGGCGTGATGTTGACATCGGGCATCCGTCAATCTTACGAGAATGGCGTTAAGACACTCCTCGCTCAACAAGGAGTTGAGCTGCTTGCTGCGAGCGAAAACAATGACGGTCAAAACAGCTCACCGGCTTATTTCTTGAAAACGAGCGCGGCTTGCTTCTTAGCCCACAAACATCTGGAGGAAGAGGTTTTCGGACCCTCGACGCTGGCGGTTTTGGCAAGCAATAAAGAGGAGGTGATAAAAATTGCCCGGAATCTCAAAGGGCATCTGACGGCAAGTCTCTTCGGGGCTGGTGACGATTTTGAGACCTACCGTGAACTGATTGCTATTCTTGAACAAAAGGTCGGCAGATTAATCATCAACGAATATCCAACCGGCGTTGAAGTTTGTTACGCAATGAATCACGGCGGTCCTTTTCCGGCGACGACTGACCGCCGGACAACTTCGGTCGGCACGCGGGCGATTACGAGATTTACAAGCCCGGTTTGCTATCAAAATTTTCCCGACGCGATGCTGCCCGACGAGTTAAAAGGGGATAACCCGCTCGGCATCTGGCGCATCGTTGACGGGAATCGAGAGCGATGAAAAGAGCGCGCCCGGAATTGGATTCCGGGTCTGAAAATCAAATACAGTTAAAAATGAAAAAGAAATTAAGAAGTTCCGAATGGTTCGGCAAAAACGACAAGATGGGCTTTGTCCATCGTTCATGGCTCAGGAATCAAGGCTATCCCGATGACTATTTTCGCGGTCGTCCCGTCATCGGTATTTGCAACACCTGGTCTGAATTAACTCCTTGCAACGGACATCTGCGAGACTTTGCCGAAATCGTCAAAAAAGGCGTTTTGGAAGCCGGCGGATTCCCGTTGGAATTTCCCGTAATGTCTTTGGGTGAAACAATTATGCGCCCGACGACGATGCTTTTTCGCAATCTGGTCAGTATGGACACGGAAGAATCAATTCGGGCAAATCCGCTTGATGGCGTGGTACTTTTAACAGGATGCGACAAAACCACTCCGGCGACGCTCATGGGAGCGTGTAGTGTTGATTTGCCAACGATTATCGTTCCCGGCGGTCCAATGCTCAATGGTCGGTATCGAGGGGGACAAATCGGCTCCGGTTCATTTAACTGGATGATTAAAGAAAAGCAAAAAAACGAGAACTTTTCGGATGAAGATTTATTAGAAGCAGAAATTTGCGCCGCTCGCAGCAGCGGGCATTGCAACACGATGGGCACCGCTTCGACGATGGCAACCATGGCGGAAACTCTCGGTTTAACTTTGCCCGGAATGTCGGCAATCCCGGCGGTTGACTCACGAAAAAAGGTTTTGGCACAGCTTTCCGGAAGACGAATTGTTGAGATGGTAACTGAGGATTTGAAACTCTCAAAAATTCTCACCCGGGAAGCTTTTGAAAACTCGATTGTGGTTAACGCGGCGGTTGGCGGTTCGACGAATTTGGTCGTCCATCTTTTGGCGATTGCCGGACGGATCGGAGTTGATTTGACGCTCGAAGATTTTGACAAGATCGGCAGTAAAATACCGCTCTTGGTAAATTTAATGCCATCCGGGAAATATCTGATGGAAGATTATTTTTACGCCGGAGGCTTATCCGTCGTTCTCAAAGAATTAGACCAAAAACTACATGGAGATTGTCTGACAGTTAATGGAAAAACGATTCGTGAAAATAACAAAAACGCAGAGTGTTACAACCGTGAAGTAATTTTTCCAATTGATGAACCGCTCAAAAAAGAAGCCGGAATCGCCGTTTTGAAAGGCAACTTGTGCGAGAACGGTGCGGTCATTAAACCTTCCGCTGCGAGCTCGGCGCTGATGAAACATCGCGGAAAAGCCGTTGTTTTTGAAAGTATGGAGGATTATCACGAACGAATTGATGATCCAAATCTGGAAATTGATGAAAATTCGGTAATTGTTCTCAAAAGCGTTGGTCCGAAAGGTTATCCCGGAATGCCCGAGGTCGGCAATGTAGATTTGCCGGAAAAACTGATTTTGAAGGGTGTCAAAGATATGGTCAGAATTTCTGACGGGCGAATGAGCGGGACGGCTTACGGAACAGTCGTTTTGCACGTTTCGCCCGAATCAGCCATCGGCGGCACTCTCGCGTTGGTGCAAAATGGAGATTTTATTGAGCTTGATGTCGAAAATCGCAAACTGCATTTGGACGTTTCGGATGATGAATTAAAAAGACGAAAAGCAAATTGGATTCCGCCCGAACCATTAGCCGAGCGAGGTTATGTCAAACTTTATATTGACCACGTTGAACAAGCTGAAAAAGGCTGTGATTTGGATATTTTGGTCGGAAAATCAGGCTCGGAAGTCGCCAGAGATTTACATTAGTAACTATCCACGAAGGGATACGAAGATTTCATGAAGGAAATTTGACTGTTTAAAATTTGATTAAAATGACCGAAAACTATTGATTTTCAGTTTTTCGAAAAATAGCGTCGTGTTTCCTTCGTGAAACCTCATGGATTTCAAATAATTTATGAAAATTTACAAAATAAAATCAGGCATTTTGATTGAGTCAGAAGATAAATTTTATCTCCAAAATTTGGATTGGGATGAATTTGTTAATTGTGATGAGTTGTTGGTCGAAGCAAACAACTTGATTTCTATCCAAACTCCTATCATAAACGGAGAAGAATTAATCAAAAACGAACTCTTACCGCCGATTCAATCGCAGGAAATTTGGGCAAGCGGTGTGACTTATTTCAACAGCAAACTCGCCCGTCAGGAAGAATCCAAAGACACCGGCGGCGGAGATTTTTATGCACGTGTTTACGTTGCCGATCGCCCTGAATTATTTTTCAAATCAGCGGGTTACCGTGCAACTGGTTGGGGCGGAAACGTGCGGATCCGGCAGGATTCGACCTGGAATGTTCCCGAACCGGAATTAACGCTTTTTATCAATTCTAACGGAAAAATCATCGGTTATACCATCGGGAATGATATGAGCTCGCGGAGTATCGAAGGCGAAAATCCGCTTTATCTGCCGCAAGCCAAAAGCTACGATGGGAGTGCCTCCATCGGACCGTGTATTTTTGTTTCGGAAACCCCGTTAGCAAAAGAAACCGAAATTGAAATGGTAATCAATCGAAGTGGCGAGACCGTTTTTGAAGGAAAAACCGACTTAGGACAAATCAAACGGGAGTTAAATGAATTGGCTTCGTGGCTTTTCCGGGAAATGTCATTTCCTGCGGGTTGTTTTTTGATGACGGGAACGGGAATTATTCCGTCGAATGATTTTACCCTGCAAAGCGGCGATGAAATCCGTATTACGATTGAGCCAATCGGAACGCTCGTTAATTTTGTTGAATAAATATGGAAAATCTACAAGGAAACGAAATCGAGAAACGGACAAGGCTGAAAATTACTAAAAAATTAATGCCTTTTCTAATTTTTCTTTTTATTTTGGCATATATTGACCGCGTAAATGTTGGCTATGCCAATCTTGAAATGTCAAAAGATTTAGGCTTTAATCCGGAAATTTTTGGTTTCGGAGCAGGGATTTTCTTTTTCGGATATTTTCTGCTGGAAATTCCGGGAACGCTTTTGGTAGAAAATTGGAGTGCTAGAAAATGGCTTGCCCGCATCATTATTTCGTGGGGATTTTTGGCAATTTTTATGGGTTTTATTCAAAATACAACTCATTTTTATCTCATCCGTTTTTTGCTCGGATTGGCAGAAGCAGGGTTTTTCCCCGGCATTATTGTTTATCTGAGCCATTGGTTTCGTTATCAGGACAGGGCAAAAGCGGTGGCGATGTTTATGACGGCGCTGCCCTTTGCCAATATTTTCGGTTCGCCTCTTTCCGGTTTGATTTTGGGGGCTAATTGGTTTGGTTTAGCGGGCTGGCGTTGGGTTTTTATTTTAGAAGGAATCCCCGCGGTTATTTTCGGTTTTGTAACAATTTTCTATCTAACCGACCGACCAAATGAGGCAAAATGGCTGGCGGATGATGAAAAGGAATGGATTACAAACGAACTGGAACGCGAAAAAACGGTGAAGAAAGCCGTCAAACATTTTTCAATTGCAGAGGCTTTTAAGAATCGAAATGTCATTATTTTAGCGTTAGCTTATTTTTGTGCCGTGACGTGCGTTTATGGTTTTACCTTTTGGCTTCCAACGATTTTGAAAGGGCTTTCCGGTTATTCAAATCTGCAAGTTTCAATAATTGCCGCTTTGCCGTACAGCGCGGGATTGGTTGCGATGCTCTGTCTCGGTTGGTCATCAGACCGCCGAAATGAACGCCGCTGGCATACTGCATTTTCGCTTTTAGCCGTTTGCGTGGGATTATTTTTGAGTTCTTTGGTTCTGGATAATGTTTATTTGGCGATTGCCATGTTTTGTCTGGCAGGTGCGGGGCTTTACAGCTATTTGCCTTCATTTTGGGCTTTGCCAACCGCATTTTTAACAGAATCAGCCGCCGCCGCTTCAATTGGTTTGATAAACTCGGTTGGTAATCTGGGCGGTTTTGTCGGCACCTATATCGTTGGCTTTCTAACTAATAAAACCGGAACTTTCTATTCAGGAGTAATTTATCTTTCCTGCTCGGCTTTGGCGGCGGCGATTTTGGTTTTAATGGTAAAAGCCCCAAACTTTTCCGAAGAAAAGAACATTTAATTTGAGATACAGCTGAGATAATGCAAAAAATATGAAAAACTTATTTCTTTTTATGTTGATGTCATTTTTATTGATCCCTGTTTCCGGACAGGATTCTCAATACCAATTGGGTCCCGAATCCAAAAGGCAGGAAGGTATTCCCCAGGGAACTGTCACTCGAATCCTGTTTGAAAGCAAACTTTATGGAAATTTCCGTTATTATTATCTATACGTTCCGGCTCAGTATAACCCGTCAAAACCTGCCGCACTGATGGTTTTTCAGGATGGTCACGCCTATGTCCGCGAAGACGGAGATTTTCGCGCAGGAATCGTTTTTGACAATTTGATTGCCAAAAAACAAATGCCTGTCACCATTGGATTGTTTGTCAATCCGGGGCATTCAAGCAAAGATTTTCCCGAAATATTCTTCCGCAGCAGCAACCGCAGTGATGAATATGATGAGTTGAGTGACCGTTATATAAATTTTTTGCAAAATGAACTGATTCCCGAAATCAAAAAACAATACAATATTTCGGATGACCGCAAGATGCACGCCATCGGTGGAATGTCATCGGGTGGGATTTGTGCATTTACGGCAGCGTGGCAACGTCCGGATTATTTCAGCAAGGTGATGAGCCACATTGGAAGTTTTACAGACATCAAAGGCGGTCACGAATATCCAAATATCATTCGCAAAGGTTCAAAAAAAGACATCAAAGTATTTTTACAGGATGGAACGGGCGATTTGGATAATATTCACGGCAATTGGTGGCTGGCAAATTTAGAGGTCGAAGCCTCTCTGAAATACAAAGGCTACGAATATAAATTTGAAAAAGGAACAGGCTCACACAGCGGAAAACATGGCGGAGCAATTTTGCCGGAATCCCTGGTTTGGCTATGGAGTGATGCTCCTAAATAAAATTTAGTGTTTTGTCTAGTTGTATTAGTCACGATTTAATGAGCCGAGAATGTCAGATTAAATCGCGACTAATACAACTATTTGCACCAATATTTACGAGGGTTTTAGAAAATCCGCGTGAACGAGCTGTTTTTGAAATTGCTGTCGGGCAGTCGATCCTCAAAAAGAATGGCGAATTCATTCATCGCTCCGCTCCAATTCTGGATCGGCATTGTCCATTTTTTCGAGATGTTTTTCAAGGCAAGGTATAAAATCTTGAAAACCGCTTCGTCCGACGGGAACATCGCCCGTTTTTTGATGACTGTTCTGAGCGTCATGTTCAGCGATTCGATCGCATTCGTCCTGTAGATCGCTTTGCGGATTTCCGGCACAAACGCGAACATCGGGATCACTTTTGCCCAGTTATTCTGCCAGCTTCTGACAACTGCCATTGCCGGAATTCTCGTCGAAGTTTTAATTGATGATAATTTGAAATTGAACGAAAACTTAGATTGTAAGCAAAAATAATCATTCCAGTAGATTTAATTTCAAATAGTTAATATAAAAGTCCTGCTGATAAAAAATTTACTTTAAAGCTGAAAATCTATTCAGCGTATTAATTATTTACTTCATTTGAAAAAGCGCCTCCATATTTAATTTCACATACCATTTTATGCCCTAAGATTTTCAATTTATGAGCGATCTAACGCTAAAATTCATTGAATATCTCTTCAGGAGCTTGACAAATTTTAGAATTAGAATTATTCTAAATCTAATTTAGGAGAAAATGAGCGTAACAGTAAATATTAAAGAATTGGGTTTGACGCGGCAACGCGAGGTTGTTTTGCAGGTTATCCGTGATGAAAAAGAACATCTGACGGCGAATGAAGTTTTCGCTAAAGCGAAACAGCTGCTTCCGACTATTTCTTTTGCGACGGTTTACAATTCCCTGCGTTATTTGAAGGACGCGGGACACATTGCGGAAATCAGTTTCGGAAACGGTGCCAGCCGTTTTGATTCTAAACTAACGCGCCACGACCATGCGATCTGCACAAAATGCGGGAAACTGGTTGATATGGAAATCGAGCTTCCGGCGGAAATTCTTAATTTCGCGGCGGAATTCTCAAAGTTCAAACCCGAATCTTTAGAGCTTACTTTGCGCGGACTTTGTCCTGATTGCAATAAATAAATACAAAACATATCAAGGAAATAAATTTAATTATGTCAACAGCTACAAGCACAGCTACGGAAAAAACACAAGAAGTTACAATTGCCAAGGTCGGAAAACCGGCACCGGATTTCAACCTGCCTTCGACCAAGAATATGGAAACATTGGCGGAAAACATCAGCCTTTCGGATTACAAAGGCAAATGGTTGATCCTGCTTTTCTATCCGCTCGATTTTACGTTCGTTTGCCCGACCGAATTGACGGCTTTTTCAGATCGATTGGAAGAAATTCAAGGCATCGGCGCGGAAGTTCTCGGCGCTTCGACCGATTCGGTTCATTCGCACCGCGCGTGGATCAAAACGCCGCGTGATCAAAACGGTATCGAAGGTCTGGCGTATCCGCTGATTTCGGATGTCGGCGGAAAACTGGCGGCGAAATACAACATTCTGGTTGAAGAAGCGAACATCGCTCTGCGCGGGCTTTTCATCATCAATCCCGAAGGCGTTTTGCAATACGCGGTCGTTCACGATTTGAACATCGGACGTTCGGTTGACGAAACTCTGCGCGTTCTGCAAGGACTTCAAACCGGCGGACTTTGCTCGGCTGACTGGACACCGGGACAAGATAACTTAAGCGTTTAAGGTTTTAACGTTTTATTTCGGATTGTGGATTTGGGATTGCGGATTTTAAGGAAACGGAGCTTTTTGTTTTCAAATCCGAAACCCCAAATCCGAAATCCGAAATCATTTTACGGAGTAAAATACTATGCCAATGAGAATCGGAGACGCGATTCCGACATTTGAAGGCGCGACCGAATGGCTGAATGAATTACAGGAAACAGCCGACGATTACGTTAAGGGAGCGCCGACACTCGTTTATTTCTGGGCGACGAGCTGCGGGATCTGCAAGGAAAATATGCCCAAATTGCGGGAATTAAAGGCGAAATTTAAAGATCAGGGCTTGCGCACGGTGGCGATTCATATGCCGCGCTACGAAGCCGATACGGATCTGGAAAAGGTCAAAGCGACCGTCGCGGAACATTGCATCGACGACGTTTGCGCGATTGATAATAAGCATAAACTCAAAGATGCGTTTTTGAACGAGCAGGGCTGGGTGCCGGTTTATTACCTGTTCGACGCACAAGGAAAGTTAAAATCGCGGGCGGCGGGCGAATTCGGCGTCGGAGTTTTGACCGGCGCTTTGGAAAAAATGTTCGCGGCGCAAAGTGCTGCCGCTTAGAAGGCAAATTGAAAAGAGTTCAAGACTTGATTGAAATACTAAGTCTGAATAACATTTCACGCAAAGTCCGCAGAGGTTTAATTTCTCTGCGGACTTTGTGCTTTTGCGTGAAAAAAATTATTGCCTGAATCGCTTCACACAATCAATAAATCTTTCTTTTATTTTCTGATAATCTTCATCTTTTTGAATCAATTCTCCCGCGACAAAAGTTCCGTAAATTTGCGAAGCGTCGCCTGAATAAACAATCGTCGAAGCCAGATTTTCAAGATTTTCACCGGCAAGCAACGGCTCGTCCGCTTTTATCACGCAGGCATCGAAATCCGCGCCGGCGGCAAAAAATTCCCGTTCAAAATTATTCATCGCTTTGCGTCCCGCAATAGTTGCCCGGGTAATTGCAAACAATCCGCCGCCCTCACCGAAAGTATTTCGTTTGTGCGAAATCAGCCGCTGCCCGTAATCCAGCAAACGAATTTCTTCAAAAGGATTCAGACCGATATGGCTGTCCGTTCCGAGGCTCCAGTTTCCGCCGAATGATTGATAATTTCTGAGCGGGAAAATTCCGTCGCCCAGGTTTCCTTCGGTGCTCGGGCAGATCACAACATTGGCGTTTGATCCGGCAAGTCTTTCGGTTTCCGTTTCGGTCAGATGCGTCGCGTGAACGAGATGAAATCTTTCGTTCAGATCGGCATTGTCCAAAAGCCATTCGACCGGACGTTTGCCCAAAAAGGCGACTGAGTCCGCGACTTCTTTTAACTGTTCGGAAACGTGAATATGAAACGGGACGTCATTCGGTAATTCATTGATCGAACGCAGAATGTCTTTCGCGTCAACGCCGCGCATCGAATGAATCCCGACCGCGATATTGGCGTTTTCATATTGTTTGCAAATCTCAAAGGAAGCCTCGAAAAGCCGTGCGTAATCTTCAAAAGCCTTTGAAATAAATCGGCGTTGGCGATCGTTTGGTTCAATCCCGAACCCGCCTTTCTGATAAAAGATTGGAACCAGCGTGATCTTAATTCCGGCTTCGGCGGCAGCCTCGATCAAAGCCTCGCCCATCGTCGCTAAATTATTGTAAGGCTGACCGTTTTTATCGTGATGAACATAATGAAATTCGGCGACGTTCGAATAGCCGTTTCTAAGAAGTTCGGCATAAAGCATTGCGGCGACGTTTTTAATTTTGTCCGGGTCGAGATTTAGTGCAAGCTCATACATCGCCTCGCGCCACGACCAGAAATCATCATCTTTGAAATGATTTTCCGCCATTCCCGCCATCGCATATTGAAAAGCGTGCGAATGCGCGTTTTGAAACGCAGGCAACGCGTAGCCATTGATAAATTCGCCTTCCGCGTCTTGCGAAACGGAAACGATTTTTCCCGCATCGTCAATCGAAACGGCGGCGTTTTCGATCCAGCCTTGATTTTGCAGTAATGCTTTGAAGCGATACGATCTCATCCTTTTAGTATATCCGAGCTACTTTCTTTTTTTTAATTTAGCCGCGGATTTTCGCGGATAACGCGGATTTTATTGCTTTTAATCAGCGTGCATCTGCGTTAACCCGCGGCTAAATTATTTTTCACAACTACTTAATTTTGCTAATCGAAAAAGTCTTCGTAAATTTATGCAATAAAATTTAAATCAAGCGTTCTCTAGCTGTGTTTTGACACGAATTTATTTTGAGGAATTTTAATTTCGGTATGTTAAGAAAATCTCGTTTATATTTTTCCGCGATGCTTGCCGCATTTCTGCTGGCTTCCTTGCTGATGACGTCAAACGTCAAAGCCTGTGACGAAGCGCCGCTAACTTTACTTTCGCTTTATATGAACAGCGATTTGATCGTCGTTGCCAGGTATGACAGCGAAAGCGAGCCTCAAAAAGCCAACGAGGACGAATACGGCTACAGTCTTGAAAGTCAGAGAAAATTGGTGTTCTCGAAAGTTTTCAAAGGGCAGAAGGATTTGAAATCGGTTTCCTTTGCCTATTCGCAATATGTCGCGAATCCGAATCAGAACAATTCTGAGGCGGAAGAAGAGAGTGAGGAATACGAACATTCTTTCGACATTTCAAAAATCAAGATCGGCGGCGAATATTTATTCTTTCTGACCAAAAATAAAGAAACCGGCGAATATTCCGTGACCGATTATGTCTCGGGCGTGAAAGAAACCGGCAAAAATTTAGCGTCCTACGAAAAAAATCTGGGCGAGCTCGAACAAATTGCCTCGGCAAAGGAAAATCAATACGAGCTCCTGACCGAATGGATCGTCAAAAGCATCGAAGACCCGGAAACCCGCGAAGACGGGATCGGCGATTTGTCGGAGAGTTTTTACGGTTTGAATTATCAGGAACAAGACCCGGAATTTAAAGGCAAAGGTCCGTTTGTCGTGGGCGAAGAAGGCTACGGAACTTATACGGTCGGCGTTGCCAAACATCTGACCCCGGCGCAGAAAGAAAGAGTTTCCGCCGTGCTTTATCCGATGCTGCAGACAGCATGGTTTGCGGAAAAACCGGAATACGTGAATTACGGCATTTCGGCAATTTTGGGCGGCATCAACAAATCGCGTCTGGCAATTTACGCCTACAATTCGATGCAGAGCGTCGGCAAAAACGATTTTGAAAGAAGACGGATGATCGGAGAATTTTTGAGCGACAGCATCGGCGATGAAGATTTTTCAAACCTCTTTTACGCTGTCGGTGAACTCGAAAACAAAATCGACGAAGCAAAAACCGTCAATACGCCGCAGGGCAGAAAGCAATTAAAAGACTTAAACTTATTGCGGGACGCCAAACTCAAGGAACTCGACAAGCGTTTCAAATTTTTGCTCGGCAGAAATTTTGTCCCGGTCGAAAATAAAGCGGTCTAAACAAAATTTATTTGTGTAAAGGCAAAAAAGGTTTCCGTGAAAATTCGGAAGCCTTTTTTATTTTGCGACCAAAAAATCAATCAGCTTTTCAAACACGCGGCGCAAAACGCTTCTCACCTCGTTTGCTCTTTCTTCGTTAAAAGTCAGCTCGTCGTCGTTCATATAATTGGGTTTCGCCATTTCGAGCTGCAATGCGTGAATTTTCCCTTCGGGATTTCCAAAAGAGCGCGTAATGTTTCCGCCCTTGAACGGCGAATTGTGATTGACGCCGAATTTTCCCGATCTTAAATTGTTCAGCGCGATTTCGATGATCTCTTTCGCGGCAGATTTTTCGTCGTTATCGCCAAGAATCAGATCGGGAAAAGGCGCGTTCTGAATCGTCGGCACAAAACGGCGGATCGAATGCGCGTCCCAGAGCAAAACCTGTCCGAACTCCGCAATTCTTTCCGCCAGAAGGCTTTCAATGCGTTGATAATACGGCTTGTAGTAATTTTCCCGGCGGCGCGCAATTTCCCCCGCGTCCGGCAAAAATTTTTTATCAACGTAAATTTCATTGCCGAGAAAATCGGTTTTCGGCACTAATTCCGTGATGATTCTGCCGTCCGTGTAAAGCGGTTTGCTCGCCGGGTTACGGTTTAGATCGATCACCCAGCGGCTGTATCGTGCGTGAATCATGGTAATTCCAAGCGCGGGCGCGAAATTATACAAATCGTGAACAAACCAGTCCGTGTCGTCGGGCTGCGCCATCAATTCGGGGCGAAAATGCGCTTGCAGTTCACCGGGAAATTCCACGCCTGAATGCGGCGAGCTAAGAATTACCGGAACTTTTCTGCCCTTCGGTTCAATTAAAAAATAAGGATTATTCATAAAACTTCAGCAATCGCAGCTGCAATCGCAGCATCCGTCGCAGCCGCAATTATCACAGCAACCGCTGAAGCAATCACAGCCATCGCAGCAACCGTCGCCGCAATCGCAGCAGCAGCAACAGGTATCGCACCAATCGCCGGAATCGTCGGAACCGCCGCCCGCCGCTTGCGCCAATTTTTTGCGCCGACCTTTTTTCGTCAGAACTTCTTCGGGATTTTCCATCAAAAGCGTTTTCGGAAAAGCCATCACCGAAGCGAAAATCGCGCCGAGTGTCATCAGATTAAAACTGAGATCGAAACATTCACGCGCCGATCTTGCTTCCCGCGATTGGGCGGGCGCAACGAGCGCGAAAGCAAAGACAAAAAGAAAAACCAGCGGCATTTGCCAGCCGTATTGATGCGCTAATCCGCGCGCTTTTCCCGCAGCGTTTTGCCATCTCTGCGCAAAGGTTTGTTTCGGCGCGCAAACCTTCGTTGTTTTCAAAACCGGCAAAGAAGGTTTTAATTTTCTCTGTAGATTTTGTGAAAGCCTTGAAACAAAAAGCGTTTTTTGATTTTCGGCGATCGGCAGTTCGTGAATTTTTGCGCTGATCTCGCTTTCGACCGCGTACAAAACCGCGCCGATTTTGCGCTTTGCGCGAGCGGTCAGTTTTTCGTCCGTTAAGCCAAACGCGGCGCGCAAAGCGTTAAATTGCTGCGTGCGAAAATCCTTTTCGTAATCTTCAAAAGCGTCAATGAAATAAACGAGTTTTCCGAAATTAAAACCAATCTCGAAGGCGAGCTTTCCGAGCTCGTTTTTGCCGGTTTGTTTGACGCCTTCGCGGAAAAAGATCGCGGTCGTCTGCGCGGTCGGGAAAGCCAGCTCGTCCAGCGAATTTCCTGCTGTTTCGCGCCGGTTTTGCGATTCCAGAACCGCTTTTACTTCAGCAAGCGGAAAATTCCACCCGGTCAAAAGTTTTTCCGCCGCTTGAAATTCTTTTGAAAAAGCACTCTGCGCCAATTTATAACGGCGTTTTTTTTCGTCCGCAAGGTGGTCGGCGAGTTTGAATTCGGTCAGAATTATATTGGTCGTCGCCGCAAATTGAAGCGAGACGGGCATTTCTGATGCAGGCAGACTCAGGCAGTTAAAAGATTGGTAAGATTTTTGCCATTCGGCAACATTTTCGCCGCCAACCGCCGACAAAAGTTCCGCCAGAAAAACCGTGTCGTGATTAAGCAATAAACGCGATTTTTGCCCGTAGAGCGAACCGATCGTTTTACAGGTTCCGCAATAATTAAGCCGCCGGAAATGCTTTTCCTTCTCGGACATTCCGCATTTTTTTGCACGCATCAAACCGAACATAATTCAATTTTGGATTTTGGATTTTAGATTGCGGATTTGAAACCGGCATTCTCAAATTCAAAATGTCACTCCTTGTTAAAATAAGTCCCAAATACCTTTGAAAAATAAGCCAATTAAAAACAAACTAACCAGAATCGAGCCGATCAAAATGCCGATCAAGATCAAAATAACTGCAAAAACAAAAATATAATCAGCGGTCGTGCCGACATTTTTGCCGGTTGCGCGTTCGCGGATCAGATCCATATTTTGCTTGTTCGACTTCCAGAAAAAATCGAACGCATCGCCGATAAACGGAATCGTCCCGACGAGATAATCGAGACCGATATTGAAAGCCATCCGGAGGAGCGTAATTTTCGGCACGCCGTAGCGCACGCCCGCGATCAGAATATAAAACGACATCAGCGAAGTGAGCGTGTCGCCGACGTTCGGAATCAAACCGATCAGCGCGTCGAACCCGAATCGCCAGCCCGTGCCGGGAACGCGAAAAAATCCGTCGAGATAGTTTGAAAGCGTTTCCAAACTTTCTTCGATCTCGACTTCGCTGTATTTCCGCTTCGACATTCCGAGAATATTCCGGCTCGGCTGCGGTTCAAGATCTTCCATTTAATTTCCCCCTTAATTTTCCGATTGCCTTTAAAATTTCGTCGCGATTCTTTGCCGATTTTAGCCATTGCGGCAATTTGCTCAAAAACGAACTGCGACCTTTTTTTGTGCGTTCACGCAATTTTGCCGAAACATAATCTTCGAGCATTTCAAGATGTTTTAAATTATAAGCCCAAAGCGTCTCGCCGCAACAGGGAATTTCGAGCCACAAAGGCTGGCGAAAATACCAATCGAAATTTCCGCCTGCAAAAACAGTTCCTTTTTGCCAGATTTCGGTGAACGCACAATGCGTACAAACCAATTTGCGCGGCTTGAAAAGATGATTTGCCGGATTAAATTGGGCGTTTCCGTTGAGTAAAACTTTGGCTTGACCGGAGCATCGCGGACAGACAATTAAAAATTCATCGACAAGTTCGTTGATGTGACTTCCTCGATCGACAAATCTTTGATTGGTTTCTTCAAAATTCATAACAAACACGCCGCGTGTCCTAAAATCTTATCGCCGTCCTTCAAGCTCGAAGGCGTCGGCTGCCAGCCGTTTTCAATACGAAAATCTAAAAGTTCATCGGCATCGGGCTGAAAATCCCAAACGGCAACTGCCGTGATCGCGCCGAGTCAGGTCGTATCGTA
>DATLOR010000400.1:0-28376 GCA_035536135.1 Pyrinomonadaceae bacterium | reverse complement strand
CTACGGCGGCTGTGTGGCGCGAAGCGACGACGCGGGCGAAACCTGGGCGCGAATCAATATTTTCAGCCGTGCCGATTTTCTTTCCGTTTCGTTCGCCGACGATAAAAACGGCTCGATGACCGACGCGAACGGTCTGGTTTGGCTGACTGGCGACGGCGGGACGATGTGGCTGCCGTTTAATGTTCGGACGAACCCGAAGCTCGTTTCGCTGTTTTTTGCCGATCAATACACGGGTTGGGCGGTCGGCGAAAGCGGTTTGATCGTCCGCACCGACGACGGCGGATATTCGTGGCAGAGACTTTCGGAAGGCGGGCGCGAAGATGTCAATGATTTGGCGTTTTTCGACGAGGAGCTCGGTATTTCGGTCGGTTCACGCGGGAAAATCTGGATCACCAACGATCGCGGAAAAAATTGGCTTCCGGTGGTTTCGGGCACGGACGTTAATCTCAACTCGCTGAATTTTATCAGCGGCGAGAAAGGCTGGATCGTCGGCGACGGCGGCACCGTTTTAAGGACGATAAACGGCGGCGCGAGCTGGGGCAAAGGCATTTCCAACGTCAAAGAAGACCTTTTAGGCGTTAATTTTGTGACGGAAAAACTCGGCTTGGCGGTCGGCGCAAACGGAGTGATTTTACGCAGCGAGAGCGGCGGCGCGTATTGGGAATCGATCGAATCGGGAACGCGCAACTGGCTCGAAGACGTTAAGTTCTTTGACGAAAAACGCGGCGTTATCGTCGGCGATAAAGGAACTATTCTGACGACCGAGGACGGCGGCTTAACGTGGAAGAAGATCAAAACTAATCTCAAGGAAAATCTCTATGCCGTTTCGTTTTACGATGACAAATTCGGCTTTGCGGTCGGCTCGCTCGGCACTATCTTACGCACCGAAGACGGCGGCGCGACGTGGCAGGATCAGGAAGCGAATGTTCGAATAAATCTTTACGCGGTAACGGCTTATGGTCGCAATGAAGCCCTCGCGGTCGGCGAGCTCGGCGCGGTTTTGCGGACCGAAGACGGCGGGAGGATCTGGGAAACTCAGCCGAATGTAACGAGTAATGCCTTGCAGGCGATCGCTTTCTTGGGCGGCATCGATCTCTGGGTCGGCGGACGCGGCGGTGCGATCCTGCGCCGTTCGGAAACGCTTTCGACAATCAAAACAACGAACGCGCCAAAGGTGCGTCCGATCTTGAAATTAGGTCAAAAACCGAAACCGCGCACGCCCCTGATCACGATTACCGACGACGGCGATATTCCGGTTGCCGCCGAACCGAAAAAAGAGAATCAGTAGGCGGTTGGCAGAAAGCAATGGGCAGTTTTGTTTCTTGTGATGAAGAAATCTTGTCAAAAAGAAAATGATAACTGCTGACTGCTATTGCTTTCTGCCAACTAAAACTGAAATCCATTCGCCGTCGGTTTCGATCTTGAGGTTTGAGATCCGATATTTTTCTAATTCGTCGGTGATGAGCTTTTCCTGCTCCTTCAAAATTCCCGACAAAACCAATATTTTTTTCGATTTTTCAACGAGCAGAGGCAGGATCGGCAAAATCACGTCAGCCGTCAGATTCGCACAGACAAAATCGAACGAATCCGTTTCTTCGGAAATCGAACCGACATAAAACTCGATGTTTTCGGTTTCGTTCAAGTCGGCGTTTTCCTTGGCGATTTTTATCGAATCCTCATCCGTATCACAGCCAACGACTTGGGACTTGGAACTTGGAGCCTGGAACTTGGAAGCGGCAATCGCCAAAATTCCCGTACCCGTCCCGACATCAAGAAAAGACATCGCGCCGTCGTAAGTTTCCTCGATCGCTTTCAGACAGAGCTTGGTCGTTTCGTGCGTGCCTGTGCCGAAAGCCATCGAAGGCTCGATGCGGATAACGATCTTGTCGGTGTTTTCAACCGTTTCCCAGGTCGGCGCGATGATAAATTTATTGGTTTCGGTCGGTTTCCAATGCTTTTTCCATTCGGCGAGCCAATCCTGATTTTCAACTTCGCGCCATTCGGTCTTTTTGATCGCATCGGTCGAGAATCCGTAGATCTGGACGGCTTCGAGTAATTGCTTCTGCATGATCTGATTGGCAAATTTTTCGTTGAAATAGCCGATGATCGTTAATGTTTCAGCCGTCTTTTTGCCGAGATTGTTGATTTCCGTTCCGAGCGCGTTGAGTTCGTTGAGCGCAAATTCGACGGCTTCGGAGGCTTCCGCGCTTGCCGTCACTTCGAGCGCGAACCATTTCAGTTCGATACTGTTTATATTCACAACAATTATTATAAAGCCGGAACTAAGAAAACACACGGAAGGCGATTTTTTACCGATATTTAAATCTCAATAAAATTAAAAATCCGATCGTTTCGGGTAGAAACGATCGGATTTTACGTTAGGAGTTTTCAAAAAATTTACGGTTTGCCTTTGCCTTTTCCGCCACCGCCGCCTTTATTTCCGCCACCGCCGCCGCCGGGATTATTTCCGCCGCCGTTCTGTTTACCGCCGCCGTTGCCGTTCGGTTGGGGTCGGTTTTCCTGTTTTTGCGGTTTCATATTCGGTCTTTCCATTTTCACAGGATTCTGGCGTTCAACCCGCGCCGGTTGATTCTGCTGACGTTCAACTTTCATTTGCTGGCGTTCAACGCGCTGCTGATTCTGACGCTCAAACTTCGGCTGATTTTGTCGCTCAACCTTCATTTGATTCTGCGGCTGAACATTGACGCGTTCCGGTTTATTGGGTTTTTCGCGCATCTCCTGCGGTTTGTCATTTTTGATCCGTTCCTGATTTTCAAACTTGTTCGGATTGTCCTTGAACTGTTTATCTTCTTTGACGGCGAAATTTTTGTTTTCCTTCCAATCTTTGTTTTCCTTGCCGTTGCGGTCAAACTCCGCCGATTTCGGATTGTTCTTTCTCAATTCGAGCTGTTCGCGCGTCGGTTTCGGTAAATTTGAATAAGCTTTATTGAGCGATTTATCCTTGTACGGCGAAACGATATTGATTTGCGTAATGGTCGGCTGCGCGGTTTGAATAAAGACCGGCGTTGTGTAATATTGCTCGACTCTCGTGCGGTAAACCGGCGTTTCGACCACCTGGTAAGGCTCGTAATAACTCGGATAATTTTCGTAATAATACGGCGAATTATAATAATCATTCCGATCCGTGTACGCCCAGTTTACAAACGGAACATTACGGTCTTGCCAGTCTGTTTCGTAGTAATAATTATCACCGTAGAGGTCTTCGTCGCCTCTCAAAAGAACGCGTGCACCCGGGTAATTGTTGCCGTTGCGGTCGAAAATGATCGTCGCAATTTCCTGGATCAGATCGGGACCGAACATCGAAAATAGCGAAAACCCGCGCTCGTTGCCGTCGCGGTCGTCAAACTCGCGAACACCGATATAGTCGGCGTAGCCGTCGTCGTTCAAGTCCAGATTATTAATGCCGTTTTCTTCGGAATTAAGTAAATATTCAAGGTCTTCGGCATTATTGGCTTTTTGAAGAAGCGAACCGACTGCCTGTAAATCCAGATTTTCTCTGGCAAAACGGTCATTCTCGTCGAGAAATCCGCTTTCCGTTCTGCCGATCTGGTACGGCTGATTATAAACATCTTCCGTCGGGCTTTGATTGCAAGCCGTGATAAAAAATACTGCTATAAAAAATAATAAAGATGATTTGAAAACTTTCATAATTTTGCCCTTTCCCTTACTCAATTTTTACAAAATTCAAGTAGCTTTACTCTATTTCGGCAATTAGTATGCCGTAAAACCAATTTTTCGACTTAAATTTAAGAAAAAGAATGGGTTAGCAAATTGAAAGTTTATTTGGGCGGAAAATGTCTTTACTTATTTGGGCACATTTTACCTTATATGGGAACAATTTGGATCAATTAATGTATCGGATTAAGACACATTGATCGATAAATTCGCGTTCGATCTTTAAACTTATTTGAGAAACGCAAAGTAAACCGCGCCGAGCAGTAAAACGTAGGAAACAATATTGTTCCATTTCAGAGTTTCGCCGAAAAGGAAAAATGCGATGACCGTAAAAACCGTCAGCGTGATGGCTTCCTGAATGATCTTAAGCTGCGTTACGGAGTATGTTTCCGCGCCGATGCGGTTTGCCGGAACCTGAAAAACATATTCAAAAAATGCCAGACCCCAGCTTGCCAAAATCGTCAGCCAAAGCACGCTCTGCTTGTATTTCAAATGCCCGTACCAGGCAAGCGTCATAAAAATATTTGAAATTATCAATAAGATTACCGTTTTCATACTACCCTTGTTCGTTCGTGAAATTAGTCTTTGATGCCCATCTCGTCGAGACTGCGTTCCTGATTGCGCCAGTTTTCGACGACTTTGACAAAAAGTTGGAGAAAAACTTTTTTGTTGAGTAATTTTTCAACGTCAACGCGGGCTTCCGTGCCGATCTTCTTTAATTTGATGCCGCCTTTGCCGATGATAATTCCTTTTTGCGAGCTTCTTTCGACAAAGATCGCGCAGTGAATTTTCGTCACCATTGGGTCTTCCTCATCGTATTTTTCGGTGACGACCGCCGTCACGTAGGGAATTTCGTCGCCCGTCGTTTGCAGAATTTTCTCGCGCACCATTTCGGCAACCAGCACGCGCATTGATTGGTCGGTCAGCTCGTCTTCGGCAAAAATCGCTTCATTTTGCGGCAGATGTTTGATGATCTGGTCTAAAAGATTATCGACCGCTTCGCCGCGCAGGGCGGAAATAGGAATGATCTCTTCGAACGTAAATTCTTTCGAGTAAGACTCGATGAGCGGCAAAAGCTCGCCTTTATCTTTGACCTTGTCAATTTTATTTAAAACCAGAACGGCTTTCTTGCCCGAGTTTTTGACCAGTTCGAGCACGAATTTGTCGCCGTTTCCGGTCGAGACGGAAGCGTCGCGCATCAAAACCAGCAAATCGACCGAGAGAATCGCATCGTGAACCGCCGCCATCATCCGGCGGTTGAGCAGAAATCCGGGTTTGTGAACGCCGGGCGTATCAACGAAAACGATCTGTCCCGTGTCTTTGGTCACGATCCCCTGGATGCGATGGCGCGTCGTCTGCGGTTTGTTTGAAACCGCCGCGATCTTTTCGCCGACGAGACGATTTAATAAAGTCGATTTTCCCGCGTTCGGGCGACCGATCAGAGCAACATAACCGCTCCGAAAATTTTCAGATGTCATTACACAAAGTTACCGAAAAAAAGCGGATACTTCAAAGGCGGCGAAAACAATCGATCGTCAATCGTGAATCGTAAATAGTTAATTGCAATGCGGCGGTTTTTTCTGTTTGCCTAAACGATCGACGATTGACGATTGACGATTCACGATTTTAGCCTGTAAAGTTTGAATCTGAAGTTTTTCAGAGGAGATAAAGTGAAAACAACCAAATATTTAACCGTAATTACGGCGGCTTTGTTCATTCTCGGAGGATTGAACGCCTGCAGTAGTAGTAGTCAAAATACCGAAACAAAAAATACGACGGCTAATCAGCCGCCGGCAAACAGCACGGCAAACGCCAATAAATCCGAAGCCAACAAAACCGAAACCGAAAAATCGGCAAGCAGTTCGCTGGCAACGCCGTCGGATGCTTACAAAGCCGCCTACAACGCACGGCAGAAAAAGGATTTGGAAGGTTTGAAAAAGGTGATGTCGAAAGACGCGCTCGAATTTTTTACGATGATGGGCGACGGAAAAACGCCCGATGAAGGCTTAAAGCAGTTGATCGGAAGACCGCAGGCGGCGACCGCCGAAACCCGCAACGAAAAGATCGACGGCGACAAAGCGACGCTCGAATATCTGAACGAAAAAGGCGGCTGGGGACCGATGGATTTTGTTAAAGAAGGCAGCGACTGGAAATTGACGATTCCGAAACCGGACGGCAAGATGTCGGAAGAGAAGAAAGAAAAATAATTAAAATTCCAAGACGATTTGAAAATGGGCGATTTATTGCAAATCGCTCATTTTTTTATTTACCGCACCTTGACCAGAATTTCCTTCTTCCCGCACGGCGCTTCGAAGGTCACGCTAAAAACGCCTGTTTTTGTGCTGACGGATTTGACGATGAAAAATAATTTTTTCGAGCCTTTCCCGATCTCTGTGTCGAGAGTCACCTGAACATCGCTCGGACTGCTCGAACCGGCGGTGATCTGCGTCAGGTCGCCTTCGTTTTCAAACATCACTTCGACCCCCAGACTTCCACCGCCGTTGAGCAGCGAAAGCGAAGCGGGACTCACAATAATTTTGCAGGTCGTGATTTCTTCGGTCACGGTTTTTGCGCCCGTATTGTCGGTGATAATGATGCGCGGACGATTTTCGCCCGTTAGAATCTTTTCGTCAACCGGCTTTTCAGGCGTTTTATTTTCGGTCTTCGGTGTTTCCGTCGATTCGGTTTTTTCAACGGGTTCGGACGGTTTTTCTTCGGTCGGCTTGTTTACCTCCGGCTCGGTTTTCGGCGTTTCGGTTTTGCCGACGCTGATGATGATCGGCTCGAAAAGCGGTTTCGGCGTGTTTGCTGGTGCCGGCTCGGGCTTCTTGTTCTCGGTTTTCGATTCGGTATTTTCGGGCGACGGCGAAACCTGCGGAGACGGTTCGGTTTTAACTTCCGAAACAAATTGCGGGGTCGGCGAGGCTTGCGGGGTCGGTTCAGGTTTCGTTTCGGTTATTTTATTTTCTTCGGTTTTTGTTTCGGGCGTCGGGGTCGGCTGAACTTCCGTCGGTGTCGGGCTTGGCGCGGGCTCGGGTTTTACTTCCGTTTTTATTTCTTCGGTTTTCGGCGTTGCTTCAGTAGTTTTTTCGGGTTTTACCGTCGGGAGGTTTTCGGGCAAAGCGGTCGGTTCGGTTTTGATTTCAGCTGCCGTTTGCGGAGTCTCTTCGGTTTTCGGCGACGGCGAGGGTTCGGTTTTTACTTCGGGCGAAGGCGTCGGCTCGGTCGTTTTGACGTTATCCGTATTGGACGGCGCGGTTTTGGTTTCGGTCGCGGCAACCGTCGGCAATGTATTCGGTTTTGCGCCGATGCGGTCGTCCAAACCGTCCGTGTTGCCGTTCACTTTGATGTAAAGATTTTCGATCACGGCGCGTTTTTCCAGATCGGGCAGGTCTTTGTTGTAGCCTTTGATAAAGCTTTCGAGCGCTTCTTTTTCCTTGCCGTCGGCTTGCAGAACTTCGCCCAGATGCCAGAGACTCGTTCGCGACCACGCGCTTTTCTCGGGCAAAACGCTGAGGGCGCGTTTCAGACGGACAAACGACTGCGCCGTATCTTTTTGCTGAAAATAAGCCCAGCCCGCCGTGTCTTCGATCCGTCCGCGCAGGATCGCCGAAAGCGTCTGACGCGGAAGATCCGGCACGACGACGATCAGATTCTGGCTGATCGCATACTGCCGGCTCTCGTAGATTTCGTCCGCGAGAACCGCCGCCGAAGGACTCGGCACACTGAGCGCCGCATCGACGCCGCCGACCGCCGACTGCATCAATTCGAGAACCTTCGGCAAAGCCGTTTTTTTCTGCAAAAGACGGCTTGCCGCGTAAAGCTGTCGGTGAAGCCGCATATTGTCGCCGCCTTTGGCAAATTCGTCCGCCGTCTGGACAAGCTCGCTTTCGGTCGCGTCCGCCGCTTCGAGTTTTTGCTGAAATTCTAAGAGCGCTTTCAGCTTTTCGGTGTTTTCGGGCGTATCGGCGGCTTTCGTTTCAAAAAGCGCGATGCGGCGTTCGAGCGACAACAGCTCGGTAAAATTTTTCGCGTCCGCCAGAATGCGGTTGCCTAAGTAGGTTTCGATCAAACCTTCCTTGTTGACGACAAAATTGCGTTTTAGGGCTTCGACGGCTTCACGGTAAAGTCCGGCGGTCAGCCGGGCGGAAGCAAGTTCGTAATCGAGCGTCGGGAAATCGCCGTACTGACGCGCCGCGAGCAGAACTTTTTCGGCTTCGAGCGGTTTGTTTTGCGCGAGCAGTCCGCGTGCTTCGGCAATATACGACCAGACAAAACTGCGGTCGATCTCGATCGCTTTCTGCGCATATTCGACGGCTTTCGCGCCGTTATTGTTCGCCGCGTACCAGTACGCCGCGCCGACCAAAAGCGGCGGATTGTTCGGATTCGCTTCGAGCGATCTTGCCAGCTCGGTTTCGGCTTCCTTGATCTTATCGCCGTCAAAAAGCGTGAGCGTCAGACCGGTCTGTGCGAATGCGTCGGCGGAATTTTTTTCGAGCATCGCGCGGTAGATGGCGGCGGCTTCGTCAGTTTTGCCGAGAGCGCGTTTCATTTCCGCAAGACTCCGCTTGTTGGTCACCGATTCCGGGTCGAGTTCGACCGCTTTTGAGTAAGCGTTTGCTGCATCTTCGAGCTGAAAATTCAGACGGTTGGCAATCGCCAGCGTCAGAAATCCGGTCGCCGAATCGGGCGCGAGCTCGGTGGATTTTTTCGCCAGACGAATCGCTTCCGTGCCGTATTGAACATTGATGAAAAATTTCGACAGATCGAGAATCTGCGAAGCATTGGCGCCGACCTTTTCCTCGATCAGCTTGACCATATCGAACGACGCGGCGCGCTGGTTGCGTGAATAGAGACTTAACGGAAAGCCCAGGATAACCCGGGTAAAAAGTTCGTTCGGAACCGGCGAAGGCGTTTCCTGCAAAGCGGTTTTGAAAAGCTCGACGCCGCCCGCGACATCGCCCGCTTCGATCTTTTTATCGGCGAGCTCGGCGTGCGCGGCGACGATCAAACCCTGCGCCTTGGGAATTTCGGCTGATTCGGGAAAGTTTTTGATGAAATTCTGAAAAGCCTTGATGCGTTCGTTCGCGTCCGCGATTGCTTTGGCTTTTTCAAACTCTTCGGTTTCGGTGCCGAACTTCGGCGTGACGGTTTTCGCGGGTTTCGGAGTTTTTTTCGGAGTCGTTTTCGGCGTTTGCCCGAAAGCGGTGAGCGAAAAAATAATCAGAAAAAATAGAACTGCTAAATTTTTCATAAAAACTTAATGCGGTATAAATTTATAAATCAGATAATAACACGAAATTGCAATAATCTGCTTACAGTTTTATGCTTCAAGAGATGGTTTGCAATTTTATGCCAAAGACTTTTTTCGGAATAACCGATAACCGATAACTGATAGCTGATAACTGAAAATACCGATGTTATCGGCTATCAGTTATTAGCTTAGAGCTATTTCGGAAAGTTAAATCAAAAAATCTGAAACTGCCTTTCAAATTATGAACGAACTCAACGAAGTTTGGGAACAACTGATCGCCGAAGCCTCGAAAAATCCGCAGGCGATCGGGGCGCGCGAAGGCTTGGCGGATTTTATCGCCGTCAAGACCGCCAACGACGCGCTTCGCGAAACTGCCGTTAAATGGCTGCTCGACACGATGCGCTCGGCGGCAGAGCACGCCAACCTCAAAAACGCGAATATTAAGATCGAAACGGCAGAACCGCATCGCTTTTCGATCGAAAAAATGCATCTTGCCGGCGCGCTTTTGCGGTTTCGTCAGGGAGTGAGATGTCTGACGGTCGAAGCGGGTTGGACGCGCACGCCGGCGGACGGATTTATGCGCGGCAACGCGCTCGCCGTCGCCCGCGTTACGCATTTCGGAATGGCGCGGTCAAACGCCGAGCTTCATCTTTTAAAGCACGAAGACCGCCCGCAGTGGTTCACCGTCACACAAAACGGAATGCGCGTTTCGTTCGAACTGGAAGATTTGATCAAGCATTTTCAGGTTTTTTTAGGTGTGGGTTAGGGGTTAGGTTTCAGGTTTTAGGGGTTAGCTGAAGGATCTAAAACCTAGTCCCTGACACCTAACACCTAACACCCGGTACACTTTTTCAAAATAGTCGTGTAAGATATTAATAATTATTGAAGATAGTTATTAGAGGGGATTTTTTAATACACGTGAAAGCAGAACTTGAAAAGTTAATCGATTTACAAAAGACAGATACCAATATCCGACGATTGAAAAAAGCAATCGAAACCGCAGACGAGAGGCGTGCCGAAATTGAACAAGAGTTCGAACAGCACGCCTCTTCAATTCGCGACATACAGGCAACACGCGATAAGGCAAACACCGAACGCGCCGAGCTTGAAAACCAGATCGCCGAAAACAAAACCTATCTCGAACGCGCCGACCGCAACCTGAAACATTCGCAAAATCAGAAGGAATACGAAACCGCGATGCGCGAAACCGATGCGCTTCAAAAGCAGATCACCGCGCTCGAAACGCAGGTTTTAGAAAAGGTTACGGCGGTCGAAGAAGTCGAAAAGATTTTGGAAGAACGCGCCGAAGAGATCAACGGTCTGGAAACGAAACGCACCGCCGCGCTCGGCACATTCGACAAGGAAATAGCCAAAGCCAAAAAGGAATTCGAATCCGAAACCGCCAAACGTCAGAAAGTTTTCGTGACCTTGCCGAAAAACTTAGCGACCGTTTACGACCGCTTTGCCCAGCGCAGTAAAGACGGGATCGCCGTCGCCGAAGTCGTCAAAGGCTCGTGCAGCGCCTGCCACATCGCCCTGCGCCCGCATATGGTCATGGAAGTCAAACGCGGCAACCAGATCATCACCTGCGAAAACTGCGCCCGGATTCTCTATATGCTCCCCAAAGACGAACAATCCGAAGCCACGGCAAAATAATTGTTTACAAAGCAAAATTAAAAAACGGACGTATTTTTCGCGTCCGTTTTTTTTGCTTCTCTGCGAATGTTTTTATTGAAATCGTCCGGCAAAAATGTTTTGATGGTTGGCAGGGGAGATGTTTATAAACCGATGAAAAAATATTTTATTTTGCCGCTGATCGTTTTGCTCGGCTTCAGCGCGGCGTTTGGGCAGTCGAAAAGCAACGAGGCGATCGCCAAACAGATCAAAGATTTGAAAGCCGACAAAAATATTACGCTGAGCTATGACGAAGCGTCGAAGATGTCGAAAATAATGGTCGTCGGCGATGATTTCGGGAGCGAACAGGATAAACGCACCGGGGTTGAGGCGATGAATTTCGGGATGGCGTTTTTTTATCCGGGCAAATCCTTGACTGCCGCGCCCGATGAGATAAATTTTACGTTCTGGGTTTTAACTAAAAAGCCGCGATTTGCCGCTTCGCACGCGTGGACGGCAACCGTCGGCAGTGAAACTCTCGATCTCGGCGACGCGCGTTATGTCGCCAAGCCGAAGGAAAATATGGAGTATCTGAACTTTAAGATTTCCCGCGCCAACCTCGAAAAAATTGCCAAAGCCTCAGATGTAAAATTCAAAATCGGCAGCGCCGAACTGAAATTCACGCCCGAACAACTGAAAACCTTCGCCAATCTTCTGAAAATTTCTAATCCCGCCGGGTTTTAGAGGGATGAGGGATGAAGGATGAGGGATGAGGTTAAAGCAATAAGCAGAAATTTCGGTTTTTTTTCAGCAAGATTTAAAGCAAAAAGGGACGAGAAACTCTCATCCCTCATCCCTCATCCCTTATTTCGTCCATTCATCGGCGATGTGCGCGTCAACTTTGACGGGAACTTTTTTGACGTATTCTTCGCCCGCGTCGCACATTGCTTTTTCAAGTATTTTGCAGACTTCTTCGGCTTCTGCGGCGTCGCATTCGAGAATTACTTCGTCGTGGACAATGTTCACCAGTTTGGTGCTCGTTCCGGTGATTTCGCTGTGCAGAAGGTGGAGGGCGCGTTTTAAGATGTCGGCGGAACTATTATGGGTAATTAATCCATTTGCCATAAACCGTTCTGTTTCGCTATTTACGACATCATACATATCAACATACTCATCGGTGAATTCGACGGACTTAATTCTGACGGCACGCCCATAAATTTTACTGTCTTTTTTAATCGGCAGAATTTTTTCTGCCTTTGTTTGTTTTACAGGATTAATGAATCCAACTTGTTTAGTGAAAATCGGCATATCCTTTTTGCATACACAGACATTAACGCGGTCGGCACAACGGTTGATTCGGCTACGGATTCCCAGTAAAAGCAGTGCTTGGTGAATCTCTCTAGCCCAAGATAAATGTTTATCTTTTTGTCCGAAGGACAAAACTGCTCCGTCAGGTAGAACTGTTCCGTCGCCGTCGAACATTCCGCGCAAATAACCTGCCAATATCCGACTATTTTGCCAAACAAAATCGGGTATTCTGTTTTTAATACCGGAATCTTTCAATTGATTGACTAATCCCAAAGCGGAAACAGTAAGAAAATGAAGCATCTGAGTTCCGAGTCCACTTTTTTTCAATTGGTAATGAATATGCCCAAATTTGGAAGTTAGATTTTTGATATACGGTAAAATTATTTCCTCGTGTCGAGCAACTAAAAGATAAAGCTGATGATTGACAATACTGCCGTCCGATGCCAAACGACCTAACCAAACTCCCAAGTCAAAAGGTGTGTTTGTAGAATCGGTAATAGACATTTTGCTTGCGTTCCACACTTTTCCAGCTTGAAATTTCGGCACATTTAAATCAACTGACCAATCACCGACAGTTTCACTCAAGACAACATAATTGCCTTTCACAAAATCATCAGGTTTACGCCATTTGCTTCTTCCGTTAACATCAATTGTTAAAAATTTGTGTTCGGGACTGCATTGAATAAAGTTTCCGCCCCAAAACTCTATATTGACCAATTGCTTTTTACCACTGTAAGCAACAAAAGCCTTTGAAAATCTTTCACCGTCCCAAACACAAACCTTTTGGTTCACCAAATCTTTTATTGATATGTAACCACGCCTTTTTTCAAAGATTTTCGTATTGCCGTGAACGCATCCCTGGATCGGGAAGTTCTTCCCGTTGCGCTGTGCCGCTCCGATCTGGGCACGGTCGCCGTCTTCGAAGCGGAATTTATACAATCTGCCCGACGCGGTGCGCGAAGTTTTTTCCGAAACGACCTTGCGCGCAGCATCGCGGAGCCACGCGTCGAGCCCGCGATAAGTCCCGAAATATTTCCGCATCGTATCTTCGGCTTGCGTTTGGGAAAGTCCCGTCATCAGCGCGAACCGCTGTGCCCCGATGCCGTAAACCACGCCAAAATTCAGGCGTTTCGCGAAACTTCTTTGTTCGGGCGAAACTTTTTCGGGCGCAACGTTGAAAACCTGCGCGGCGGTGATCGTGTGAAAATCCGCGCCGGATTTGAAGGCGTTGATAAAATTTTCGTCGTTTGAAAAATCCGCCAGAATCCGGAGCTCGATCTGGCTGTAATCGGCGATCACGAGCTTTCTGCCTTCGGGCGCGCGAAAACAGCGGCGATAGGCTTCTTCGTGCGGGATTTGCTGAATGTTCGGTTTGGAGCTCGAAAATCTGCCGGTCGGCGCGCCGATCTGCCGGAAGTCCGAATGAAGCCTGCCGGTCTGCGGTTTGATAAATTCGAGAATGGTTTCGCCGAAACTCGAAATCGCTTTCGCCACGCCGCGGTATTCGAGAAGTTTCGCAACGACCGGATATTCGAGCGCGAGCGGTTCGAGCTGGTAGCCGCGCGTCGAATTCGGAACCGGAACGCCGAGGTTTTTCAGCGCGTCCAGCACTTGCTGATTGGAATCGAGATTGATTTCCGTGACGCCGAAAAGCGATGCCTGTGCGACACCCGCCGCGAGCATCCGCTGAAGCTCCATGGCGATCCTGTCCTGTTCTTTTTTGACCTTTTCAAGCTGTTCGCGCCACCGCGCTTCGTCGAGATAAAAGCCGTTGAGCTCCATCTGGGCGATCGGCATCACGCAGTCGAATTCGAGTTTCGCAACCCGCACGAGATTATCCTGCTTTAAGCGGTCGACGACCTTTTCACGAAGCGCGACCATGATCGCCGCGTCTTTTGCCGCGTATTGGATCTGCGATTGCGATAATTCATCGGCACTCCAATCGGAAACCTGTTCGGTTTTGTCGAGCTCGACGCCGAGAAAGAAATTGACGACTTCAGCCAGATTGTGCCGCCGGTCCTGATCGCCCGCCGCGATCAGCTGGCTCGCGAGAAGCGTGTCGAAAATGCCGTTGACATCTACGCCGAGATGATGCCGAACCCATTTCGCGTCGAATTTTGCGTTATGCGCGATCTTGATCGGGCGCGGCGCGGTGAGAAGTTCGCGCAGGAGCGCAAGCTCTTCCGAGGTCTTCAAATCGCCCTTGTCGGCGAACGGCTTGAGATCGATCACGTAAGTATTTTTGCCGTTGCTGAACTGCACGAGGCGGATATTTCCCTCGTAAGGGTCGAGCTCGGTCGTTTCCGTGTCAAAACCGAGATATTCTTCAGTGCTGAGTTCGTCGTAAGCCTTTTTGATGCCTTCCGCATCATTGACAAGCTGAAAATAAATTTCCATTTGATAAATCGTAAATCGTAAAACGGAAATAGTGAAGCCGTGAAACAAACAAAATTTCCGTTTTGCGAAATTTGGAGAGAGATTTATTTTTAGCCGCGGTTTAACGCAGATTGCGCAGATTTAATTTTAATTTCTTATCCGCGAAATCCGCTTTGATCCGCGGCTAAATAATTCTTTTTGTCATTTTTCCTTTTCGATGGGTATGACGTGAACCGCCGCGTCGCTGACTTCGCGCAGGAAGCGGTTGATGATCGAGCCTTTCCAGAAGATCTCCCAGCGCGAACGCGCCGATTGACCGAATATCACGTGCGTGATCTCGTTTTCGCGGGCGAATTTCAGCAGCGCGTCGGCAACGTCGTTCGATTTTAATTTAAAGACTTTCGCGCCGAGCGTTTCGGCAAACTTGATGTTTTCCTGCAAAACGGCGTAGGTTTCGGGCGCGATCCGTCCGGCTTCTTCGCCCGAAGTTTCGACATAAACCGCGCACCAATCGCCGTTGGCAAGCCGTCCGGCGATGCGTGAACCGACCCGCAGGATCTTTTTCGCACTTCCGCGCGAAGCCATGCAAACCATCACTTTTTCGGGCATCACGGCTTGTTCCAAACCTTCTCGCTCGCGATATTCGCGGTCTTGTTCGGCTTGATGCTGCGCGACCTGCCGCAGCGCGAGTTCACGCAGCGCGGCGAGATTGCCTTTGCGGAAAAAATTGTTCAAGGCTTGCTCGATCTTCTCGACCGAATAGATCTTTCCCTGTCTGAGGCGGGCGCGCAGCGTGTCGATCGAAACGTCGATGTCGATCACTTCGTCGGCGCGTTTGAAAAAACAATCGGGCACGGTTTCGCGCACCTGCACGCTGGTTGTCCGCTGAACGACATCGTTGAGGGATTCGATATGCTGGATATTGAGCGCGGTAATCACCGAAATTCCGCTCTCGAGCAATTCCAAAACGTCTTCGTAACGCTTTTCGTTGCGCGTGCCCTTAATGTTCGTGTGCGCCAGCTCGTCAACGACGACGACCGCCGGACGGCGTTCGATGATCGCCTGTAGATCCATCTCGTCAAAAATGTTGCCGCGATACATAATCTTTTGCGGCGCAATGATTTCCAGGTCTTTGATCTGTTCTTCGGTTTCGATCCGCCCGTGAGTGTCAACCGCGCCGATCACGACATCAACGCCCTGTTCTTTAAGCCCGTGTGCATCCTGAAGCATCCGGAAAGTTTTTCCGACACCCGCCGCCGCGCCGATATAAACCCGCAGTTTGGCGCGGTTGCGTTCCTCGACCATCTTTAAAAAAGATTCGGGCGACGGACGTTTTTCGCCTTTGCCGTTCGGAATTTCGGTGATGTGCGTGTCGACAAACATAATCAAAGTGAAAAAGTTGAAAAGGGTAAAAGTGAAAAAGTTTGCTTGAATAAGAAACAACCAGACTTTTTCACCTTTTCACCTTTTCACTTTTGAACTTTATCCAACTCCAAATTCAACTTTAAAACATTGACACGCGGTTCGCCGAAGATGCCGAATTGCCGGTTTTCGGTAAACCGGTCGACCAATTTCCGTAAATCCGTTTCGCTCAGATTTCGCACCCGGGCGATGCGCGGGATCTGAAATTCAGCCGCCGAGGGCGAAATATGCGGGTCAAGTCCCGATGCCGATGTTGTCACCAGATCGGCGGGAACGGGCGCATTCGGATTTTCCGTTTGCAAATTTAGCGCGTCGGTTTTCACGCGGTCGATCAATTTCTGCGAAGCCGGTCCGAGATTAGTTCCGCCCGAATTTGCCGCATCGTAATTGTTTGCCGACAATCGTGAATGAAAATATTTCTCCGAAGCGAATTGCTGCCCGATAAGTTCCGAACCGATGATTTTGCCGTCTTTTTCGATCAGCGAACCGTTTGCCTGCTGCGGAAAAACAACCTGCGCCACGCCCCACACCGCGAGCGGATAAATCACGCCGAGCGCAACCGTTAAAACCAGAATCATTAAAGCCGATGTTATGAAGTCTTTCATATAAAAAGTTCAAAGTCCCAGGTTCCAAGTCTCAAGTCCGAAATTGTTGATTTAATCTTGGGGCTTGAGACCTGGGACTTGGGACTAAATTTTAGGCTAAACCAAGAGCCGTAATCACCAAATCAATCAGTTTAATGCCGATGAACGGCGCGACGATTCCGCCGAGTCCGTAAACGAGCAGATTTCTTTTAAGGAGCGACGAAGCCGAGAGCGCACGATATTTCACGCCTTTTAAAGCGAGCGGGATCAAACCGATAATCACGAGCGCGTTAAAGATCACTGCCGCCAAAATCGCCGATTGCGGAGTTTTTAAAGCCATGATATTCAAAGAATTCAAAACCGGAAAAACGGACGCGAACATCGCCGGAATGATCGCGAAATATTTGGCGACATCATTGGCGATCGAAAACGTCGTTAGCGCGCCGCGCGTCATCAGGAGCTGTTTTCCGATCTCGACAACCTCGATCAGTTTGGTCGGGTCACTGTCGAGATCGACCATATTTCCGGCTTCTTTCGCGGCTTGCGTACCCGTGTTCATCGCCACGCCGACATCGGCTTGGGCGAGCGCGGGCGCATCGTTCGTGCCGTCGCCGGTCATCGCGACGAGCTTGCCTTCCGCTTGTTCGCGTTTGATGAGTGCCATTTTGTCTTCGGGTGTCGCTTCCGCCAGAAAATCGTCAACGCCTGCTTCCGCCGCGATCGAAGCCGCCGTCAGCGGATTGTCGCCCGTAATCATCACGGTTTTAATGCCCATCTGCCGAAGCTGCAAGAAACGCTCCTTCATTCCGCCTTTGACGATATCTTTCAAATAAATCACGCCGAGCGGCTGCCGGTTATCGGCAACCACGAGCGGCGTGCCGCCCGCCTTGGCGATGCGTTCGACGATTTTGCGCAATTCGGCGGACGATTGTTTTCCGCTGCCGTTCGCGGCATATTTTTCGATCGCATCAACCGCGCCTTTGCGGATTTCGCGCCCGTTCAAATTTACGCCCGACATCCGCGTCTGCGCCGTGAACGGAATAAACACGGCGTTTGAGGCAAGTCGGTTGTTGCCGTTGACGCCGTATTTTTCCTTCGCCAGAAAAACGATCGAACGACCTTCGGGCGTTTCGTCCGAAAGCGAAGAAAGCTGCGCCGCGTCTGCCAGAAATTTTTCGTCAACGCCTTTGAGCGCGATAAATTCCGACGCCTGACGATTTCCGAGCGTGATCGTGCCGGTTTTATCAAGCAGCAAAGTGTTGACATCGCCCGCCGCTTCGACCGCGCGACCGCTCATTGCCAGAACATTGTGCTGAACGAGCCGGTCCATTCCGGCGATGCCGATTGCCGAAAGCAGCCCGCCGATTGTCGTCGGGATCAGACAGACGAGCAGAGAAACAAGGACGAAAACCGTCTGCGCCGCGTTTGAATAAATCGCGAACGGCTGTAGTGTGACGACCGCGAGCAAAAAGATGATCGTGAGTCCCGCGAGCAGAATATTGAGCGCGATCTCGTTCGGGGTTTTCTGCCGCGACGCGCCTTCGACCAGAGCGATCATCCGGTCAATGAATGTTTCGCCCGGATTTGACGTAATGCGTACCTTGATCCAGTCCGACAAAACGCGTGTTCCGCCCGTCACTGCCGAACGATCGCCGCCCGATTCGCGAATCACGGGAGCGGATTCGCCCGTGATCGCCGATTCGTCGACCGACGCGACGCCTTCGACGACTTCGCCGTCGCCCGGAATGAATTCGCCCGCTTCGACCAAAACGATGTCGTCTTTGCGAAGCCGCGTTGCCGCAATGATTTCTCTTGAGCCGTCTTTTTTGAGCAGCGTCGCGTTCGTTTCGGTCTTGGCTTTGCGCAACGTATCGGCTTGCGCCTTGCCGCGTCCTTCCGCCATCGCTTCGGCGAAATTCGCAAACTGCACGGTGAACCAGAGCCACAGCGTGATTTGCAGTTCAAACGCAAAATTCGTCGTTCCGATTGCCAAACCCGCCATTAATTTCAGCGTCAGAAACACTGCGCCGACTTCGACGACGAACATCACCGGATTTTTGAGCATTGTGCGCGGATCGAGTTTTTTGACCGAACCGATCAACGCCTGTGAAATAATTTTTCTGTCCCAGATCGAAATTTCTTTCTTCATATTTAATGGTTCGTTGTTAGTGGTTCGTTGTTCGTTGTTGATTGAAAGTAAACTAAAAACTTAGGTTACTTTCAACGAACAACGAACCACTAACAACTGACTAAAAACTTTGCCCGTTAATCATCTGAAAATGTTCCAGAATCGGCGTTAAACTGAGCGCGGGAAAGAACGTCAGCGCGCCGACGATGAGCACGACACTGACGAGCAAAATGCTGAAAAGCGTCGTGTTGACGGGAAATGTCCCTAAGGAAGGCGGAATTTGTTTTTTCCGCCCGAGGTTTCCCGCGATCGCCAGAACGGGCACGATCATCAAAAATCTGCCGATCAGCATCGCCATTCCGAGCGTCGTGTTATACCAGAGCGTGTTCGCGTTCAACCCCGCGAATGCCGAGCCGTTGTTGCCCGTCGCGGAGGTAAAAGCGTAGAGAATTTCCGACAAACCGTGTGCGCCTTGATTATTTAATGAACTCAGCCCGAAATCCGGCGCGACCGCCGAAATCGCCGCGAGTCCCAAAATGATCAAAGGGAAGATCAAAGCGTAAAGCATCGCCATCTGCACGTCGTAAGCCTCGATTTTTTTGCCCAAGTACTCGGGCGTGCGTCCGACCATCAAACCCGCGATAAAAACCGTCAGGATGACAAAAATCAAAATTCCGTACATTCCTGCGCCGACGCCGCCGAAGATCACTTCGCCGAGCAGAATGTTGACGAGCGGCACGAGCCCGCCGAGCGGCGTAAAACTGTCGTGCATCGAATTGACCGCGCCGCACGATGCGCCCGTCGTGACCGCCGCAAAAAGCGCGGAATTCGCGACGCCGAACCTTGTTTCCTTGCCCTCAAAATTTCCGCCGACAATCCGTTGATCGACGCTCGCCGGATAAAGCGGATTGCCCGCGCTTTCCGCCTGATAGATCGTAAAAATCCCGATGCCGAGCAGGCACATCATCGCGCCGTAAACCGCCCAACCGTGTCCCCGAGATTTCGTCATCCGCCCGAGCATATCGGTAAAACCCGCCGGAATAACAAGAATTAAAAGCATCTCGACAAAGTTTGAAAACGGTGTCGGATTCTCGAACGGATGCGCCGAATTGGCGTTAAAAAATCCGCCGCCGTTCGTGCCGAGCATTTTGATCGCCAACTGCGAGGCGACCGGACCCTGGGCGATCGTTTGCCGCGCGCCTTCGATCGTTTGCACCGCGTCGTAGGGTTTGAAATTCTGCACCACGCCCTGCGAAACAAAGAAGATCGCCGCGAGGAACGAAAACGGAAGCAAAACGTATAAAATTCCGCGCACCAGATCTGTCCAGAAGTTGCCTAAGTTTTCGGTTTCAAAGCGGGCAATTCCGCGAATAAAAACGACCGCCAAAGCCATTCCGACCGCCGCCGAAGCAAAATTCTGAATCGTCAAACCCGCCATCTGCGTCAGATAGCTCATCACGCTCTCGCCCGCGTAAGACTGCCAGTTCGTGTTCGTGACGAACGAAACCGCCGTGTTGAACGCTAATTCGGGCGAAGTTCCCGCAAACGACTGCGGGTTGAGCGGCAGAAAACCCTGTAGACGCTGAATCGCATAAAGCGCAAGACTCGAAGCAAGACTGAAAATCAAAACGCCCGCGCCGTATTGCTTCCAGTTCATTTCAGCATCCGCGTCAACGCGGCAAATCGCATAAATAAAGCGTTCGATCGGCTTGCAGATAAAATCTAAAAATGTCTTCCCGCCGCTGTAAACTTTGGTCAGATAAATTCCCGAGGGCTTTGCCAAAAGCGTCAGAACAACGAGAAAAAGTAAAATTTGAAAAATTCCGCTGAGTGTCATTTTTTTCTTTAGTGGTGAACGGTGAGTGATGAGTGTAAAAGCCAAATTATTTAAACTCATCACACATCACTCACCGTTTATTACTACTCTCGTTAATTAAAATTTTTCCGGTCTAAGCAGCGCGTAAGTTAAATAGATCAATAATAAAACCGCGCAAATGACCGCTGAAATCGTTTCTAAATTCATTTATTTAGAATCTCCTTGGCGCAGGCTTTCACAGCCTTTCAGATAAGCGAGCGCGAGCAGAAAAAATCCGCTGATCACCAAAATAAAAATTAAATCGAGCATCGTTTTTACCTATTCAAAGGGTGTTCTCAGGTGAAATATTTTCTTTCTGTTTCTTCAATTCGCTGATCTTGTCGAGACAATGCGAACCGATCGCAAACAGCGGATAAATTGCGATAAACAGCCAGATACCGTGCGGTTTGTCGCCCGCAAACAGGTCGAAAACATTTAAAAAGATCGCGCCGAGCAGTACGATAAAACCGCCGAGCAGTCCGAGCAATGCGCCCGTGTGATACTTTGTCCAGTTATCGCCGGTCAAGTTGCGCTGTTGATTGACGGAAACATTTTCCGCCAACGGATTGTTTGTTTGATTGAAAGCCTGATTGGTCATTTTCTTTTCCTCGCTCACTAAGAAAAGATTAAGACCTGCGCTGTAAAGATGGGGTAAATGGTTTATAAAAAGTTCATAAAGATTTTTAATAGTGGTGAGTGATGAGTTAAAGAAAAGAAAACTCACCACTTATAACTCATCACTCACCACTATTAAATCTATATCCGACCCATGGTTCGGTCAGAATGTATTGCGGTTTTGCCGGGTTCGGTTCGATCTTTTTGCGGAGATTGCCGAGAAAAACGCGTAAGTATTCGGTTTGCTCGGTAAAATTTCCGCCCCAGATCGCGCCGAGCAAAGCGCGGTGCGTCAATATTTTGCCGTTATTTTTGACGAGAAAAGCGAGGAGTTCGAATTCTTTCGGCGTGAGATGAATTTCCGCGCCGCGCACGAGAATCTGATGACTTGCCAGATCGACCGAAAAATCGCCGGCTTCGAGCAGCGTTTCTTCTTTTTTCTCGCGCGGCGCACGGCGCAGAGTTGCGCGGACACGTGCGAGCAGTTCGTCCATTCCGAAAGGTTTTGTAATGTAATCGTCCGCGCCTGCGTCCAATGCTTCGACCTTTGTTTTTTCCTCGCCTTTGACCGACAAAACGATGATCGGAATCTGGGAAATCGTGCGGATTTCGCGGCACAGCTCGATGCCGTTCATTTCGGGCATCTGCAGATCGGTGATCACCAGATCGGGATGAAAATCGTGAAAAGTGTCGAGCGCGGTTTCACCGTCCGAAGCCGTGCGCACATCGTAGCGATGCGCCTGCAAACTCCGCTTCAAAACCCGCGTGATTTGATATTCGTCGTCAACAACCAGGATTTTTTTCGGTTCACTCATAATGTCAGAACCGCCTGCGGTAGCGGGCGGGTAAAATTATTTCATATCAACAATGCCAAATCGCACTAACCCGTCCGCTACCGCAGACGGTTCCGACTAATCATCGCCAATCGGAATGTTAAAAACAAATTTGGTCTTAAAATTATCCGCGCCGTTTTCGATCCAGATGCGCCCGCCCTGCGATTCGACGATGCCGCGGGCGATTGCCAAACCCAAACCGAGACCGCTTGCCGTCGTGTGAATATCTTCTTCTTCGTCGTCGCGGAAAAACTTGTCGAAAACCTTTTCGCGCATTTCTTCGCGGATGCCGCGTCCTTCGTCCTCGACGGCGATCTCGACCGTTTCATTTTCCCCGCGCCGCGCCGAAACTCTGATTTTTGAATCCGGCGGCGAATATTTTGCGGCGTTATCGAGCAGGGAATAGATCACTTCGGCGATCGAGCTCGCATCGACAAAAATATTCGGCAGATCGCGTTCAATTTCAACCAAAACGCGGTTTGAATTCAAATGATTTTTCGCCCGTTCGAGCGAGTTGTTAATGATTTCCTGAACTTCGCTCCACGCTTTTCTGATGTGCAGGGCATTGGCTTCGACCTTGGCGATGCCGACCATTCCTTCGATAAACTCGTTCAAACGGTCGGTTTCCTCGTTGATGATCTCCAGAAATTCGCTCTGCCCTTCTTCATCGAGAAGTTTTTCCTTTTTATCCTCGAGCAGCGTTGTCACCGAGGCTTTGATCGAAGTCAAAGGCGTTCGCAAATCGTGCGTGACGGCATCCAGCAGCGATGATTTCAGCTTTTCGCTCTGGCGCAGGGCTTCGGCTTGGCTGGCTTGCTCAAACGCCTCGTGCAGTTCGTCGTAGAGTCTGCCGATCTCCAGTTTCCCGCGCTCGGCTTCCTCGGCGCGTTTGCGGGCATAGATCGAAAGCTCGCCCGCGATGATCGCCGTCAGCGTGAATGCAAACCACGCGACGAGATTTTGCGAATCGGAAATTGCCCAGGTTCTGTAAGGCGGGAAGAAAAAATAATTAAAACAGAGCATTGCGATCAGGGACGCGAAAAGTGCCGGATTTCTGCCGAAAAATGTCGCGCTCGACAATACGACGAGCAAAAAGGCAAACGCGACGGTCGTCGAGTTTATTTCCTTATGAAACGGTTCGAGCAGAGCGGTGATCAGCAGAACCGCAAGCATCGAAACGCCGAACCGGACAATCTTTTTTGAACTGAAAAAACTCATCGCTTAACAAAACTGTATTGTAAATTTTGGCAAAGTCAATCGAAAATAATTCTTCTTAATAACGGATTTGCGAAAATGTTTTTTCAAAAAGAATGAGAAATACATTTACGATTTTCGAAATTTCGTTTATACTATCCTCAGTTTGCTTGGAGTTTTAATAAAATTTACTTGCTAAATTGTAGCAAACAAAAGGATTGAATCAGTTTTATTAATTTGTTGAAAGAGATTTGGCGAGTTGAGCATTTTGAAAAAAAATTTGCTCCTCGCGTTTTAGAAAAGCTAATATCAGGCTTTTCCCGAAAGATTCCTGCGTGAAAACTCTAATTTCTTGGTTTCGGAGAACTTTAAAACTTTCCCGAAAACAATCGAAAACCAATCAAATTCTACAAAACACGCGCCGACAACTGAGCGTGCGCTAACAGACTGTTCATAATCCGCAAAACTAACATTCCAAGCCGACATTTATCACCAATTTTAGTGAGGGAATATGTCAAAAGAAATGATTATCAGCGTCAACGGACGCGAAAAAAAGATCGCTATCCTCGATAACGGCAAAGTTACCGAATTTTATATCGAGCGCGGCGGCGAAGAAAATTCCGGCGTGGTCGGCAATATTTACAAGGGACGCGTCCAGCGTGTTCTGCCCGGAATGCAATCGGCATTTGTCGAGATCGGGCTCGAACGCGACGCCTTTCTGTATGTCTCGGACTTCTTTGACGAAGAAGAAGAAATCGAACGCATCATGATGGAAAAGGGCAAAAAAGTTTCGCCCGAAGAAATTAAACGCGAAGCCGACGACAAAATTGCACGGTCGCGGATGGAACGCGAAAAACATATGGAAGCCGCGCAGGAAATTGCCGAACCATTAGTTGAAAGCGGCGCGGTTTTGGACGAAGACGAAATCGACGAGATTGAAGCGGCAGCGGAAGAAGCGTCGGTCGAAGAAATCGAAGAAATTCAGGTCGGCGCGGTGGAAGATGCGGAAACTTCGGAGTTTGCGGAAACCGCGGAACAAAAGAAACAGCGCAAAAACCGGCGCGACCGCAAACGCGAGAAAAGATTAGCCGAACAGCAATCCCAGCAGCCTTCGGAAGAATCGGGCTTGAGCGAAACCTCGGAAGAAACGCCGCTCGTTTTCGAAACGGAAGATTCGAATTTCGAGCGTGTGATCGACGACGAGGACACGGGCGAAATGTTCAAAGATGCGTATCGCCAGGAAGCGATCGTCGATAAGGTCCGCGCCGTCGAATTCGATATGGAAAGCACCGCGACCGCCGAAGTCGGTTCGCTGATCAATGAAGTCAGCGAAAGCGGTTTCGAGCGTATTGCGGATGAAGAAGAATCCGAAACAGGCGCTGCCGAGCCGAAAAAATCTAAAAACAGACGCGGAAGCCGCGGCGGCAGAGGCAGAAACAAATCGGGTGAAAAATCATCTGAAGCGGTCGAAACGGTCGAAGCCGAACAGGCGCAGGAAACTGAACCGGTCGCGGTCGAAGAGGCAAACGCCGAACCGCAAGAAAAGAAAAAATCGTCTTCGAGAGGAAGACGCGGCGGTTCGGCAAAAAATAAAGCCGAAGCGTCCGAAGAAGCGCAAGCCGCCGAACCGGTGGCGGAAGTCAGAGAAGAAGCGAAAGAAACCGCGGCGGAAAAACTCAAATCGAGAGGAAAATCCTCGCGCTCGAAACGCACGAACTCCGGCGGCAAAAAAGGTTCGAAAACCGAAAAATTAGAAGATTCCGAGGCGAGCGTCAAAGAATCTTCGGACACGGCGGAAATGGCGGTCAGACGCGGAGGTCGCGGAGGTCGCGGGCGGCGCGGCGGCGGCAGTCGCGGACGTGCTGGAGCCGGAAGCGACAAACCGCAGGAACGCTACGAAGGTTCGGAGATGGGCGAATCAGCCGTTTCCGAAACCGAGATCGCCGATGTTGATTTTGTTGAAGCCGCACCGAAAACAGGTTATCAGGGCGGCGGCAACGGAAACCGCGATTCACGCGGCGGCGGACGCGACAACCGCGATTCACGCGGCGGACGCGACCGTTCACAGCCGACGATTACCGACCTTCTGCGCGAAGGGCAGGAAATTCTCGTCCAAATCGCGAAAGAACCGATCGCCCGCAAAGGCGCGCGGATCACTTCGCACATTGCGCTTCCCGGACGCTTTCTGGTTTATATGCCGACGATCGAGCATCTCGGCGTTTCGCGTAAAATCGAATCTTCGAATGAACGCGGACGGCTTCGCGTTCTGATCCAAAAGATCAAACAGGAAGAAGATGTTCCGTCGGGCGGATTTATCGTGCGCACCGCCGGAATCGGTATTTCCGAAGAAGATCTGCGCCAGGATGCGCGGTATCTTGTCCGCACCTGGCTCGATATCAAACGCCAAGCCGAAAAATCGAAATCGCCCGCGCTCGTTCATCAGGATCTGGATATTATTCAACGCATTTTACGCGACCAGCTTTCCGATGATTTTGCGGCGATCCGCGTCGATTCCGAGGAAGAATATTTACGAATCGTCGAATTTATCAACCGCATTCAGCCGCGGCTCGTGAAACGCGTCAAACTTTACACGCGTGAAGAACCGATCCTCGAAGCTTACGCCGTTCAGGAAGAAGTTGACAAGGCTCTGAAACCGCGTGTTTGGCTGAAATCGGGCGGCTATCTCGTCATCAATCAAACCGAAGCGCTCGTCGCGATCGACGTCAACACGGGCAAATTCGTCGGCAAAGGCAATGCGCGGCTCGAAGATACGATCACGAAAACGAATATGGAAGCCGTTGACGAAATTGCGCGGCAGATTCGTCTGCGGGACTTGGGCGGAATCATCGTGCTCGATCTGATCGATATGGAAGACCGCCGCAACCGGAATAAGGTTGCACAGGCTTTGCAGGAAGCTCTCGCTTCCGATAAATCGCCGACGAAGGTTCTCTCATTCAACGATTTCGGACTGATCATCATGACGCGCAAGCGTGTCAAACAATCGCTCGAACGCACGATGTGCGCGCCGTGCGATTACTGTCAGGGCGCGGGCTGGGTCAAATCGCCGCAGACCGTCTGCTACGAAATTCTCGAAGAAGCACGCCGTTTGTCGCGAAGTCTTGACGACGTACGCCAGACGACGCTGCGCGTTCACCCGGACGTTGCCGTTGCTCTGCGCGGTTCGGAAAGGGAAGTTCTCGAAGAGATCGAAGCCTACCTTGGCGCGACCGACATCACGAGCGACAAGGCAGTCCATCAGGAACAATTCGACTTCGCGTTTATTTAAAGCGGAAAAGTGAAAGGGTGAAAAAGCGAAAAAGTTGGTTCGGATTTTCCAAGCCAACTTTTTCACTTTTAAACTTTTTCACCTTTTCACTTTTTAGTTGAATCGACTGCCGATAAGTTTTATTCTGAAATGACAAGGAAAATAAAACGATGAAGTTTATCCGTTATTCAAAATTCAAAGGCTTCGACCCTTCAGGCATCAATCTCGGCGATCTGATGCAGTCACTTTCAGACTCTCTGCTTGATTCGGGGTATAACGAAAACTACTGGTGGACGCGCCAGCGCAACGAGGTTGACGATTCGCTCGATGCGCTTCGGGAAGCGATTCTGCAGGCTTTGCTCGAACAGGGAATTTTGGACGAGCTCGATGTTGAAAAGATGCTCGCCGACAACGACAATAAATTCAAAGGCTCGCTGCTCGAAGAATTGATCAATCAGCTCATCGAACGTTTGGTCGAAGAAGGTTATCTGAATTTGCAGGAAATCGAACAGCCGCAAACCCGTGAACAGCAAAACGGACAGGGCAAAGGCGAAATCGGGCAAGCTCTGCCGCGTGATATTCGCTTTCAGGTGACGGAAAAGGGCTTGGATTTTCTCGGCTACAAAACTTTGCAGAAACTTTTGGGTTCCATGGGCAAATCGAGCATCGGCAGACACGACACGCCGCATCTCGACACGGGCATCGAAGCCGCTCTCAGCTCGAAACAATACGAATTCGGCGACACGATCAACCTCGATGTCAACGCGACGCTTTTATCGGCGATCACCCGCGAAGGCTTGGGCGTTCCGCTCAATCTCGAATACAAGGATCTGCACGTTCATCAACAGGATTATCAATCGTCGTGCGCGACGGTCGTGATGCTCGATTGTTCGCATTCGATGATCCTGTACGGCGAAGACCGCTTTACGCCCGCCAAAAAGGTCGCGCTTGCGCTCGCGCATTTAATCAGAACGCAGTATCCGGGCGACTCGCTTAAAATCGTGCTGTTTCACGACGGCGCGGAAGAATTGCCGATCGCGAAATTAGCGACCACGCAGGTCGGTCCGTATCACACGAACACGGCGGAAGGCTTAAAGCTCGCGCGGCGGATCCTGGCGGCGCAAAACAAGGAAATGAAGCAGATCGTGATGGTTACGGACGGCAAACCGACCGCCGCGTTCATCGATTCGGGCAATCCTGCGTATTTGAATTACCGCCGGTATTCGCAGGTTCAAAACGATAAGCGCCTTTTGTATAAAAATTCGATGGGCAACGACCCGTTCGTCATGGCGGAAACCTTCAAAGAAGTCCAAGCCTGCCGCAAAGCGGGCGTGATGATCAATACTTTTATGCTCGCGAGCGATTATTATCTGGTTGATTTCGTCAAACAAATGACGGCAATGACCCGCGGCAAAGCGTATTTTGCCAATCCGAATAATCTGACCGAGTTTGTTTTAATGGATTTTCTGAAACGCCGCACAAGCCGCGTCAAATAACAAATTATTAAGTCTTACTTGTTCGATAAATGAATTTTAATATTGCCTCATTTTTAATTTTATTTGCCGTAGTTTTATCAATTTTAGTTTTTATTTTGCTAATCGGTTGGTGGCGCGGCGGGGATAATATTTTTTTTCCCGGACTAGGATTAGTTGTCGCGATGCCCGGATTGATCGTTTTGCTTTTAATTCTAAATATTGCCCTCGTGATTTTCGCAGCCTATCTTAAACCAAAAAGAGATTTCGCCGGCGAAATTAAGACGGAGCAAAAATTTGAATATCCAAATGATATTTATCGCGGATGCGGAAACGGAACGCTTGATTTGTCTTTAGCCAAAAATCCAGATGAATACGACCCAAAAACCGATCGCGCACTTAAAATTTGTATAAATGATGACGACCTGTTTGCCATTCAGGACGCAGTAGTTCCGGGCAGAATCGATTACCAAAATCTTCAAAACAATGCCGATTACGAAAAAGCCAGTGAAAACAATCAAAGGATTTTTCGGAAATTCGCTTTATTATATCCAATGCTTGGCAGAATTGATGATATGTATAAAGATTATGTTTTTACTCCAGACGAAATCCAAACATTGCGCGCAGAATGTTTGAAGCTGAAATCTGCAAATCAAAATGCGGCGGCTGATCTGGCTTTGCGAAAATTTATCTATGCCGTTGATGAAGCATTTAAAAACAACTCATTTTTAGTGTTGTCTTCGGACTGAAAACAATTTCA